>JARDZZ010000047.1 GCA_029240595.1 Nitrospira sp. | reverse complement strand
CAAAAAAAATGATCCTGATCGATTGGAGCGAAATAAGTTTTGCAAGTTCTGCCGCAAGCACACGCCTCATAAGGAAGTAAAATAAGTGTTTTGTCTAAACGCTGAGCCGAGCCGGAAGCTCTGTAGACTCCACGCTCGGATGTCTGTAGCGGAGGGGCATGGTGTTAATGGCAGCACATCGGTCTCCAAAACCGAGAGTCTGGGTTCAAATCCTAGTGCCCCTGCCACCCCAAGCTCGCTCGTACCGGCTGCCATCAAATGGTTCTTGGCAGGCGGATAAGGTTCCTATGGGGGGTTGATCTTGAATGGGAAGCTTGCTCGACCCGGAGCGCTCACGATGGGCGCGAGGGGATGGATTCGATGGTGTCTGTGGTGTGGTGAGATCGCAGTAATCAGCCCTAGGTGAGCAATGTTCAAACGGATGATTGATAACGTGAAGGAGTTCCTCGGCGATGTTCGAACGGAGCTCAAGAAAGTTTCGTTTCCAACGAAAGCCGAGACGATCGGATCGACGACCGTCGTCATCGTGTTTTGCGTCCTGATGTCAATTTATCTCTCTGTGATCGACTCGTTTTTATCCTGGCTGGTGGGAAAAATCATATGAGCGAAGCCGCGCCAACAAACGATCCGAAGGTGGGTATGGGAAAAAACTGGTACGTCATTCATACCTATGCAGGTTTTGAGGGGCGGGTGAAAACGAGCTTGCTTGAGCGGGCCAATCAAATGGCGCTCACCGAAAAGATGGGCCAGGTTCTGGTTCCGACTGAAGACGTGATTGAGATCAAGGACGGCAAGCGCCGCACCTCCCGGCGGAAATTCTTTCCCGGGTATGTCCTCGTCGAATTGGAAACGCCTGTGACGGACGAAACGCTGCAACTGATCAAGGAAACACCCAAGGTCACCGGGTTTGTCGGTGGAGGCGCGCAGCCGACGCCGTTGACTAACGAGGAAGTGGCGGAGTTGTTGAAACAGGTTGATGCCGGGAGTGCTGGTCCCCGCGAACAGGTCAAGTTCATCAAGACCGACAATGTGCGCATTGTGGACGGGCCATTCCTCGGTTTCAACGGCGTCGTGGACGAGGTGGACCAGGATCACAACCGCCTGAAGGTGATGGTCAGCATTTTTGGGCGCTCAACGCCGGTCGAATTGGGGTTCCTGCAGGTTGAACGCATATAAGGAGAGTCGTGCATGGCAAAGGAAGTATCAGCCCAAATCAAATTGCAGATTCCGGCAGGCAAGGCAAACCCGGCTCCTCCGGTCGGCCCTTCATTGGGTCAACATGGCGTGAACATCATGGAGTTTTGCAAGCAGTTCAATGCCAAGACGCAAAAGGAAGGCGACAGCATCATCCCGGTGATTATCACCGTGTACAAGGACCGGTCATTCACTTTTATTATGAAAACTCCGCCCGCGTCCGACCTGCTGAAAAAAGCGGCCGGCATCATCAAAGGATCGGGCGTGCCCCAAAAGGACAAGGTCGGGAAAATCACGCGCAAGCAGCTCACCGAGATTGCGCAAAAAAAGATGGCCGATTTGAATGCCGCCGATCTCGAAGGAGCGGTCAAGATCATTGAGGGAACTGCCCGCAGTATGGGGGTGGTGGTCCAGGGTTAACGACAACGCAAGGAGAGTCTGCGATGGGTAAGAAAATGAAGGCCGCACTCGCCAAAATGGAGCCGCGTCCTTATGCGCTTCGTGACGCGGTTGCATTGGTCAAAGGCACCGCCTACGCGAAATTCGACGAATCAGTCGATCTGGCGATCCGGCTCGGTGTTGATCCTAAGCGTTCCGATCAAATGGTACGCGGGACCACGTCTCTCCCTCATGGCACGGGGAAGAAAGTCCGGGTGCTCGTATTTGCCAAAGGGGAAAAGGAACAGGAAGCACGCCAGGCCGGTGCCGATTTCGTCGGATCAGACGATCTGATGGAACGGATCAAAGGCGGCTGGATGGATTTTGATTATGCCATTGCGACGCCGGATTTGATGGCATCAGTCGGTAAGCTTGGGAAACAGTTGGGGCCCCGTGGGCTCATGCCCAATCCGAAAACCGGAACTGTGACCTTCGAAGTCGGCAAGGCCGTCGGAGAGATTAGGAAGGGTCGTGTTGAGTATAAGGTCGAAAAGGCCGGAATTGTGCAGGTCCCAGTCGGGAAAGTGTCATTTCAGCCCGATCAACTTTTCGACAATGCGTCGGCGGTCCTCGAGGCGGTCGTCAAGGCGAAGCCTGCTTCCTGCAAGGGACGCTATCTCAAGAGCGTGACGATTTCGAGCACAATGGGCATCGGGGTGAAGTTGGACGCCATTGCCCTGGCGAAGCAGTGGAGTTGATCCGATCCGATATCCCTTGGAAGTCGGGCGGTAGCCACAGAGAAAGAGGATGAGATGAAAAGGGAAGAGAAGGCCACAGCGGTTGCGGAATTGACGGAAAAATTCGGACGTGCTCGACTGGCAATTGTTACTGAATCTGCCGGGCTTTCGGTCAACCAGGTGACCGAGCTCCGTAAACAATTGCGCGGAGCCAAAGCCGAATACAAGGTCATGAAGAACACCCTGGCGATCCGGGCATCCGAGGGAACGACACTGGCCGGGTTGAAGACCCATCTAAAAGGACCAACGGGCGTCGTCATCGGCTATGACGATCCAGTGTTGCCCACGAAGATCCTCAAGGATTTTATCGGGGCGGACAAGCGCGAAGAAAAGATCCGTATCATGTTGGGGGTCTTGGAGGGTAAGATCCTGCAGCCCGCCGAGTTGGCTGCTGTTGCCAAGCTCCCCAAAAAAGAAGTGTTGATTGCCATGCTGTTGTCGGCCATGCAAGGTCCGATTCGCGGCGTGGTCTATACGTTGAATGCCGTCTTAACCAAGTTTGTGAGAGTCATTGCAGCCATTCAGGATAAACGGAAAGGAGAAGGGGATATGTCAGCCACTGCAACGAAGGTATCGCAAGAGGAATTAATCAAAGCCATTGAAAGCATGAGCGTGCTGGATTTGGCCGAGTTGGTAAAAGGTTTGGAGTCTCGGTTCGGGGTCACAGCTGCCGCTCCGGTTGCCGTCGCCGCGGCGCCTGCCGCCGGTGGAGCCGCTGCCGCTCCGGCAGAAGAAAAAACGGCATTTGACGTGATCCTCGCGTCGGCACCTGCCGACAAGAAGATTCAAGTCATCAAAGTCGTGCGCGAACTCACCAACCTCGGACTCAAGGAGGCCAAGGATCTCGTGGAAGGCGCTCCTAAGCCTGTCAAGACCGGGGCAACCAAGGAAGAGTCCGATGCCATGAAGAAGAAGCTCGAGGAGAGCGGCGCAAAAGTCGAGATCAAGTAAGCTCGGTCTGTTCAGCTCTGTGGGCATCCGCGCAAACGGGTGCCCAAGCCCAACCATATGTAGTGGAGGATTGCGGAATGCCCGAAACGACTCTACAAGAGTTCGTCGAACGGAAGGATTTTTCCCGTATTCGAACCAGCATCGACATTCCGGATTTGATCGAGATTCAGAAGCGTTCGTACGAGGAGTTTCTTCAATTCGAAGTCGAGCCCGAACGGCGGAAGGATCACGGACTGCAAGCGGCCTTGGCCAGCGTGTTTCCGATTCCGGACTACAACAATACAGCCATCCTGGAGTTCACTAGTTATACACTTGGGACGCCAAAGTATGACGAACGGGAATGCCTCGAGCAGGGCATGACCTTTGCCGTGCCGCTCAAACTGCGAGTACGGCTCGTGGTGTTCGATAAGGAAGACAAAGGCCCGAAGAAGAAGGTCCTCGACGTCCGCGAACAGGAGGTCTATGTCGGCGAATTGCCGCTGATGACTGAACGCGGGACGTTTATCGTCAATGGAACAGAACGCGTCGTCGTGAGCCAGTTGCACCGGTCGCCGGGTGCTTCATTCACGCATGACAAGGGCCGGACGCACGCCAGCGGCAAAGTCCTCTACAGCGCCCGCATCATTCCCTATCGCGGTTCATGGCTGGATTTCGAATTCGATGCACGCGATATTCTGTACGTCCGCATCGACCGCCGACGAAAAATGCCCGCAACGATATTGCTGAAGGCATTCGGCTTTTCGAGCGACGATCTGCTGAAAATGTATTACCCGGTCGAAGAAATCCGAGTCAATAAAGGTAAGCTCATGCGCAAGCTTGACCCCGAAATCCATCAAGGCATGCGCTGCTCGACGGAGGTCGTCGACAAGGGCGGGAAAGAACCGCTGGTACGGGAAGGCGGCAAACTGACAAAAGGCATCATCGCCAAGCTCAAGGCGGCCGGCGTCAAAGAAATCCCCGTCGCCCCAAGCGAGTTGGTCGGTCGGGCGGTGTTGAGCGAAGTGGTCGATACCAAGAAGAACAAGCTGGTGGAAAAAAACCAGCGTCTCACCGCCGAGATCATCGAGAAGATCCTTGAAAGCGAAATCGAGGAATTTAAAGTCATCTTCTTTGATGCTGCGACCTCAACGCCGGTGATTCTCGACACACTTGAAATGGAACGAACGGTCTCGAAGGAAGAGGCCATGGTCGAGATCTATCGCCGTTTGCGACCGGGAGAAACGCCCTCGGTCGAAACCGCGCGAGCGCTATTCGACAATTTGTTTCTGAACTCCAAGCGGTACGATCTCTCCCCGGTCGGACGATTGAAACTCAACAAGAAGTTGTTGCTCGACCTGCCGCTCGAACAACGGACGCTCACTTCGCAGGATATCGTCGAAGTCATCCGCTACCTCGTGAACCTCAAAATGGGGAAAGGAGAAATCGACGACATCGATCACTTGGGAAATCGGCGGGTCCGGTCGGTCGGCGAATTGCTGGAAAATCAATTCCGTCTTGGTCTGGTCAGGATGGAGCGCAGCATCAAAGAGCGCATGAATCTCCTCGACATGGAGACGGTACTGCCGCACGACTTGATCAATGCCAAGCCGGTGGTGGCTGCGGTTAAAGAGTTTTTCAGCAGCAGCCAGTTATCGCAGTTCATGGACCAAACGAATCCGTTGGCTGAAATCACGCACAAGCGACGCCTCTCGGCACTGGGCCCCGGCGGCTTGACCAGGGAGCGCGCGGGTTTCGAGGTGCGAGACGTGCACCCCTCTCACTACAGCCGGATTTGCCCGATCGAAACGCCGGAAGGTCCGAATATCGGCCTGATCACCTCGCTGGCGACCTATGCGAGGATCAACGAGTTCGGCTTCATCGAAGCGCCATACCGGCGCGTGGAGAAGGGCCGTGTCACCGATCAGATCGAATTTCTCTCCGCAATCGAGGGAGACAAGTTCCTGATCGCTCAAGCCAACTCCAAGGTGGACGGTTCAGGCCGGTTGGTATCAGAGACGGTTTCGGCGAGATCCGGGGGCGATTTTGTGACGATCACCCCGGACCGTGTGGAATACATGGACGTGTCGCCGAAGCAGGTGGTCAGCGTAGCGACGGCTCTCGTGCCGTTCCTTGAGCACGACGACGCGAACCGCGCATTGATGGGCTCCAACATGCAACGGCAAGCGGTGCCGCTGCTTAAATCGGAAGCGCCGTTAGTTGGCACCGGTATGGAAGCGGTCGTGGCGCGCGACTCGGGCTATGTCGTCCAAGCCAGGCGGTCAGGCGTCGTCGAAAGCGTGGATGCGACGCGGATCGTCGTGCGCTCCGATAGTAAGGAGGGGCGGAAACGGAACGATACGGGTTTGGATGTCTACGATCTGATCAAGTTTCAGCGATCCAACCAGAATACCTGCATCACGCAAACTCCGGTCGTGCGGATCGGTCAACCGGTCAAGAAAGGGCAGGTCCTGGCCGACGGACCGGCGATTGATCAAGGCGAACTAGCCTTGGGGAAAAACGTCCTTGTCGCGTTCATGCCGTGGGGCGGCTACAACTTCGAAGACGCCATTCTCCTCAGTGAGAAGCTCGTTCGGGAGGATGCGTTCACATCCATCCATATTGAAGAGTTCGAAGTCGAAGCGCGCGATACGAAGCTTGGAAAGGAAGACATTACGCGTGATATTCCGAACGTCGGGGAAGAGGCCCTGCGGAATCTCGACGAAAGCGGCATCATTCGCATCGGTGCCGAAGTAAAGCCGGGCGACATCCTGGTCGGAAAGGTCACGCCCAAGGGCGAAACCCAGCTCACGCCGGAAGAAAAACTTTTGCGCGCCATATTCGGTGAGAAAGCCGGTGACGTCAAGGACACATCCTTGACGGTCCCCCCAGGGGTTGAAGGTATTGTCGTTGACGTGAAAATCTTTTCGCGCAAGGGCCTTGATAAGGACGAACGGTCGAAGAGCATCGAGAGCGAAGATACCATGCGGCTTCAACGTGACCATCACGAGGAGCTGCGGATTATCGACGAAGAAAAAACCAAGAAGGTTCGGAAGCTGTTGCTGGGCAAGGTCGTCGGGCGGGATTTGATGGATCCTGAGAGCGGTGACGTCATTCTGAAGAAGAAAGGCAAGCTCACGGCCGAGATCTTGAAACGCCTCTCCGATGAATCCGTGCGCTATATCATTCTCAGCGATCCGGACGAACAAAAGGAACTGGAGGATGTGGAGCGCAGGGCCAAGGAACAGGTTGAAATTCTCCAGACGCTCTACGACGAAAAAGTCGGACGATTAAAACGGGGCGACGAATTGCCGCCGGGCGTCATCAAGCTCGTGAAGGTCTACATCTCGATGAAGCGGAAGATCCAGGTCGGCGACAAAATGGCCGGCCGTCACGGCAACAAGGGCGTCGTGTCGCGCGTGTTGCCTGAAGAGGACATGCCATATCTGCCCGATGGGACGCCGGTGGAGATCGTCTTGAACCCGCTGGGCGTTCCGTCACGTATGAACGTCGGACAGATCTTGGAGACGCACTTGGGGTGGGCGGCGAAAGCGCTTGGCATCAAAGTGGCGAGTCCCGTCTTCGACGGTGCCTCTGAAAAGGAAATCAAGGATCTGCTGAAGAAGGGCAAATTACCAGCCAGCGGACAAACGCTGCTCATGGATGGGCGGACGGGTGAAGCCTTCGGCAGCCCGGTGACGGTGGGCTACATGTATGTGTTGAAGCTCCACCACCTGGTCGACGACAAGATTCACGCGCGTTCGATCGGGCCGTATTCACTCGTCACGCAGCAGCCGTTAGGCGGCAAGGCTCAGTTCGGCGGCCAGCGGTTGGGGGAAATGGAAGTGTGGGCGCTGCAGGCATACGGAGCCGCCTCGACCCTGCAGGAGTTTTTGACGGTGAAATCCGACGACGTGCCCGGGCGATCGCGAATGTATGAAGCGATCGTGAAAGGCGAACCTTTCCTTGAGCCCGGATTGCCCGAGTCGTTCAACGTCTTGGTCAAGGAGCTGCAGAGTTTGGGATTGGACGTCGAGTTGGTCAAGACGCAAGACTAACCACTTGAGCCGGCACTGCCGGTCAGAGGAGGTCATTACTTTGGAAGGCGTATACACATTATTCGAAAAGCCGCGGGATTCGGTCTCCTTCGATTCGATGCGCATCCGCATTGCGTCGCCGGAAAAAATCCGATCCTGGTCCTACGGCGAAGTGAAGAAGCCGGAAACGATCAATTATCGATCCTTTAAGCCGGAAAAAGACGGTCTGTTCTGCGCAAAGATCTTCGGTCCCATTAAGGACTGGGAATGCAATTGCGGTAAGTATAAGCGGATGAAACATCGTGGGATCGTCTGCGACAAGTGCGGGGTTGAAGTTATTCAGTCCAAAGTCCGCCGGGAGCGGATGGGTCATATCGAATTGGCTGCGCCGGTGGCGCATATCTGGTTTTTGAAAGGGGTACCAAGCCGAATCGGAACGTTACTCGACATGAGCCTGAAGCAGCTCGAAAAGATACTGTATTTCGAAAGCTACGTGTGTGTTGATGCCGGGCAGACGGATTTGACGGAGAAGGACCTCGTGACCGAAGAGAAGCTGCGCCAGCTCCAGTCCGAATACGCCGCCAACGCCTACAAAGTGGGCATCGGCGCTGATGCCATCCGGGAGCTGCTGCGAAAGATCGACATCAACTCGAAGTGGGATGAGATTAAGGCGAAGGCCAAAGTCTCCACCTCCGCGGCGATGAAGAAAAAATTTGCGAAGCAGCTCAAAGTCATCGAAGCCTTCCGCAAGTCCGGCAACAAGCCCGAGTGGATGATCATGGATGTGATCCCGGTTCTGCCGCCGGAATTACGTCCGCTCGTGCCGCTGGACGGCGGTCGCTTCGCCACCTCGGACTTGAACGATCTGTATCGGCGCGTCATCAACCGGAACAACCGGTTGAAGCGTCTGATGGAGTTGAAGGCGCCGGGCGTGATCATCCGAAATGAAATGCGCATGTTACAGGAAGCGGTCGATGCGTTGTTCGACAACGGTCGGCGTGGTCGGGCGATTCGTGGACCGAACAAGCGTCCGCTCAAGTCCTTGAGCGACATGCTCAAAGGGAAGCAAGGGCGGTTCCGTCAAAATCTTCTCGGTAAACGCGTGGACTATTCCGGCCGCACGGTCATCGTGGTCGGTCCAGAGCTGCGGCTGCATCAATGCGGTCTCCCGAAGAAGATGGCGCTGGAACTGTTCAAGCCGTTCATCTTCCACAAATTGGAAGAGCGCGGCGCCGCGACGACGATCAAGAGCGCCAAGCGCTTGGTTGAGAAAGAGCGGCCGGAAGTCTGGGATGTGCTCGACGAAGTGATTCGTGAGCATCCCGTGCTGCTCAATCGTGCGCCGACGCTCCATCGATTGGGCATCCAAGCCTTCGATCCCGTATTGGTAGAAGGCAAGGCTATTCGGTTGCACCCCCTGGTCTGCGCGGCGTTCAACGCCGACTTCGATGGCGATCAGATGGCCGTGCACGTGCCGTTGTCCGTGGAAGCGCAGGTAGAAGCCCGGGTATTGATGATGTCGATCAACAATATTCTGTCGCCGGCCAACGGCAAGCCTATCGCCGTACCGTCGCAGGATATGGTGCTGGGTTGCTATTGGTTGACCAAAGAACGGGTCGGGGCCAAGGGCGAGGGCAAGGTCTTTGGGTCCACCGAGGAAGTGCGGATTGCATTCGACGCCAGAGAGATGGAGGAGCACGCCCGCATCAAGGTTCGCATCGATGGGACCTTGGTCCAGACAACGGTCGGCCGGGTCATACTTTCCGAGGTGTTGCCTGCGGGGATGCCGTTCGCGTATGCCAATAAATTGATGACGAAGAAGGAAGTGACCAAGCTCATCGATTCCGTCTATCGTCAGTCAGGGCATCGGGAAACCGTCATGTTCTTGGACAAAATTAAGGACGCCGGGTTCACCTATGCCACTCGCGCCGGCGTGTCGATCTGCATCGACAATATGCATATTCCCAGCAAGAAGGAAGAACTGATCGGCAAGGCGCAGCGGGAAGTCAACGAGATTGAACGGCAATATGCCGAAGGATTGATCACCAACGGAGAACGCTACAACAAGGTCATCGACATCTGGGCCCATGTCACCGAACAGGTGGCGGGTGAGATGATGAAGGAGTTGGGCGCTGGCGGAGATCCGAACAAGGACGAAGCCTTCAACCCCATCTTCATGATGGCCGACTCAGGAGCCCGAGGCAGTTCCCAGCAGATTCGTCAGCTGGGCGGCATGCGCGGACTGATGGCGAAGCCGTCAGGCGAAATCATTGAGACGCCGATTACGGCGAATTTCCGTGAAGGCCTGACCGTGCTGCAATACTTCATCTCTACGCACGGCGCGCGTAAAGGGTTGGCCGATACCGCACTGAAGACGGCGAACTCGGGCTATCTCACTCGCCGACTGGTCGACATTGCGCAGGATGTCATCATCAGTGAAATCGATTGCGGGACGACGGACGGGATTTTTGTCAGTGCCTTGGTCGAAGGTGGGGAAATCATCCAGCCCATCGAAGAGCGTATCCTCGGACGGTTGGCCGCCGAGGACATCCGTGACCCGGTCACGGGTGAGGTGATTGTCTCCTTCAATGAAGAGATCACCGAGGAGCGCACGAAGGATGTGGTCGAAGCCGCGGTGGATCGGGTCAAGATCCGGTCCGTGCTGACGTGCCAGTCCCGACGTGGCGTCTGTCGGGCTTGCTATGGGCGCGATCTGGCGCGCGGGCGTCTCGTCGAGAAGGGCGAGCCGGTCGGTGTCATTGCCGCGCAATCTATCGGCGAGCCGGGTACCCAGCTGACGATGCGAACATTCCATATCGGCGGTACGGCGAGCAAGGTCGTCGAGCAGACCGTCCTGGAAGCCAAGCATGCCGGTCGCATGAAGTTCATGAGCTTTGATGCGAAGAAGAATGCGGACGTGCACAACGGCGGCATTGCCGTGCGGAACAAGGAAAATGAATGGGTCGTGATGAACCGCAACGCGAAAATCGCCATCGTGGACGAGAACGGCCGCGAGCGCGAGAAGTACCCGGTCGTCTATGGCGCCAAGATCAAGATCAAGGATGGAGATCGAGTTGAACTGGCGCAGAAGCTGGTGGAATGGGATCCCTATTCGTTGACAATCCTGACGGAAGTCGGCGGCAAAGTGGCCTACGGCGACATCGTCGAGGGCGTCACCATGAAGGAAGAGTTCGACGAGGTGACGGGTCTCTCACGCAAGGTGATCATCGAGCATTCCGGCGCGACGCTGCGGCCTCGTGTGTCGATCAAGGACGAAGGCGGAAAAACGGCGAAGGTATCGGGCGGCAGCAACACCGTGGCCCGCTATCTGTTGCCCGTCGGCGCACACATCTTTGTCGAGAAGGGCGCGGCTGTCCATCCGGGTGATGTGCTGGCGAAGATTCCTCGGGAAACGACCAAGACAAAAGACATCACTGGAGGTTTGCCGCGTGTGGCTGAGTTGTTCGAGGCGAGAAAGCCGAAGGAACAGGCCGTCATCAGCGAAATCGACGGCGAAGTGTCGTACGGTGGGTTCGTCAAAGGCCAACGCAAGGTCCTGGTCGACAACAAGATGGGCGACGTCAAAGAGTATTTCATTCCCAAGGGGAAGCACGTCAACGTCCACGAGGGCGATTGGGTGAGGGCCGGAGAGCCGTTGATGGACGGTTCCGCGAATCCACACGATATTCTCGACGTGCTCGGACCCAACGAACTGCAAAAGTATCTGGTCGACGAAGTGCAGGACGTTTACCGTCTGCAGGGTGTGTCGATCAACGACAAGCACATTGAGATCATTGTGCGCCAGATGTTGCGCAAAGTGCGGATCGAAGATCCCGGCGACACGGAGTTCTTGCCGGGTAGTCAGGTGAGCAAGATGCTCTTTGAAGAAGAAAATGAACGCGTGTTGAAGAAGGACGGAAAGCCGGCGCTCGGCAAACCCGTTCTCCTTGGCATCACGAAGGCGGCACTGACGACCGACAGCTTCATCTCTGCAGCGTCGTTCCAGGAGACCACTCGTGTGCTGACCGAAGCGGCGATCAATGGCAGAGAGGACAATCTTCTTGGATTGAAGGAGAATGTGATCGTCGGTCGCCTCATCCCTGCGGGCAGCGGGTTTGAGGAATATCGCGACACCTTCGTCATCAGCCCGAAACCGGAGCCCGTTGTGGTCGGTTCGACAGAGCCTGCTGCGCTCCCGCGTGAAGGGGCGGCTGCAGTAACCGGCGAAGGTGCTGGCGGGTAACGGTCAGGGGGTTCGTCGCTTGACAGCGCCCGCGGGCATCACTATAATCCGCGGGCTTTGCCCTTGAAGGGGCCGGTAGGAACCTATTGCGTTGAAGCCGAAAGACAGGAACGATGCCAACCATCAATCAGTTAGTGAGAAAGGGCCGTCAACTGGCCCATGCCAAGACGAAAAGTCCGGCGCTCAAGTCTTGTCCGCAAAAACGAGGCGTCTGCCTGCGCGTATACACATCAACACCGAAGAAGCCGAATTCCGCGCTTCGCAAAGTGGCACGCGTGCGATTGACCAACGGAATGGAGGTTACGACCTACATTCCCGGCGTCGGGCATAACTTACAAGAACATTCAATCGTGCTGGTTCGCGGCGGCCGCGTCAAGGACTTGCCGGGTGTGCGCTATCACATTGTGCGAGGCGCGCTCGATGCCGTCGGCGTTGCCGATCGGAAGCAGGGCCGCTCCAAATATGGCGCCAAGCGCCCGAAATAGGGACCCACTTCATCAGGGCTCACGAAAGTAATCAACCATGCCACGAAGCAGATTTTTAGGACAGAGAGAGCCGCTGCCAGATGTTCGGTACCGCGACAAGATTGTTGGGAAATTTCTCAACATCCTCATGGAAGGCGGCAAAAAGAGTACGGCTGAGCGCATTTGTTACGGTGCCTTCGACGTCATTCAGGAAAAGACGGGTGGGGATCCACTAAAAGTATTTCGATCGGCGATCGACAATGTCAAACCGATCGTCGAAGTGAAATCCCGACGAGTCGGCGGGGCTTCGTACCAAGTGCCGGTCGAAATTCGTCCGGCGCGCCGGATGTCTCTCGCCCTTCGGTGGTTATCGGAGTATGCGAGGACGCGGGGCGGCAAGAGCATGCGGGAAAAGCTCGCGGCCGAGCTGTTGGACGCGTCGAATAATACAGGGGCCGCGGTTAAGAAACGGGAAGACGTGCATCGGATGGCGGAGGCGAACAAGGCCTTCGCGCACTATCGCTGGTAACGTCGTTTCGTGCTGCAGTTGAGCCGTGCTGCGATCCGCAGACGCGGGTGCCCCTGAATCGCAGCGGTGTTCGGCTCATCCTGCAGCACGTGTGTTTTTAAAGGGATACCATGGCAAGGCAAGCACCACTGGAACGAACGAGAAACATCGGCATCATGGCGCACATCGATGCCGGCAAAACGACGACGACGGAGCGCATCCTCTATTACACCGGTATGACGCACAAGATGGGCGAGGTCCATGAGGGTGCGGCCACGATGGACTGGATGGAGCAGGAGCGCGAACGCGGCATTACCATCACGGCGGCGGCGACGACCTGTTTCTGGAAGGACCATCGCATCAATATCATTGATACGCCCGGTCACGTGGATTTCACCATCGAAGTGGAGCGGTCGTTGCGCGTCCTCGACGGCGCGGTGGCCGTATTTGATTCCGTGCAGGGTGTCGAACCGCAGTCGGAAACCGTGTGGCGGCAGGCGGATAAGTATCAAGTGCCCCGCATCGCCTTCATGAACAAGATGGACCGGGTCGGTGCCGACTTTTACTTCAGTGTGCAGACCATCATCGATCGATTGGGTGCCAATCCGGTGCCGATCCAAATTCCCATCGGACGGGAATCCGAGTATCGCGGGTCGATTGATCTGATCACGATGAAAGCCTACGTCTACGACGATGAAACGCTGGGCGCCAAATACAAGATTGAAGAAATCCCGGCCGATCTGATCGACAAGGCCAAAGAGTATCGTGAAAAGATGCTTGAAGCGGTTGCAGAGTTTGACGATCACGTCATGGAAAAATATCTTAACGGCCAGTCCTTGACGGAAGACGAGGTCCGGCGAGTCGTGCGCGCCGGCGCCATTGCGATGAAGGTGACGCCCGTGTTGTGCGGCTCCGCCTTCAAGAACAAGGGCGTTCAGCAGCTGCTGGACGGTGTCGTCGACTTCCTGCCTTCCCCTGTAGATGTTCCCCCCGTCAAAGGTATCGATCCGAATACGGACAAGGAAGTGGAACGGAAGCCTTCCGATAGCGAGCCGTTTTCCGCCTTGGCATTCAAAATCATGTCCGATCCGTTTGCCGGGCAGCTCACCTATTTCCGGGTGTACTCCGGAATGCTGAAAACCGGAACGCCGGTGCTGAACGTCACGAAGGGCACGAAAGATCGCATTGGACGTCTGCTGAAAATGCATGCGAATAAGCGCGAAGAAATCGATGCGGCCCATGCGGGTGACATTGTGGCCGCGGTTGGGCTGAAGGGCGCCACCACCGGTGACACGTTGGCCGATGAAAAGCAGCCTGTCCTGCTCGAAGTGATGAAGTTTCCGGAGCCGGTCATTGCCATGGCCATTGAACCGAAGACCAAGCAGGATCAGGAAAAGATGGGCTTTGCCCTGCAAAAGCTGGCACAGGAAGACCCGTCCTTCCGGGTGCGCACTGATGAAGAAACGGCGCAAACTATCATTGCGGGGATGGGCGAACTGCACCTGGAAATCATCGTGGACCGGCTGCTGCGAGAATTCAAAGTCGAAGCGAACGTCGGCAAGCCCGAAGTCGCCTTCCGCGAAACCATCCGGCGAAAAGCCGAAGCAGAATCGAAGTACATCAAGCAGACCGGCGGTCGCGGCCAGTATGGTCACGTGGTGATGACGGTCGAGCCATCGGAGTCCGGTAAAGGGTTGGAATTTGTCAACAAGGTCGTCGGAGGGGCCATCCCCAGGGAATATATCCCGGCGATCGAAAAAGGCGTGAAAGAGCGTATGGAAAACGGCGTGATTGCCGGCTATCCGTTGCGCGATATCAAGGTGACCGTCATCGATGGGTCGTACCACGAGGTCGATTCGAACGAAATGGCTTTCAAGATTGCCGCGTCGATGGGATTTTCCGATGCCTGCAAGAAGGCTGATGCGGTGCTTCTCGAGCCCATCATGAAAGTCGAGGTGCTTGTGCCTCAGGAATTCATGGGCGATGTTATCGGTAACCTCAACGGCAGACGCGGCAAGGTTCAAGGCATGAAGGTGCGTGCCGGTGCTCAGGCGATCGAAGCGTCGGTACCGCTTATGGAAATGTTCGGCTATGCGACGGACCTTCGCTCCCGCACACAGGGCCGCGCCACATACAGTATGGAATTTGATCGATACGAACAGGTACCTAAACAGATTTCAGAAGCCATTATTGCCAAGTACCGTGGCGAGTAACGGCTGATCCGACTGACGACACTTGCTGTATGGCGAAGGCGAAATATGAGCGCAAGAAGCCGCATGTGAATATCGGGACGATCGGGCACGTGGACCATGGGAAGACCACGTTGACGGCGGCCTTGACGAAGATCAGCGCGGATAAGGGGATGGCGAAGTTCATCAGCTACGACGAAGTGGCGAAGGCGAGCGAGAGTCAGGGGCGCCGCGATGCC
The DNA here is from genome assembly GCA_029240595.1 of Nitrospira sp. Classification (GTDB taxonomy): domain Bacteria; phylum Nitrospirota; class Nitrospiria; order Nitrospirales; family Nitrospiraceae; genus Nitrospira_C. Next base: position 4,317 of record JARDZZ010000047.1, on the reverse strand, counting down.
ACGAAGATCATGACGATTGCGATCAGCCACGTGGAATACGAAACCGATAAGCGCCACTATGCGCATGTGGACTGCCCGGGGCACGCGGACTACGTGAAGAACATGATCACCGGGGCGGCCCAGATGGACGGGGCGATTTTGGTGGTGAGTGCCGCCGATGGGCCGATGCCGCAGACGCGGGAGCACATCCTGTTGGCCCGCCAGGTGGGGGTGCCGTACATCGTGGTGTTTTTAAACAAGGCCGACAAGATCGACGACAAGGAACTGTTGGACCTGGTGGAGCTGGAAGTGCGGGAGCTGTTGGCCAAATATGGCTTCCCCGGGGACAAGACCCCGATCATCCAGGGCAGTGCGTTAAAAGCGATCGAAGGCGATCAGGGCCCGTTGGGCGTGCCGTCGATCCTCAAATTATTGGAGGCCGTGGATAGCTACATCCCGACGCCGCAACGCCCCATCGATAAGCCGTTTTTGATGCCGATTGAAGACGTCTTTACGATCAGCGGGCGGGGCACGGTGGTGACGGGGCGCTGCGAGCGGGGCATCGTGAAAGTCGGCGATGAAATCGAGATTGTGGGGCTGCGGCCGAATCAGGCCACGGTCGTCACCGGCGTGGAGATGTTTCGCAAGGTGCTCGATGAAGGGCAGGCCGGCGACAATGTGGGCGTCCTTTTGCGCGGCACGAAAAAGGAAGATGTGGAACGGGGCATGGTGCTGGCGAAACCCAAGAGCATTACCCCGCACACGAAGTTCAAGGCGGAGATCTACGTGCTGACAAAGGAAGAAGGGGGCCGGCATACGCCGTTTTTCAACGGGTATCGGCCGCAGTTCTATTTCCGGACCACCGACGTGACGGGCGTGGTGTCGTTGAATCCAGGGGTGGAGATGGTGATGCCGGGCGACAACGTGAGCGTGACGGCTGAATTGATCAGCCCGATCGCGATGGACCAGGGGTTGCGCTTTGCCGTGCGCGAGGGCGGCAAGACGGTCGGCTCCGGCGTCGTGACGGAAATTCTGGCCTAGGAAACGGACGAACAGGGGATTGCATGGTCAAGGTCGATCAGCGAATCAGAATTAGGCTGCGCGGGTTCGATTATCGCGTGTTGGATCAATCCGTTGCGGAAATCGTCGAAACGGTTCGCCGCAGCGGTGCGAAAATCGTGGGTCCAATTCCGCTGCCGACACGCATTGAGAAATTTACGGTTCAGCGGGCGACGCATGCGGATAAAAAGGCGCGTGAGCAATTTGAAATCCGAACGCACAAGCGTTTGATGGATATCATGGAGCCGACTCCGGAAACCATGGACTCCCTCATGAAGCTGAATCTCGCTGCCGGCGTCGATGTTGAAATTAAACTCTGAGTGGGTCAGCCCCAGCCGACCACACTGAGTGCGGCACTCACCACTGCGAAGCGGATCATTTATGACTAACGGGTTACTTGGCAAAAAACTCGGCATGACGCAGATGCTCGATGAGACTCGGCTGACGCCGGTGACCGTCATCGAGGCGGGACCGTGCCGCGTAGTCATGGTCAAAACGAAGGAACGGGATGGCTACGAAGCCGTTCAATTGGCCTTCGGACAGGTGAAGGATCGCCAGCTCTCCAAGGCGCAGTTAGGCCATTTGAAAAAGCACGAGGCGACGGCCAGTCGGATATTAAGAGAATTCAAGAAAGACGGAGAGGTAGCCGTCGGGCAAACCGTGAAGGCCGACATTTTTAAAAAGGGCGACTGGGTGGACGTCATCGGCGTGTCAAAGGGGAAGGGATTTCAGGGTGTGGTACGGCGGCATCACTATGCCGGTGGACCGGAATCGCACGGATCAATGTTTCATCGGGCGCCGGGATCGATCGGGGCAAGCTCGTTTCCATCACGGGTCTGGAAGGGAAAAACCCTGCCCGGACATATGGGAGCTGAACGCGTCACCTCCCAACGATTGAAAGTCATTGAATCGAGGCCTGACGAGAATCTGTTGTTTGTCCGCGGGGCGGTTCCCGGCGCAGCGAACGGACTCGTGGTCGTGAGAAAGTCGAAAAAGGGATAAGCATGCCGACGGTAGACGTGCTTGATTTGAACAAACGGAAAGTCGGGTCCGCAGAATTGCCGCCCGAAGTGTTTGGATGTAAGCCGCATGCCACGCTCGTCCACGAAGCGGTGGTCATGCAGCGGGCCTGCGAACGCCAGGGCACTGCATCAACGCTCCGGCGGGGTGAAGTCAGGGGATCCGGCAAAAAACCCTGGAAGCAGAAGCACACCGGTCGGGCCCGTGCCGGGTCGGTGCGATCGCCCGTATGGCGTCACGGCGGCTCCGTTTTCGGGCCCAAGCCGAGAAGCTACGCGTTCAACATGCCGAAAAAGAAATATCGCACGGCGCTGCAAAGCGCATTGTCGTCGAAGGTCACAGACGGGCAGCTGTTCGTCGTGTCCAGCCTCTCGCTCGAGCAGCCTAAGACCAAGGTGTTGGCTAAAGCGCTGCAGCTCTTCGCCGCCGGCGCCCAGGTCCTGGTCATTGCCGGCGAAGGGCAGGATGGACTGCTTCAGGCCGCCCGAAATCTGTCGAAGGTCCAGGTCGTGACGCCTGATCGGCTGAATGTCTATGACATCGTGCGTGCCGGCACGATCGTGATACCGGAACGAGCCTTGGCTCGGGTCAAGGAGGTCTGGGCATGAAACTCGATCTCCACAGCGTACTGATTCAACCGTTGCTGACGGAGAAAGTGACCGCACTGCGGGAAAGCAGCAATACGGTGGGCTTTCTCGTTCATCCCGACGCCAATCGGCTACAGATCAAGCAGGCGGTTGAGACGCTTTTGAAGGTGAAAGTTGCGCGCGTCAACGTGCTGAACGTGCAAGGCAAGATCAAGCGCCTGGGCCGGTTCTCAGGCAAGCGCTCTGATTGGAAGAAGGCCTTCGTGAAGTTGAAGGAAGGCGAGAAGCTCGAATTGTACGAAAGTGCGTAGGAGGGCGTCGCAGGGCTAGTCCCTGTGCTCGCGCACCGCGCACACAAGGTTGTATCGAATGATTATCGAAAAGGGCGGTGCTCGGTGGACGCGCGCAGTTGGGACTAGACACTGCAACACCCTCAGGTGGAATGAATAGGAAGCTGATATGGGACTGAAAGCCTATAAGCCAACGACGTCAGGCCGGCGAGGCATGACGATCGTGACGACGGAAGAACTCACGAAAAAGCGGCCCGAGAAGTCGTTGACGTCATTTCTCCTCAGGACCGGCGGCCGAAATAACGATGGACGTACGACGGTCCGTTTTCGTGGGGCCGGTCATCGCCGCTTGTACAGGACCATCGATTTCCGGCGTGACAAGGTGGGAATCTCCGCCAAGGTTTCGGCGCTCGAGTATGATCCCAACCGCTCGGCCAGAATCGCGCTTCTCACGTATCGAGACGGGGAGAAACGCTACATCCTCGCACCGATCGGCCTGCAAGTCGGGGACGTGCTGCAATCGGGGGTGGATGCGGAAGTCAGGACCGGGAATGCGCTGCCTCTTTCCAATATGCCGTTGGGCACGACGATTCATAATATCGAGTTGAAGCCCGGCAAAGGCGGTCAGTTGATCCGCAGCGCCGGAGGATTCGCTCAGGTCATGGGCCGTGACGGAAACTATGTGCAGGTGCGGCTCAAGTCCGGAGAAATGCGACGCGTCTTGGCAACCTGTATGGCCACGGTTGGCCAGGTAGGAAACCTGGACCATGAGAACATCAATGTGGGAAAAGCGGGGCGGAGCCGGTGGCTCGGTCGCCGTCCGCATGTTCGCGGGGTTGTCATGAACCCGGTCGACCATCCACACGGAGGCGGTGAAGGCAAGTCGGGTCAGGGCAATCCGCATCCTGTCTCTCCATGGGGTCTTCCGACGAAAGGCTACAAGACAAGACAGAACAAAAAGACGGACAAGTTCATCATCGCTCGCCGGAAGTCAGGGGTGCGCAATGCCTAGATCGATCAGCAAAGGAGCATTTGTCGACGATCACCTGCTCAAGAAAGTCGAGCAGATGAATCAAACCAAAGACCGCAAAATCATCAAGACCTGGTCACGGCGATCCACCGTCATTCCCGACATGATCGGGCATACGTTTGCCGTACACAACGGCAAAAAATTTATTCCGGTCTTTGTGACTGAGAACATGGTCGGCCATAAGTTGGGCGAATTTGCACCAACGAGGTTCTTCAAGGGGCACGGGCAGGCCAAAACCGAAAAAGCCGTGGCATTGAAATAGGGAGATCAGTTGTCGTGCGTCGGAAGAGACGCATGACAGGATGGGAAAGATGGCAGAAGCGCGAGCCGTGCTCAGATTTGTTCGGGTTGC
>JARDZZ010000046.1 GCA_029240595.1 Nitrospira sp. | reverse complement strand
GTTCTTTTTGGGGATGCTGCTCACGGCCACTCCTTCACGAGGGCTTTCAGCCGCTCTTTTAATTCGGGAATTTGCTCCAGATTGTTCTCAATTGCGCCGATAATTTTCTCGAGGCGCGCCTGCTTCAAGGCGTCCTTGTCCCGCTTGGCCAGCCGGTCATATTCAACATAGGCATTTTGATGCTTGGGCTCGAGCAGGGCCCGTCCGGCCGTCAAGGTTTCACCGAGTTCGTAGGGCTCGGTCATCATCGGTGGCGCGACCGTAAACGTGCCATCGCTACAGATGATCGCGGCGGCGCCTTGTTTGCCTTTGAGCGGGATCACGGCTTCGATTGTCTTACCCTTCAGCGCCTCCCACGCTCCCAGTAACCCCGGAAATTGTTTCATGAAGGCCACCTTTTCCAGGTTCGCCTTCCATTTATCTTCAGTCGCCATGGATGGTCAGCGCAAGGAACTCAATGGCAGCAGTGGAGTCGGGGCCGGATGGTCCGGCATCAGCAAGCGGGTCACGACCTCGCCCTTGATCACGTGTCGTTCCATGATCTCCGTCACATCGGATTCCGTTTTCACGGTATACCAGACCCCTTCCGGATAAATCACCACACTGGGCCCCAAAGCACAGTGGTCGAGACAGCCGGCCTTATTGGCCCGGACGACGTCCTTCAAGTTGAGCCGCTTGGCTTCCTGCTTGAAGCGCGCATGCAGGGCCTCCGATCCCAACTTCGAGCAGCTTCCTCGTGGGTCGTCCGGCGTACGCTCGTTGATACAGACGAAAATATGGCGCTTGAACGAGGACAAGTAGTTCGGTGTTCCTAGGCCTGCATGGTCGTGCTTTGGAAGCGGCCGATGAGTTGAGCGACGTCCGGCGCGGCGAGAAACGGTGACGGTCCTGAGGTGCTGCCTCCGAGAATCGTCGCGATTTCCCGTAACCGGATGGCGGCCCGTTGAAACGTTTCCGTCTTCGACAGCTCCGAGGTGTGGCCGGCCGTCAGCTTGTCGAATTCGGCGCGGATGTCGCGAAAATCGCGTTGGAGGTTCTTCTGCATGGAGCACTGTTCACAATACCACTTCGGACTCTGGTCCGTGGATGGGGAGAGGCGATCGTACGCGCGGCCGAAAAAATCTTTTCCGAGCGACAGTTTCATGAGCGCGGTCCCGGCCGCTCCGCAGGCATTGCATGACTCTTCCCCAGCATCCATATATATAGCCTCCTCTGGCTCGTCAGGATCAGCCTGCATTCGTAATGTGCAATTCGAGGGGCAAATCTTACAATACCCTTTCCCGCACTGTCCACCGCGTGAGCGCGGCTTTGGCCGTATGAGTTCTCTTTCCGCCGTTCTCCCGATACAATGGACACAGAGGTCAGGTGAGCGTTGCACCGAAAGGAAAGGACGCCCATGATCATCGGAGTGCCGAAAGAAATCAAAGATCATGAATACCGGGTGAGTGTGACGCCGGACGGTGTCCAGGCCCTGAGGCAAGCCGGGCATGAGGTCCTGGTCGAGCCCTTCGCCGGAAACGGCAGCGGCTATTCAGACGAGCAGTATCGACAGGCCGGTGCCAGGCTCGCTCTCTCGAAAGAAGCCCTCTTCAAAGAAGCGGCGCTCATCGTGAAGGTTAAGGAGCCGCAGCTCTCGGAGACCAAACTCTTTCGACCCGGTCAGGTGTTGTTCACCTATCTGCACTTAGCCTCGTCAGCGGAATTGACGAAGGCCCTGCTGGAAGCCAACATTACAGCCATCGCCTACGAAACCATCGAAGCCAGGGACGGCACACTGCCGATGTTGAAGCCCATGAGCGAGATCGCGGGCCGCATGTCGGTGCAAGTCGGCGCGCGTTACCTCGAGGTCACGCAAGGAGGGCGCGGGCTCTTGTTGGCCGGCGTGCCGGGAGTCGAGCCAGCGAAAGTGGTGATATTGGGTGCAGGCGTCGTCGGCAGCTCGGCGGCGAGAATCGCCGTCGGGATGGGCGCACAAGTCACCGTCATCAATCTCGACATCGAGCAACTGCGCTACCTCGACGATCTCTATCAAGGCCGCATCGTCACCCGCGCCTCCACTCAGGCGGCGATCGAGGAGAGCGTGCTTATGGCGGATCTGTTGATCGGCGCCGTGCTGGTTCCCGGTGCCAAAGCGCCCAAACTCGTGCCACGGGCCTTAGTGGCCAGAATGAAGCCTGGATCCGTCATCGTGGATGTGTCGGTGGATCAAGGCGGCTGCGTAGAAACGAGCAGGCCGACGACCCACTCTGATCCGACCTACGTCGTGGATGGCGTGCTGCATTATTGCGTCGCGAATATGCCCGGGATCGTCCCGCGCACCTCCACGCAGGCGCTGACCAATGCGACATTGCCCTATCTGTTGACCTTGTCCTCTTGCGGTGTCGACGCCGCCGTGCGAGCAGAGACCGGATTGGCGAAGGGCGTGAATCTCTCACGTGGACAGGTGACGCATCGAGGCGTGGCCGACGCTCATGGCTTGCGTTTCGACCCTCTGATGTAAGACAATCGCGACTCCTTTCAGAAGGACTCACCCGGTCGGGGCGTAGCGCAGCCCGGTAGCGCACTGCGTTCGGGACGCAGGGGTCGAAGGTTCAAATCCTTTCGCCCCGACCACACTTCATCTTGTATCGACGAGATTGGTTGTGCTTCGGAAGTGACCATTCCCGATCAGTCTCAGCAGCCAGCCGCATCCTCTGATGCCCACGAGCCTTCTTCCGCATTCGGCCTCCCGCTCTACACACAGGTCCTGATTGCCGTGATCTGCGGCACGGCCGTGGGCGCGCTCCTCGGCCAGGAGCCCTATCTTGGCGGGTTGCGCAACGAGCACCTCGGGCGCCTCGGGATGTTCATCATTCTGCTGCTCAAGACACTCGCCATCCCGCTCATTTTCTTTGCGGTGCTCGATGCCTTCGTCAGTACGATCCTTCCCCTTCGCCAGGGCACGCGTCTGCTGGTCATCTGCCTGATCAACGTCTCCGTCGCGATGACGATCGGCCTCGTGATCATGAATGTGTGGCAGCCCGGCCTTTCCTGGTCCAGCCATGTCGATGAATTGCTGAATCTCGCCCCAGGCGCGACACCGTCCGATTCCCCCCGTGCCGGTGCCGGCAGCGGCACGCCGCTGGAGGAGATCGCCTCCTACATTCCCCGAACGATGCTCCAGCCGTTCACGAGCAGCAACGTCATCGGCGTCGTGATCTTAGCGCTTGTGCTGGGAGCGCTGCTGCGGCGCCTGCGCGGCCCGGAGGAGGCGCCCCGTCACAGCGTGGAACCGGTGGTGAGGGCTATTGAGCGCATCTATCGCTGGCTCGTGCGTGTGCTCTGGTGGATCATCCGCTTGGTGCCGTTGGCGGTGTTCGGCGTCCTCGCCTCCATCGTCGGCCGCGTCGGCCTCGGCGTCTTCTCAGCAGTCTGGATCTTTCTCGCTGCCATCCTGGTTGGCCTGCTTTTTCACGCGTTCGTCTACTATCCGCTCGTGGCCTGGCTGGTGGGAAAAAAATCGCCGAGGATCTACATCGGCAAGGGCGCAGACGCCGTCATGACGGCCGTCTCGTGCAACAGCAGCCTCGCCACCGTGCCGGTGACGTTGCGCTGTCTCGAGCGCATGAACGTGTCGCCGCAATCCGCCCGGCTTGCCGCCTGCGTCGGTACCAATCTCAACAACGACGGCGTCACGCTCTATGAAGCGATGGCCGCGCTCTTTCTCGCGCAAGCGCTCGGGTATGAACTGTCGATGGGCCATCAACTCCTGATCGTCGTCGCCTCGATCATGGCCGGCATCGGCGTGGCGGGCATTCCTGAAGCCGGCCTGATCGTCCTGCCGCTGGTACTCTCCGCCGCGGGCTTACCGAATGCCGTCATCGCCGCCGCCATCCCGCTCATCATGACTGTCGACTGGATCCTGGCGCGCGTGCGCTCGGGTGTGAACGTGATGAGCGACATGCTGGTCGCGATTCTGCTGCACGAACTGGAAATGAGGCAGCCCACCGAGATGCAGGCTATTGCTCAACCTCAACGTGAGCAATCGAAGCCCGGCATCGTGCCCGAGTAAGTGGTCATCCGGGTTTCCACCGCTACCCTCCAATGTTATGATCGCCCCTAACGTCTCGGCTGAGAGGTGTGCGTGGCAAGTGAGGTCGGGAAAGTCGCGTCGCTATGGCGCTATCCGGTCAAGTCGATGCAGGGCGAGGAGCTGTCGGAATCCGAGCTCAGCCAGCATGGGCTGTTGGGCGATCGGGTGTATGCCTTGATCGACGTGGCTGAGGGCAAGGCGGCATCGGCCAAAAATCCGGTCAAGTGGCCGACGCTCTTCGGGTGCAAGGCGCTCTTCTCGGAGCAGCCGAAGAAAGGCGCTGCACCTCCCGCGGTCAAGATCACGCTGCACGACGGCTCGACTACGTCGAGTCCCGCGCGCGACTGCCATCAAATCCTGTCCAACGCGTTGAAGCGCACGGTCATCCTCGCCGTGGCAGACCGCGGCTGGATGAGCGGCGTCCATACCGCGCTGCCACCCACCTGGACCGGCATGGCCGAGCAGTATTGGCCCGATGTGGATGGGCTGGACCGACGGGACACCGTGACCGACTTCACGCTGCCGCGTGGCACGTTCTTCGACGGCGCCACCGTCCATCTGATTACCCTTGCCACGTTGATCACGCTGCACCGGGTCTATCCGAAAGGCCGTTTCGAACCCCAGCGCTTCCGTCCGAACATCCTCGTGGCCACCCCCGAAGACGTGCAAGGCTTCGTCGAACAGTCCTGGATCGGCAAGACGGTCAAGATCGGCGAGGTGCAGCTCGCCATCACCGGCTCGACCGGCCGCTGCGTCATGACGACGCTGGCCCAGGGCGACCTGCCGAAAGACAACGGCATCCTCCGCACGGCTGTGCAGCAGAACGAGGGGAATGTCGGGGTCTATGCGCAGGTGGTTCAGGGCGGCACGGTCAAACGTGGCGACCGCGTGCAAGTCCTCTGATCTACAGCCTTCTTCTCGCCCATCATCGCTCGTGTTCCGCAGCGTTAACGGTTCTGCCGCGGACGGCGGCTGCTTCCAGGGATGGCGCTAGTTCTTTCCTTCCAAGCGCGGTGCCTTAATGGCAGAAGTGAAAGATCAGGCTGGTCAGTCCTTGTGCTCGCGGAAGGCGGTTGGGTTGGCCCGTTGGTCTCTTGTGCTCGCCCAACGCCCACGCCGGAACGATCATACGCTTACACTGCGGGCGGTGCGCGTCGAAGCGAGCACGTTTGAGACCAATCGGGCCCACCTTAGGGGAAACAGGTCGAGCGAGCTTGGAGGGAACATCATGGCGGTGCTGCTTCTTGAGGAAAGCCGCGTCTCGGCGCGGCCAGGGTGGGTGGGTGAGAATGAATGCGCACATTTGGACTGAGCCAGCCTGCTCCCGGGGAAGGAATGAGCGAGCTTGGATAGAGCGCTGATGTAGTAGAGCGCTTCTGCGAGAGGAGCGATTATGGACGTAGAAATCGAAGGGGTGCATACAGACGTCAAAGCGGAATGGCGGGACGAGATTGAAGCGGGCGTGGCCGATCTGCATCCAGGGCACGACATCACGCACGTCCGCGTCAGGCTCACGAAGCATGACCACCGTAGCCCGGACGACTCGCACAGCGTGCTCATCGTCCTCCAGATTCCCGGTCACACGATTACAGCGGAGAAGCAACAAGGCACCTTCGAAGAAGCCATTCACGACACGTTCGACGCGATCAGCGTCGAGCTCGAGAAGATCCGGGAAAAGCGGGCATCCCACGAGGTCGACGTGAACGCACCGCCGGAGCGGGGCATCGTGACGAAGCTTTTTCTCGAGGAGGGTTACGGATTCATCGCGTTGGAGGATGGGACCGAGGTGTATTTTCACAGAAATGCCGTGCGCGATGCCCTTTTCGAGAAGATGGACGGCATGGAGGTCAGCCTCAATATCGAACCGGGTGAAAAAGGGCCACAGGCCACGGTCGTTCAACCTCTTCCGCCGGAAACCTATTATGTGGATAAGCGCTCGGTGGCGGCGTAAGCGGACTTAACGCCGTTGATCTCCCCCACCGCGCGCGCTGGATCAGTCCCTGAGCCTGCATAGGTGGGAGAATCACGCTAATTGGAAGCAGCACGACGTCCCTCCATCACTCACGAATCACAAGCGGCTAGGGGGCATTTAAGGGAGGAACACATGCATCACACATTGCCATTGATCGGAGGAGTCACCGTCGGAGCCGGATTGATGTTCATCCTGGATCCGGATCGAGGCAGACGGCGGCGGGCGCTCATGCGAGACAAGAGCATGCGCTGGTCGAGAAAGACGAGGGAATTTGCAGGCAGCGCTTCGAGGGATGTGCGAAACCGCGCAATAGGGATGGGCGCAATGTTGAAGTCTTGGATGCAACCGGGACCGCCCGTACCTGATCACATTCTCGCCCAGCGGGTTCGCGCGACCTTAGGCATGTACTCGCGCCACCCATCGGCGATCGATGTGCATGTGACGGACGGCGTGGTGACGCTGAGCGGACCGGTGTTGGACGATGAAGTCGACGACATGTGCACCGCTATCCGGAAGATTCGCGGCGTGGCCGAGATCTCTAATCGCATGGAGCCGCATGAGTCACCTGACGATGTTCCCGCGCTTCAAGGTGATACGGGGCCAAAACCCGGCCCGCGCTTTGCGCTGATGCAATCTCATTGGTCGCCTGCCGCGCGATTGGCGGCCGCTCTGATGGGCACGGTGGCGCTACTGTATGGCCTGAGCCAGCGAACTACCGGCGCTGCGACGCTGGCGGCAACCGGTCTTGGACTGTTAGTGAGAAGCGCGACGAATGAGGAATTCGCCAACCTTCTCCATTTGAAGGAGCAGTGTGAATGGGCATGAGGATAAGGGAGGGACAGCGAGCTGGGAATCATCATGGCGGGCGTTTTATCACCATCCGGGTTAAAAGGAGGTCTTTTCACATGGGATCAGTCACACGTGGATTGTGTCTTGCTGTATTCGGTGTCGCGTTGCTCTGTAGCACCGACGCATTGGCGATGGATCAACACGATACTCAATCGCCATTGTTGCTAGCTCAAGCCGGAGGCGGGAGTGGCGGCGGATCCGGAGGCGGCACAGGTGGCGGCACAGCAGGAGGGATGGGCAGCGGCGGATCGGGCATGGGCAGCGGGCAATCAAGCAGCGGCGGTTCAGGCAGTGCAGGATCAGGGATGAGCGGCAGCTCCAGCGGAAGCTCCTCTATGGGAAGCGGCGGATCGGAGACAGGAATGCAAAAGGGGAGCACAGGGGCGAATTCACCCGGGACGAGCGACCCGGGAACGTCGAGTTCCGGCCTGGAAGCGGGGAAAACAAAGCCGAAGTCGAGCGGCAAACAAGGCTCGATGTCTGGACAATCGACGCGCTAAACATTCTTCGGAGGCGCCGGTCTACGAGCCGGCGCCTTTAGGTTTTCTTCAGACTACTGAACTGCATGGCTTCGCAAGGCCCCGGGCCGTCCGACAGGCGGGTGAACCGGTTCGTATCGAGCGCGTAGTAGCGGCGCTGAACGCCGTCGACGCAGAACGTAAACGTCTCTTCCTCATACGTCGTCCGGGATACGAACAAATCCAATAGCTCACGTTTCAGTGGAATGCGTCGGGTCTCGAGCCACGCCAGGTCCTCCTCGAGTTGGGCCTTCTGGGTCGCATTCCTAAAGCTCAGCAGCTTTCCCACCCAGGGAACTTCATACAAAAGGGTGGCGAAGGTTTGCACCGTACCTTTCGGCGCGCGGGCCAATTTGAGCGCCGCAGAGGCTTCAATGACCTTCTCATCGGCGACTCGTAAGGCAAGCGGCTCCAAGACATGGTCCGTAAAATCTCCGATGGACGGGTGCGCCATCGTCGTCGTCGACGTGAGTGGGTTCGTTGCACAAGAAGCGAGAGTCCCACAGAGCAGGACAGCCGCACCGGCGTGAAACATCTTCATTGAGAATCTCCTTGCCGTGTAGGCCAGCGCGTAGTGCGTGAGGCCGGCACTAGTATAGGGCACCCGTTCAAGCATGCTGACTGGTGACTTCCCTAAGAGCGGCTTTGTGACGGCCGGTGGACTCCTGCTCCAGCGATAGCCTCTTATTCTTCCTGCAGGCGGACAAAGGCACGGGCGGAAATCAAATCCTGTCGACTGACTAGATTTTTTTCGCGGAGCAGATGCTCGAGCGCGGCCACACGGGCTGTGACCTCCGGAAGAACGAGATCGATCTTCTCGGTGAGATCCTCCAACTGCTGACGGAGGTCCGAATTGGTATCCTTCGACTTGGCTGCGGGCACCATCTTCTTCGTCACCCGGCTCCGGGAATCGAGCTTCTTCATGGCCGTATTCCTCCTCGTAAAGGCTTAAGATGCGGCGAGGCCGAAGGGCACTTCAGCGGCTGGCATACGTTCTTCCGACCGACGTCGGACGTTTCGGATGCCTTCCGCCAACCGGGCTTCCGGCCAAACATCGAGCGGTCTGTTTGCGCCCCACCCAGCGGCAATCGCGCGCTTGAGGTCCTGCGACGGAGCATCGATCGTCCGGAGAAACGCCCCATGCGGACGGTCCTCGCGATACTCCGGTTGCCGTGCCGGTTGCTTCAGATACCGCGCGATGAGAGTGCCCTGCATGGCATAGAGGATCGTGCCGTGAAAGAGGAGGGCATTCCGCTTGCGCCGTTGGGCGTTTCCTGAAATTTTTCTGCCGTCGATGGCGAGATCGCTGGTCCCAACAAAGTCAGTACCTGGCTCCCACCGGTGGAGTGTCGACGCCATCCGTTCGAGGATGAATTGATTCGTGCTGCGAATATTTGCCAGTTGAGGATGCAGCGTCAGTGGCAGCACGAGGGCATACGAGAGACAGCCGGGTCCTTGCAGGACGGTCCCGCCGCCGCTCGCGCGCCGAAGCACGGGGACTCCATCGGCTTCGCACGCGTCGACATGGACGTCGTCCATGAGCCGGCAGGACGGACCCAGCACGACAAAGTGACGGCGGCTCTCCCAAAATCGCAGGACCGGATCACCGCCGACATCATCGAGTTCGTCGAGCAAGGTTTCGTCCAGAGCAAGATTTTCTATGGGGGAGGGAAGGGTCAGATCGAGCAGGCGGAATGCACGCACGGCGTTACCGCTTGGACGTCTTGGACGTGAACAGATGGGTGGCCTGTCCATGAAACGTCTCGGCCGCTTCCATCACCGTCTCGCTCAAGGTCGGATGGGGGTGGATCGAAGCGGCCACGTCTTCCGCCATCGCGCCCATTTCGATTGCCAGCACGCCTTCGGCGATCAGTTCGCCCGCGCCGGCGCCGCAGATGCCGACACCGAGGACGCGGCCGGACTCCGCATCCAACACCAATTTCGTCAGGCCGTCGTTGCGGCCCAACGTCGTGGCTCGTCCCGACGCGGCCCAGGGAAATCGGGCGATCGTCACGTGCTGGCCGGTGGTTTTGGCCGCCTCTTCGGTAAGTCCGCACCAGGCGATTTCCGGGTCCGTAAAGATAACGGCCGGAATCGTCGCATCGAACGCCGCCTGCTGCCCGGCGATGACCCGGGCGGCGACCAGTCCTTCATGCGAGGCTTTGTGCGCGAGCATGGGTTCGCCGACCACATCGCCGATCGCGAAAATCGTCTGTTCGGCCGTTCGCATTTGCTTATCAACCTGGATGAAGCCTTTGTGGGAGAGCGCAATCTTGGTCTGTTCGAGCCCGAGCTGCTCCGTATTGGGTTTTCGTCCCACGGCGACGAGCACGCGATCGAACAGCTCGGTCGTGCTGCCGTCAGGACCCGTCGAGGTCACGCTGATGCCGTCTTTGCCGGCATCGAGCTTTTCGACTTTGGTGTTGAGCCTGATGGCTTTGAACCGTCGTTGCATGCGCAGTTGCAGCGGCCGCACGAGATCGGGGTCCGCACCGTTGAGCAGATGCGGCAGCGCTTCGACCACCGTCACCTCGGAACCGAGCGCCTGGTACACCGTGCCCATCTCCAGGCCGATGTAGCCGCCGCCGATCACCAGCAGACGCGCCGGCACATCCGGCAGCTCGAGTGCTCCTGTCGAATCCATCACGCGCGGGTCGTCAAGCTTCAGAGAAGCGGGGATCGCCGGCCGTGAACCGGTGGCCAGGATCGCATGGGCGAACGGAAGATCGCGCTGTCCGCCTGCGCCGGACAAGCTCAACGTCGTCGCATTCTTGAACGAGGCCCTCGCATGGATCACCTCGACCTTGCGGCTGGCCGCCAGCGTCTGGACGCCTTTCGTGAGTTTCCCGACGATGGTCTGCATCCGGCGCCGCAAGGCTTCCAGATCGAGTTTGGGTTTGTCGAAGGTAATGCCCCAGGCCTGCGCCTCTTCCGCCTCGGTGATCAGGCGGGCCGCATGCAGCAGCGCTTTCGAGGGAATACAGCCGCGCAAGAGACAGACGCCGCCCAGTTGGGGGTCCTGCTCGATCACCACGGTCCGCAAGCCGAGGTCCGCCGCCTGAAAGGCGGCAGCATAGCCGCCCGGTCCTCCGCCGATCACTGCCACATCATAATGGGAGTCCGCCATCAATTCCTCGTTAGCAGACACAAACCTGGATCACAAACCCAAGAACATCGCCTGAAAATCTTCGAGCACCTTGACGATCTCGTTGGCGAAGCGCGCGCCGTCGGCGCCGTCGATCAGCCGGTGGTCGTAGGCCACGCAGAGCGGCAGCATCACGCGCGGCACGAATTGGCCGTCGCGATAGACCGGCTGCCGGCGGCCCTTGCCGCATCCCAGGATCGCGACCTGCGGCGGATAGACGATAGGCGTGAACGGCCCGGCGCCCAGGCCGCCCATATTGCTCACGCTGAACGTGGCCCCCCGCAACTCTTCGAGCTTCACCGTCCGCGCGCGGGTGCGTTCGGCGAGATCGGCCAGCTCCAAAGAGATCTGCAGCAGATCTTTCTGATCGACGTGATGGATCACCGGCACGATCAACCCGTCCGGGGTCTCCACCGCCACACCGATGTTGTAGTACTCCTTGTAGATTACTTCGCCGTTGGTCAGATCGAGCGACGCATTGAATTGAGGATACAGTTTGAGCGCGTGCGTCACCGCCTTAAGGAAGAGGCTGGTCAAGGTCAACGTCGCGCCTTTCTCCTTGAACTGCGGCGCGTAGCGCTTGTGCAGGGCGAGGAGATCGGTGATGTCGGCGTCCTGGAATTGATGGACGTGTGGGATCGTCGTCCAGGCCTGCGTCACCGTCGCGGCGATTTTGCGCCGGAGCGAAGGAATCGCTTCCCGCCGTTCGTTGCCGTACATCGTCGAAAAGACGTTGCCGCGCGCTTCCTGGCCGTCCTTTCCCGATGGCGAACCGGCGCGTCGCGTCCGTTCCCGCACGTAGGCTTTGACGTCTTCGGCGGTGATCCGTCCCCCTGCTTCCGTTCCCTTCACATGACTGAGTTCCACACCGAGCTCGCGTGCCAGCCGGCGCACCGACGGCGGCGCGGCAATGCCAGCGCCCGAGGATGGTCCGGCGGTCCCGGTGTCGGATGCTGGTGTTCGGTCTTCCGAATGGCCGGCGTGAGACCACTGTTTCGTCGACGGCTCTGCTTTCGGTGACGAAGCGGCAGAAGACGGTGGAGCAGACGATTGTGCCGGCGGCTTTTCCTTGGCCTCGACGGACTTGGCATGCGCGGCTTCGACGGCCGGCTCCGGCTGCGGCGCCGGTTCGATCTCGGAAGCGGGCTTCTTGGCGGCGGGCTGCTTATCCGCAGGCTTCTCATCAGCCGGCTTCTTGTCAGGCGAGGGCTTGGTCTCTGTGGTCTGTTGAGAGGCCGCCTGGCCTTCGCCATCGACTTCAACCAGCGCCTGCCCGACTTTCAGGTGATCGCCTTTGCGCACGAGCAGGCGGGTAACTTTCCCGGCGGACGGTGCCGGAACCGGCACGGTCGCCTTATCAGTTTCGAGCTCGATCAGCGACTGGCCCTCCGTCACCTGATCGCCCTCCTTGACCAGGACTTGGACGACGTCGCCCCCTTCGACGCCTTCTGCGAGAAACGGCAGTTCGACCTTCATGGCGTATCCATTATAGAGAGGCTGCTTACGTCAATGCTGCCAAGGCGCTTGCTCGTCAAATTTGAGACCAAGATCCTGCACCGCCTGCCGGACGGTCTTCGCCGTAATCTTCCCGCCGTGCTGATGCAGCGCGTACAAGGTCGCGACCGCCAGGTGCTCCGCATCGATCTCAAAGAATCGGCGCAGGGCCTGGCGCGTATCGCTGCGGCCGAATCCATCGGTGCCCAGCGCAAGCAGGCCAGGAACCCAGGGAGCGATCTGCTGGCTGACCAGCCGCACGTAATCGCTTACGGCGACGCAGGGGCCGTCGAATCGCTGCGCGGTCTTCTGGAGATAACTCACGCGAGGCGGCTCATCCGGATGCCACATGTTCCACCGCTCGGCCTCGAGTGTTTTGACCCGCAACGTTTTGTAACTGGTTGCACTCCACACGTCGGCTGCCACGCCGTAGCGCTGGAACAACAGATCTTGCGCCTTGAGCGCCTCGTTGACGAGTGGGCCGCTCGCCAACAGATGCGCGCGGTGCTTGCCCTTCTCCGGCGCGGCTTTGAATCGGTAAAGGCCTTCGCGGATTCCATCCTCCGCATTGGGCGGCATCGCCGGCATCAGATAGGATTCGTTGTAGAGCGTAATGTAGTAGGACAGCTCCTCTTGATCCTGGTACATGCGTTTCAGCCCGTCTTGCAGAATCACCGCAAGCTCGAACATGAAGGCCGGATCGTAGGCGGCGATCGTGGGAAAAGCGCTCGCCAGCAGATGGCTGTGCCCGTCCTGGTGCTGCAGGCCTTCGCCTTCCAACGTCGTCCGGCCGGCGGTGGCTCCCAAGAGAAAGCCGCGGGCCCGCATGTCGGAGGCAGCCCAGATCAGATCGCCTACACGTTGAAATCCGAACATCGAGTAGAAGATATAGAAGGGAATCGTGTTGAGCGCGTGCGTCGCGTAGGCCGACCCGGCGGCGATGAACGACGACAGCGCGCCCGCTTCGGTGATGCCTTCTTCCAGAATCTGGCCGTTGGTCGCTTCGAAATAATAGAGCAGCGAACTCTTGTCGACCGGCTCATAGAGCTGGCCGATGTGGGAATAAATCCCATACTGGCGGAAGAGCGCCTCGAGGCCGAAGGTCCGGGCTTCGTCGGGAATGATCGGTACGAGATGCTTCCCGAAGTCTTTCAGACCGAGCAGGCGTCCCAGCATGCGGGCAAATCCCATCGTCGTCGAGACCGCGCGGTCGCCGGAGCCTTCGATGAATTCCTTGAACGACTCAAGTGCCGGCGTCTCGAGCGATTCGACCTTCACGCGCCGTTCCGGGAGGTGACCGCCCATGGCCTTGCGCCGCTCGACGAGATAGGCGGCCTCCGGACTGCCGGCCGGGGGACGGAAGAACGGTGTGGAGCCGAGCTGATCATCCGGTACCGGAACGCCGAACCGCGTGCGGAACTCGCGCAGCTCATGTTCGTTCATCTTTTTCTGCTGGTGGGTGATGTTGCGCCCTTCGCCCGCTTCGCCCAATCCATAGCCTTTAATGGTTTTGGCCAGGATCACGGTCGGCTGCCCCTTGTGATCAGTCGCAGCCTTGTAAGCGGCATAGACTTTTCGCGGATCGTGGCCCCCGCGCAGCATCTTGTGGATCTGCTCGTCAGAATAGGTCTCCACCATCTTGAGCAAGCGCGGATCGGCTCCGAAGAAGTGGGTCCGCGCGAAGGCGCCGCCTTCCACCGTATACTTCTGATACCAGCCGTCCACGACCTCGCCCATCCGCTTCACGAGCAAACCTTCGTCGTCCTTGGCCAGCAACGGATCCCAGTCGCCCCCCCAGATCACTTTGATGACGTTCCAACCGGCTCCCCGGAAAATGGCTTCCAGCTCCTGAATGATCTTGCCGTTGCCGCGGACCGGCCCGTCGAGGCGCTGGAGATTGCAGTTGACGACCCAGATCAAATTGTCCAGCCGCTCGCGGGAGGCCAGCGTGATCGCGCCGAGACTTTCCGGCTCGTCGGTTTCGCCGTCGCCGACGAAAGCCCACACACGCTGCTGGCTCGTATCTTTGAGGCCGCGGTCTTGAAGATAGCGGTTAAAACGCGCCTGGTAGATGGACATGATCGGGCTGAGCCCCATCGACACCGTGGGAAATTCCCAATAGTCCGGGAGGAGCCAGGGATGGGGATAGGAGGAGAGCCCTTTCGCGCCGTCGCTCAGCTCGCGGCGGAAGTGATGCAGCGCCTCTTCCGGCAGGCGGCCTTCAACGTAGCCGCGCGCGTAGATGCCCGGCGCCGCATGGCCCTGGAAATAAACCTGGTCGCCGCCCTGCGGGGCGTCTTTGCCGCGCAGAAAGTGGTGGAAGGCGACTTCATACAGGGTAGCCGCCGAGGCAAAGGTCGAGATGTGTCCGCCGATGCCCTGGTGCTGCTTGTTGCCTTTGACCACCATCGCCATCGCGTTCCAGCGAATGAGGCTCCGGATCCGCCGCTCGATTTCGAGATTGCCGGGGTAGGCCGGTTCCTGGGCGGCCGGGATGGTGTTGATGTAGGGGGTATTGAGCGGAGCGGAGACCTGGGCGCCGCTCGCGCCGAGCCGATCGCGGAGGCGCTCAAAGAGATACGTCGCCCGGTCGGTGCCCTTGGCCTTGAGCACGTACTCGAGAGAATCCAGCCACTCGCGGGTTTCTTCGGGATCGGAATCGGATTGGGGTCGAGGAGTCGGGTCGTCGTCGCTCATGCCGCCCTCAGGTGTTAGACCCATCTTACTCAGCGGGCGAGGCAAATGCGAGAAGGAAGAAACCAGGGGGCTGGAGGCTGATGACCTCCTGTGCTCGCCGAACGCGCACACCAGACCGATCGTATTCCTACATAGGCGGTGCTCGTCCAAGCGCGCACTTGGAGGTCAATCCGCCCTGCCCTATCAAAAGTACCTAGCAATCTCGGAGG
>JARDZZ010000215.1 GCA_029240595.1 Nitrospira sp. | reverse complement strand
GCGAGGTCCTTGCACGTCAACCGGATGCCGTGCACGGTCGGATCCGGAAGCGGGACCGATAAGGCGGACGACCCTTGGTCCTTCGGGAGTGACAGCACGAAATCCAATTCTCTCAAACCCGTCATGAAGTAGAATATGTGCCCCATTCGCTTGACGACTTCGTCAAAACTCGCCAATAGGCCGCTGACGACCACTTCGGCGGCCACAAGTTGTCCCAAGGTGAGCTGGCCGATGGACAGCAGCCAAGCCGCAGTGGCAATCAGTCCCCCGTGTGCGATGGCCTGCCACCCCACCGACCCCAGGTACTGCCGAATGAGAATCCCGAAACGCGTCTGTCTTGTCTGAACGTACTTGCCGACGAGTTCGTCGGTCCGCTGCATCAGGATGGCCTGACTATCCGTGGCTTTGAAGTGCAGCAGGTTATACGAAATTTCCTGCATCCAATGGAGGGTGTCGTACTTGGCGTGCGACATCTCGATGGTCGCCTTGAGCCCCCCGTGCGACAACAGAAACACGATGCTGAATCCGGCGAGGAGCAGCGCATTATAAAGCAAGAAATACGGATGGTAGAAGACCAGAATCGTCATGCCGACGGCACCGCCGACGACGACGTTGATCAGGTCCACCAGCAGCACTGAGAGTGCCCGCTGCATGAACACCGTTTCCATGAAATGATTGGCATACCGGGGTTTAAAGCCGAGAAACTGGAACTGCGGAATCTGCTGTGCCATCCCGATGGCAACACGGGCGAAAAGCCGTCGTTCCAGAACTTCGACCGCATAATATTGCAACGAGCGGAACGCCCCCACGAACAGCAGGGCAGCGATCATCACGCCGGCCAGCGTGACAATCGTCACGGGCTGGATAGCAAAGGCGAAAGTGTTCGTCAGTTCCTGGACGGTCAGAGGGACGATCAGCGCGAACAAGCCGATCGCCAGTGAGTAGGAAACCACGAGCGCGAGCAGGCGCCGCTCAAGCCGTAACAGCACGCCGACGTAGCCGACCACCGACTGAAAGAGGTTGGGCTGATCGTCAACATGACTCTGCACTGGCACCCGCCTTTTTTCATCAAGCGGCCTTGAGGCCGCATCCAGAACCGCTCCCTAACGCTAGCAAAGTACAGGGGAAAAAGCCAACTCTTCGGTCTTAGTCCCGCGCCCGGTAATTGACAGGGATGCTCGAAGGCAGGGCTTTGGCCCAAGCCCCGATCGACCACTGATACAAGGCCAGCGCCTTTTGATAATCGGCCTTGGCTCGAATGACCTGCCCTTCCGAGTCCACGGAGTTGCGCTCACGCAGGTTGACGAACAGCACGCTCGTGGCGCCTAAACTGAAGCGGAATCGTTCTCCTTCCTCAAGCGTCTTCGCCAAACGAAGCGACTCCACGGCGGCAGCGATCCGTTCCTTGGCCCGCTCGATGGCGGACAGGGCATTATCCACATCGATGACCACTTGCTGTTCGCGGAATTTCTGTGTCAGGACGAAACGATCGGCCTTGCCCTGCGCTTCCAGCACTTCGCCCCGGCTTCTCCGCTGAAGGATGGGAATCCGGAGTTCCAATCCAAAACGATAGCCCAGGCCCAGCACGAACTTTTCCGGCTGCCGCGCCGGCGCCGCTTCGGCATCGAGGCTGGGAAGCAAATTGTTCTTAGCGAGTTCAAGATCGATGTTGTTGATCTTGGCCTCAATGCCGATCTCCTTGATCTCCGGACGATCGGCCTTGGCCTGAATCTTGTGGGCCTTGATCGTTTCGGGAGTCGGGATCAACATTTGAGAGGGGAATTCTGGTGCTCGCTCCAATGGCGGATTCACGGGGGCGTTGTTTTCCCAAAGAAACATCGAGAGCTTCAACTGCTCTTGCTCGACGAAGCGCTGGGCGGCAATTGCCACTTCCCGCCGACGTTGAACTTCCTGGTTCGCTTCCACGACATCCAGAGGAGCAACCGCTCCGGCCTTGGCGCGGCCTTCGACCTGTTTGAACCGGTCTTCTGCAATCCCGACTGCGCGACGTTGGACCTCAAGAAACTTCACAGCCGCAACCCAATCCCAAAACTGCGTGGCTGCCGCAAGAAAGAGGTCCTGTCTGGTTTGTGCGATCCGGACATCCGCGCGCGGGTCCGCCAGTTCTGAACGCTGTAGTTCGGCATTCTCTGGGTTCACCATGAGTCCACGCAATAGAGGAAAGAATCCGCCGAGAAGCAGCTGTTGTCTATCGTTATTGAAGCCGAGATCGGGAATTCTCGCATCGCCGATCGCTTGGCGGATGCCAGCACTGTAGCGGAAGCCTAAGGGGTGCCTGGCTTCCACGAGTGTGTCATTGAACCCGGCAGTCTGGGTACCTGCATTCGGGTTGCTGCTCGAAATGAATCGCTCAAGTTCAGTATCGTTCACGACGATGGGCTCGAAGGCACCTAATGCCTTGAGCATACTGCCGCGCGCCATCACTTTTTCGGTTCCGGCACCCTTCAAGAGAGGATGCGAGCGATCGACCCAGGCATGAATTTCATCCACACTAAGCGGGATCGGCGGAAGTTCCCGTTTGGTGGACGGATCGGCAGCGCTCGCATGACTCCAGGGGATGCCCAGGGCGATTAGAAGGCCAATGGCGAGTACATATCGATGAGGCATACGACACACTCCTTTCCTATTAACAGCATGCTCTTCGCCGGGATCGCACCGCACATTTCGTGATCGAGAAGGACGCGACAAGCAACGATAGATTCGAATGAAGAGAAGCTGAGTGGCGCCTACTTCGCACCTCGTCCTGCCTTCGGCAAGAGGGTATCGATGAGGCTTGGCGGACGTTCCTGATAGTCGGGCGGGAAGAGATTGAAGCGCCGCCATAGTTCATACCATAACGGGACACGGTTGAGGATGACCCATCCCATGACCTTGGTGCCTTGGCGGACGTGTTCTTGGGGGGGCCAGGGTTTTTCCTCCGCGTCAGGCACCACCCAAAAGCGGAAATTGCCTTTTCCGTCGTCAACCTGGTCGATGACTTTGATCACGCCACCGTAAGTGCCGGCCATCAATTCCGGCCATGCGGGCAAAGGAATGGCTGGAATGCCGTAAAAGAGAATCTTCACCTTGCGCCCGACGTTCAGCAGCGGAGCGTCGATGCCGTCTGCGACCATCTCGATGGCCTTGTCGGCGCTGGCCGGCGAAATTTTTACCAATTTGTCTCCGGGACGGACGGTTTCGCCGATGCCTGTCTCGGCCATTTTCACCACGGTGCCATCGATAGGCGCCATGATGCGGCCTGCCACGCGGCGCTGTTCAGCATTCGACATACGTAAGGAGACATCGGCCAACTGATCCGTGGCTTTGGCCGCTTCTCCGACCGCAGCATCCCGGGCAGCCTCGGCGTCCAACAGGCGTTGCAAGACCTCCGCATTGATCTGCTCTCGTCCGAAACTCAACGCTTTCATCGCCTGCTCGGTCGCCCTCAGATGAGCTTGGGCGCCTGTCAAATCGGCTTTCGTGGCGATGGCGGCCTGGATCGTCACCTCTAACTCGCGCTGGGAGACGAGACCCTGTTCGGCCAGTTGCTTGTGGCGGTCCACGTTCAATTCAGCGGTGGCCACCGCGATCTTGGCTGCTTCGACCTTCTGATAGGCCTCGCGCACCTGATTCTCCGCTTCGACGACGCGCGCCTGTGCGGATGGCACTGCGGCTTTGACCAGGTTCTGCATTTCCTTGATGCGTTTATCCAGTTGCTCGGCGCGTGCCAAGGCGGCCTGCCGGGTCTCGGCCAGGGCTTTCTTGCGTTGTTCTAACAGGGGGAGCAATTCAGCGGACATGAAGTTGGGATCGTAGTCGTCCAACTCTAAGATCAAATCGCCCTGCTTCACACGGACACCTTCGAATATGTGCCACTTCTTAATACGACCCGTGATCTGCGCTTCAATGTCCTGTGGTCGTTCGTACGGCGTGTAGGCGGACAATTGCCCGCTTACCGTGATGGTCTGCGTCCAGGGTACAAACGCGATAATCAGAAGAAACAGGAGGACCAGTTTAATGGCAAGGCGGGAAGAGAATCTGAGCCGCTCCGGAATCTGTACCGCTTCCCAAGCCCGGAGCTTACTGGACGCCGCAAAATCATCCACCGCAATTTCATCCAGTCCGGTAGGCCGTTGGACGAGCAGGCGAACTCTTTCACGGAGACTGTGTCCGATACCTGCCACCGAAGAAGCTCCCTTCGGGCGCGGCGGAATTGTGAAGCTTCATCATAGAGGAAAATGGTTCAATGGGTCAATTTCTCTTGCAGAACGCGGAGGTAACGCATGGTCCGCCTGCTTGACCCGTGTGGGAAGAGCCGTTAAGGTGTGGACCCCACAGTGCCTTGTCTAAGGGAGTGATATCGTGCCGGAAACATCCAAGCGAGGTGGTTCACCCCGATCCAAAAGGGGTGGGTCCCGCCCGATCGTCGGTGTGCTGGGTGGAAGCAAATCTGATTTTCCCATTCTGGAAAAGGCCGTGGCCATCTTGAATGAGTTGGGAATTGCCAATGAACTGATCGTCGTCTCGGCACATCGTACGCCCGATCGTTTGTTTGCATATGCCGAGGAGGCGCACGCGCGAGGTATTGAA
>JARDZZ010000214.1 GCA_029240595.1 Nitrospira sp. | reverse complement strand
AGAAGGGGTGCCATGACTCAAGGCACCCCAATTCATTTATGTGCACGGTGGCGGTGCGTCGTCAGTCAAACCACTCGTCGGCACCTTTCGTGCCTGGAGAGGGTTGCTTGAGCAGCAATTCAGGAGTAGGCGGTGGAGTTTGTAATGTCTGCTTCACCAACGAGACGAAGGCGGGAGGGTCAAACGGCTTCGAGAGGAACGGCAGTGTGTCTTTCCGAATCCCATATCCAGCGAGATCCGTATCCGGATTTCCCGACATGAGAATCACGTGTAAGTCCTTCCGCATCCGGAGTGCCCGGAGTGCGAGTTCGTGCCCATGAACGTGGGGAAATTCATTCTCCGATGAGGCGAAAGAGAACTCCGGCGGAGGTAGCACCAGGTCGGTAATCAGCAAGTCAATCGTGCCTCCGTGCTGCTTACAGATCTTTAGGGCTTCAGAGCTTCCCGACGCAGAAAGGGTCGAACAACCTGCTTCTTGGAGTATTTTCTTGCAGTAAGCGACTACCGTGGCATCATCGTCGACGACAAGCACGGTCGGGCCGGCGGTTGCTGAAGGTGGCGAGGGCGACATACGACCCCTCCCTCTTGAGGTGAGATACTCGTTTCTGCTGAGAGTAGCTCAAGAGGACATGCTCGGCCAGCGAAAGATGAAATCTTACGGGAGAGACCTCTCCTGGCGGGCTTTCAGGGCGTCCAATCGCGTCGGGTCCAACCGTACATGGATGGTTTTCTCTTGTGTGACGATGACTGCGCCCAGGGCTCGACCCTTGGCGGGCTTGACCCATTTGCGCCTTGTGTAGACGATCTCGCCTTTTCCGCTCTTCTTCAGGTCGCTGTAGAGTAATGCCAGCGTCGCCGCATCCCGCAGTGTTTCCGGCGGCGGATCCGACCCTTTGCTCAACCGGACTACCACATGGGATCCGGATGCGCCTCGAACATGGAGCCACAAGTCGTCATTCTTGGCCAGTCCGAATGTGAGTTGGTCATTTTCCCGCGCATTGCGTCCCACGAAAATGGGAAGACCATCGCCGGATGTAAAGCGCCGGAAGGGGCCGCGTGCGGGGGCGGATGTGTCCCGCTTCACCACTGGATTCGATCGGGCCGGGCGGCCTTCGGCAGGAGGCGTCCAGGTCCCTTGCTCGATGGACGCAATCTGCCGCTCCAGTGCATTGAGTTCACCTTCCGCTTGCGCGATGCGTGGAACTAACTCACGTTCAGCGGCCATATATTTGCGGTGTTTTTTGAAATAGTCATCCATGTTGCTGACGGGGGATTTGGACCGGTCAAGGGGAATGGTGACTTCGGGGAGCGATTCGTCATAGTAATCCACGAGGGTGACCTGATCCTTTGCGGGCGTGATGGAACTTAAATTTGCCTTCATGAGCTCGCCGTATCGGGCATAGTCCCGATATCTGGTCGCCTTTGCAAGGTCCTCCCGCCACGCGTCTATCCGTCGTCGCGTTTTCTTGAGCGTTTTTCGAAGCGATCTGAGCTGCTCCAGTCTGACTCGATCTTGGGCGGCGCGAGCGTCCTGCTCCCGGTAATCCGATTCAATGGCCGCGGATACCGGGAAACGATGGTCCTCTGTCTTGGCGGTGTTTCGCGGAGTCACCTTCTTATCCAAGGCGGATGGTTGGCTCGGAGGTGGCTGATAGCGTTGACCGACACGGTCTCGCTGGTGATTCAGATCGCGAAGAACATGCTGATGTTCATCCAGCACCAGGATATTGGCCGCATGGCCTGTGAGCTCACAGACGACGGTCCTGGGTCCTGACTTGGTGGTGAACTCCATGGTGACCACTCTGTCCTCGCTCACCTGATGCAACATCTGGAGTCGGGCCCCGTCTAGATGGGCGCGCAGAAACTGGCAAAACGGCGGCGGACTCGGCGGGTTCCTCAAGCGATGTCGGACAAGGTGGAGCCGGGCGGTTTCTGGTTCGCATGATACCAGAAGCCGATACGTCGCTCCCCTGGCACGGAACTCAAAAACGACCACATGTGTCGCCGGTTGATAGATTTTCTGAATCCACCCTTCGATGAGGGCTGGAGCGATCTCCTCTAACACGAGCTTGAGATCGGTCGCCCTGAATGCCATGTGCCCTCTCATCTGGCGATCCGCAGACGCCGTGAGCCGCAGGGGCCGATCTTCGCTGCGACAGAAGACCAAATGAATCTGATGGCCTACCGTGGCCCGTCACGACGATGCCGGCGATTCTACCATAGCGACCGATGGTGAGAGTCGTTCTGAGACGGTATGCGCTCGTCAGTATCCGTTTACGTGGCCGTTGCTCCACGCATGTCCGCATACGTACAATTCATCGGAGAGATTTCCGGCGTAGAAATGCAAATCACGTGACGCGTTTCTCGAGGTGTGAGACTATCCCTTCGTTACGCGTATCCCGAGGGCTGAACGATGACGGATGCGAGTGACTCGACTGCCGTTCGAGCCAGAATCTCAGTGTCAGGGAGAGTACAAGGCGTCGGCTACCGAGCATTCACCGTTCGGAACGCCGTGCAGCGGGAACTCGTAGGCGGTGTCAAAAATTGTGAAGACGGCCGGGTCGAATTGGAAGCAGAAGGTCCCAAAGATCGTATTGTGTCGCTGATCGAAGTGCTTAAGGCAGGTCCGCCCGCATCACGCGTGACCGGCATCCACGTGGAATGGCTGCCGGCGTCAGGCCGGCAGACGAGCTTTGTCGTGTGGTACTAGCGTCAGTGAGGATCTGAGGTCGAGATGGAGAGAGGGCAGGACCAATTCTCGGACCAGAGCGAAGCGCGGAGGCATTACTCGAGCCACGACGAGGACGATGCGTCGGACCATGACGCCTCCTCGGACGAAGGGAGTTCACGGGGCCGCTCGGAAGGGCTGGACACCCTCAAGAGTTATCTCAGGGAAATCCGGCGGTCCACGTTGTTGACCTTTAAACAGGAACAGCAACTGGGCAAACGAGTGATGGCCGGCGACGAGCAGGCCCGCCAGCAAATGATCGAGTCCAATCTCCGTCTCGTGATCAGTATCGGCAAACGCTACATTCATCGAGGGTTTCCCTTTTCGGATATCGTCGAAGAGGGCAACCTCGGACTCATCAAAGCGGTGGAGAAATTCAATTACAAGCGGGGGTTCCGTTTTAGCACGTATGCATCCTGGTGGATCAGGCAGTATATCGAGCGGGCCATCATCAATCAGGGAAAGCTCGTGCGGCTGCCGGTGCACGTGGTCGAGCGGCTCAATCGGTATCTGAATAAGGTGGAGGCCCTGGTCCAGGAGTTGGGACGGGAACCTGTCGCCGAGGAAATCGCCCGAAAGATGAAGACGACCGAGGAAGAGGTGCTCGATCTGAAACAAATCGTCCGGACGACCTGCTCGCTGGACAGTCCGATCAACGATCGGGCAGACACCTTTTTGCGGGATGTCATCGAGGATCCGATGTGTGCCTCGCCGGCCGACACGGCGGAAGGCGTGATGCGGCGGGCCGAGATGATGACGTGGGTGAAAGAGTTGCCTGAAAAAGAGCAAACTGTTATTGTGTCGCGGTTTGGGCTTGACGGAAGCGAAGCGAGGACGCTTGAGGAAATCGGACGAGACATGGGATTGACCCGTGAGCGAGTCCGTCAAATCGAGATGACCGCCTTGAGCCGCTTGCGTCACACCATCGAGCGAAAAACGCTGACACAATCGGACTTGCTCTGAGCCAATGACCGTCGCCGAGTATCGAGCGCTCATCCGAGAAGTCCCCGACTTCCCCAAACCCGGTATTCTTTTCTACGACATCACGACGCTGTTGAAAGATGGCCAGGCCTTTTCGGCCATTGCCGATGACCTCGTGGCCTACTATGGCGGGCAGCGCGTGGCCAAAGTGGTCGGGATCGAATCCCGTGGATTCATCTACGGCGCGATTCTGGCCCAACGGCTCAAGGCCGGCTTCGTGCCTGTTCGGAAACCCGGAAAGTTACCGGCCGATTGCTTTGAGGTCAAATACAGCCTCGAATACGGATCCAACTCACTCGCGATCCATCGGGATGCCATCGGAATGGGCGAACGGGTGTTGATTGTGGATGATCTGCTCGCCACCGGAGGGACTGCAGCTGCTACCGTTTCCCTCGTCAGGCAGTTAGGCGGTGAAATCGTCGGCCTCGATTTCTTGGTCGAGCTCAAAGAACTCCAGGGCCGGCAGAAGCTCGCTGGTTACCCCGTACGTTCTACGATCATCTATCCCTAGGGGACTCTGACCCGTTTCCTACAACCCCTTGTCAAACTCCGAGTAGGCATGTTATAGATGCCGAACTTTTTTGCCGTCCAGCGTTCACCCCAAGGGAGAGGACAACGCGATGGCGATGAAACCACCGCCGAGGAAGAAACCCATGACCAAACCCAAACCAGTCAGTAAGCCGGTGGCGAAAGACAAACCAGCCGCGGCTGCCGTGATCGAGAAGCCGGTCATGATGGCCGTATCCCCGCTGGCTGCCAAACCGAAAGAGACGGCGAAGGAGCGAGAAGCGCGCGAACGCCGCCGGGAGGCCTTGCAGCAGATGTTGATGGGCAAGCGCCAGGAGATTCTGAAAGAGATTGAGGGAAGTCTGGGCCAATCCTTGACGGAAGATCAACAGCGCCGGCT
>JARDZZ010000045.1 GCA_029240595.1 Nitrospira sp. | reverse complement strand
GAAACTAAGCTCCACGAAATCTAAGGTCGCTCAGAATTTTTCACGCCAGCAAGCTCTCTCGCCAAGGCAGTTATGCAGCAGGTCTCGTCTCGCTTTGGCTCAGCGGGAGGGTCAGCGTCGCGGTGACGCCCTGCCCCGGAGCAGATAGAATGTCGAACGATCCTCCCAAAGCCTGCATCCGCTCCAGGATACTACTCAGACCGAATTTGTATGACTGTCCACCGGTCGAGGCCGACGAAGCAGCCGTCACGGCAGCCACGTCGAAGCCGGCTCCGTCATCACGTACCTGGATCCGTAACTGATCGTCGCGGCATTCGACTGTGACCGTGGCTGCGCTGGTCCCGGCATATTTCGAGGAGTTGATCAGAAGTTCACGGACAGACTGAAAGAGCAGCACGGCTTGATCCTCTGGCAGGGTGACGTGGAGTTCTTCAGGCATATTCACAGCGACAGTCACAGAAAGTTTTTGCATATATTCGCTCAGCCATTTGAGTGCCGCGAGCAGTCCGTGATCCCTTAGTACGGCGGGACTCAATTCGGCCACCAAGGTCCTCGTGTAGCGAAGGGCGTCGGACAACACTTGGTCCACCTGCGCCAGCGCCTCGGTTAGAACTGGAATCGGCGGGGCATACCGCTTCCCGTGTCCAATCCTCAGTTTTCCCAGAACGAGGAGATGTTGCAGGTGATCATGTAGTTCGACAGCCAGCCGCTTACGCTCCTGTTGCTCGGCAAGATTCAATTCAGTCGCCAGGGCACGGAGTTGCTGAGTTCGCTTCGCAATGCGCACTTCCAGGTTTTTCGTCAAATCAGCTAAGGCTTCCTCAGCGCCTTTCCGTTTGATGATTTCCCCCAGCAAAACCGCTTCAGTGCGCAATCTGGCTTTCGCTACCGCCACGATGAATTGCGGCCGGGAAGGCATGTTGGCGCTCAGTTCTCGGAGTCTCTCCACTTGGACTCCGTAGCGCTCGGCCACTTCCGTCAGCTGGTTATGATCTCTGGGCGGGTCCCCATAGCCAATGGTGATGCTTCCGACCGTTTCTCCATCGACCA
The DNA here is from genome assembly GCA_029240595.1 of Nitrospira sp. Lineage (GTDB taxonomy): Bacteria > Nitrospirota > Nitrospiria > Nitrospirales > Nitrospiraceae > Nitrospira_C. The sequence goes on along the minus strand of JARDZZ010000045.1, from coordinate 14,353 downwards.
TGATTGGTGCTGCATACAAATTGATTCCACCTTTGCAGGGTATGTCGACCGGCTTCCCTGTCTCCATGGCGAGGGTCGACGCCTCTCGCCCTGATTCGCGACAGTGCCACCGGCCGCTGGCCAAGGCAGCCCGATTGTCTACCGTCCCGCACTGTTCGCGCGACGTCTGGTCCAGGAAGCGACACCAGTCGGATGCCACAAGACAGGAGGCGTAGTCTCCGTTCTTTTCACACACCTCACCCGAGGTACCGATGAGGTGGAGCGCATCACCGGCCACATTGATGAGAAGGTCTTTGCCGACCCTGCGAAGTACGGTCAGTTCAGTGTTGAGCTCAGTCAGATCTCCATAAGGCTGCGGCTTTGGCATGTGGAACGGCTCTCCCCCTTCACGCAGCAGCCACTCAATAGCCTTGAGCTCTGCTTCTGCCTGTTTCCGCTGGGCGAGCAGCATGCGGATGGCAAGCGCCGAGAGCACCAGAGAACCCACCAAATATTTCCGCCCTTGCAGACGTTTCCCAAGGAAGGTTTCCTTGGCGCTGGACGTGAAAGGCATGAGTCGCATGTCAACACCTCAACGCTCGGTAGACAATCACATCCATTCCTGCGCCCCTACCCGAGGCGCACGTGTATAGAAAGGACGCTCCCAAAGCGAAGGCATCGCGTGCTGGAGAACAACCCGGACGTAGAGTCGTGTACTGATTCGATGCGTTTTCGTCGGCAAGCACACCTCCACTCCGTGAGGATCAGATGGTTTGCGAGGTCTTCATGACGAAGGGTTCAAAAGTATAGAACAGAGGCACTATCTCCTACTGGGATTAGTGCTAGAGGATCCGTCCTACAGGTGATTTGCTCTTTTCTTTAACCGCTGGAGGCGTCCGCGAATACGGATTTTTCACGATCTGGGAGTTGGGCGAGAGCGGAACACTTCGCTCTTGCCGAAGGGTTCACCGATGGCAAGCGTGAGATGTGCTGGACAGGCACATGAAGGCCAAGGATTCACATGGACGGCGGAGCAACAACCGGTATGATGGATCAGTGCTTGGGACTGGCAGAGGCAGATGCAAACGCGGGCTTCGCTGAGCTTCGCATGGCTTCTATAATGGTGGGATACAGCGCACTTAACAAATCTCCTTTGCTGAGCACGGCCGCTGCTCCGGCGTCGCGCATGGCAGTGACCGTCTGGTCTGGTACGCCGGCCGTCAGCCCGATGACGACGGTGGATGGTCTTTGAAGCTTGATCAACCGCGTCGCCTCCATGCCGCTTATCGTGGGCAAATTGATGTCGATGATGACGACCGTCGGTTTGAGTTTCATGCTTTGGAGGACGGCCTCTTCACCATTTTGTGCTTCACCGACCACGCAGATATCGGGGTACCGCTGTAAAATGTCACGCAGCAGTTGCTGCATAATGGGATAGTCATCAACCAGCAGAACATTGATCATGCGGGCCTCTGAGATAGGAAGCATAGGCGTGTGAACGATAGAAGCTCAATCCCCTCCGAAGGGTTAATCGTTGAGGGGTGGGAGATTCGGTCGGACGGAAGCCACTAGCGATGGCGAGGCGTTGTGTTTCAAGCAGATAGGGTTCGAAGCGCGCGCGCCTATCGAGACATACCGGGGACATGTGCATCATCTCGACTGAACTGCGCCCGTAACTGTCGTGAAATTGAGGTCACCACATTGATCAGTGGGCTTCCTTCCATGACCCCTACAATGTAGCTGCCAAGTTCTTTGCCTGATCCTATGGTGACAGACCCCGGATGATATCTCCTAGAATAGGTGATTGCTGATCCGCCTAAGCGAGACAGCAGTTCCAGTAAGCCGAGAGCATCTTGTCGTTCCATCTCAGCAATTTCGAGACCAACTTGCCCGTTTTCACACCATCTCACCGTAGCGGTCTGAACATCTAAGTGGGTTTTGTCCGGGAGCACGAGGCGAGCATACATCTGAACGCCCGGTGCAATGTCTCGGTTTGTGATCACGCATAATCCGCCAGCCGACACATCCAGCGTCACGCCTTCCCCAGCGTATTCCGGATAGGCGAACTGAACCGTATAGTGCGCGGACAACCGCTCTGCCAAACGGGAATTGAGCGCGTCGCGTGAATATGCTGAGCTCATCGATGGTCCCTCCTGTCTAGTAGGCCGTTTCGCAGCCTCTGTTCAAGAATCCCCGGCGAACAGGATTACTGTACGAATCATTCGCTTGCTGCTCAACCCCTCAAAATGGTGATTCCTCATGGCAAACACACTGGACAATCCAGTACGGACACAAAGGAGGGACGGCAACTCAAGGATTTGCGTCCAAGTATTTGGGACAAAAGTGCACACCTCGAATAAGGTCTCATTCGTCGTCACACTGGCTGGCCGGGAGCACCGAAGGGCAAGATGCAATCGAGGCCTGTCACTGCTCCACAGGCGGATTTTGTGAGCGAGGCACTGAAGGCGCTGACGGCCGCTGAAACTCATGATCCGGATTGAATGCAAAACCTGTCAATGGCCCAGCGCTAAATGAATGTGTCAGAGGCGTCACTCAGGCGCGTGCTCGGCCATGAATGTCTCGAGAACTTCCTGGTCCGACCTACCCATCCGGATGAACTCTACGCCAAATCGATTGCCTTTGGTCCATCGCACAGCGGCGAGTTTCACCGCAATACCTGACGTGCCTCCAGGCAGCGATATCTGCAATTCGAGGTATTGCCCTCGTAGGACTCGCTGTGTACATTCGATCTGACAACCAGGGACTGTAAGATCTATGACACGCCCTTGTCCGGTGAGGTCGCTATTGGAAAACTTTGCCAACGCTTCATATTGGACTCGTTTCTTGTAGCGCCCTCTCATGTGTCTCCTCCTTCGTTAGATGCCCGACCAATGACACCTTTCGAAGACCCAGGAAGGCTATGGGAGGGTCACAGGAACCTTGATTGCTCGCTTCCTCTTCTCATGATCTTGATCGATCACCTTCAGCGCCTCCAGTTTCGCTTCGAGTGTAGCAATGTGACGGTCTCGCTCGCGCACTTGCTTTTGCAGCGCCTGAACCATCTCGACCGGCTCGACCTTCGCCTTCGGTGCGGTCGAGGTAATGCGCGCCTGTTTGGAATATTCGGCCAATTCGCGTGCCATCCAATCACGTATAAGCTGCCCCATAAGTTCAATTGATGTGTTCTGAGGTTGCCCTGCGGCCGACTTGCTTCCTTCGGTCTCAATGAGTTGAAGCCAGCGGATACTGGAGGCGGCTAGAGCACTCGACGGAGCGCCTTCGATCACGCGTCGGAACGACGCGCGGGCTGCTTCCTGGCTTTCAAACAGGCTGACCAACCCTCGAGAAAAATGCACGGCTTCACAGCTCGACAGTTCGAGACAGTGCAGCGCGCGGTTGTCCAGTTCTTGCGTCAATGCGCCTACGCGTTTGGTATCTTCTGCTGTTGGGGTAAAGAGCGGCGATGAAAGGGGTGAGGGGGCCGGTGCTGCGACGCTGCATCCCCACAACGAACCGATAATGAAAAGATGAAACGGAAACCAGGATCGTAGAAGGTACATGTATCGCTCCCAATGATTTGCATCGTCAATAGCGGCGCACCTCAAGCCTAGCATTACAATACGCGCGCGCATTCCTCGAAGGAATAAGTCCCACTCCCCTAAAAGAGGGAGATTTTCCTTACCGGCATTTGCAGTTCCAAGCAAACATAGCTGATCTATGGACGTTTCCTAGTCCCCCAATAAGGCCCATAGTTCACCTGCCTTTTAGGAATGCCTCTCGCAGTTCTTGGGGTAGCCTTAAAAGGGAGAGAAGACTCCTTGAAATCGCGATATCTCGACAAGCACGAGTCTTGTTGTTGAAGGTCGCAAGAGTTCAGTTGAAAAAGGATTTGAAGTGACCTGGAGTGATGGCGAGTCCTTCGGCGTGAGATTTTCCGAACTTACAGGGCAAGGATCATCAGCGGGGTTCAAGAGCTCGCGCTGAAATCTGCAACGTGATCAGGAAGGAGTCAGGATCGCTTGGTGGCTTTGATGTCGCGGATATACTCCTCGATGGCTTGCTTTGCAAGTTTGAAGCAGTCGCAACTGACCTTTCCCATTTCTCGCATTTTTAGAAGCCTTACTTTCCCGTAACCATAGTCCACTATTTTCCTTTCCTGTAAGCCTGCTAACGCTTCCGTAATGGTGCCCCGCTGAACCCCAAGCTGCTCGGCCAGAAACTGATGCGTGAAGGGAAATGTCGTGAGTCCGGTGCGGTGTTGGTGGGCGAGGAACCAACGGCCCAACCGCTGGTCCACGGAATGGAACTGGCTGCAGCCCACCGAGATAACGCTATGGCGGAAGATCACCGCACCAAACCGGATCAATGTATTGACTAAAAAGGGGACTGAATCATTTAGCCATTTCACACCTAACCGGTACATCGAGCCGCCGACTTGAACAATGGTTCGACAGGGTGAGGTCGTCAATCCCTGAGCGGCATTAAAACCCGTACTGCCTTCCTTGCCGATCACCGCTACTTCCACCCTCTGTCCATCCGGCTGATGTTCCATGAGACTGATCGCACAGTCCACAGGGAAACAGATGTAACGGAGACCGCCACCTACAGAATCGAGTTCTTGTCTTGTCTCGACCGACACAAGTTCAAGATGAGTGCGCAGCTTCTTCTGCTCATTGAGTGGCAAATTCGCAAGGATGAGATTCTCAGTGACGTTATCGAGGTATTTCTTAGGATCCATGAGAAAAGTCTATAATCGCCGGACGGAAAGCATGACTAGATAGACCCCTCAGTACAGGCACAGTTCAGGACAATTTGATGAGGAAGCGGCCCTAGCTTTCGTTCTTTCCCTCAAGCTACATTGTCGGATACTAGACTTTTGTCACATTGTCGTCTATATGACAATCACGAGGGGTTTCCCTAGTCGATCTATCTCCTCAATCACCGTAAGGTTCCGACGGCTGTCACAGAAAGCTTAGAGAATTCGATGAATGCTAGCCAGATCCGGGTACTCCTCGTAGACGACAACGCAATCTTTCGTGAAACATTGCGGAAGCACTTCGAAGCGTATCCCAATATCGAATTAGTCGGTGAAGCGGAGGACGGCGATACGGCCGTGGTGCGTGCTGGAGAGCTGCAACCGACAGTCGTCGTGATGGACATCAGCATGGCAAGGATGGACGGGATCACGGCGACTCGATTAATTAGGACACAGAACCCACGAATTGTCGTGGTGGGGCTTACGGTCGATGTAAAAGATTATCATGTGTATGCGATGAAGAAAGCAGGAGCGTTCGAGGTCTTAAAAAAGGACGCTGTGTTAGCTGACCTGTATAGTACCCTTCAGCGGGCTGTCGCCTCTGTTCAACCGGTGGTCATCCTGGACGAGACGCCTAGCCCGACGCAGGCCCCTCGAGATCAAGAGCACGCAGTCGAACTGAACCCCGCCGAGCCTGCTGTCGACCAAAGTCGCGGGGACTTGATACAAGATAACTCATGAGAAGCGGATGAGCCTTTGAACTAACTCTCTCATTGGGTCTTTCTGTTTTATCAGCCTCCTCAGGCAACCACGGCCATATTCCCCCCTCGACAACCTACGCCTAGAAGAAACCATGTTCAGCAACCCGCCGAATGGGTGCACAGGGGACTGGCTTGTCCGGCCGGGTAGCAGCCTCGACAATCAGGGGAGCGGATTACCATGTACCTGCAGTGGCATGAGATAAACAGCGGCGCTTTTGTATAGCCGTAAGAATGCGTGTTAGCATAGGACGCGTTCGCCCCCTGGTTGCCACGCCATGTTTAGACCTATTCCCAAAGCTGTTCTCTTTCGAACCATTCCCCACTGGCTTATTGCCTCCTGTGTAGTGCTCGTCGCAATGTCCAGCGTGGCGCTTGCATTGTTTAGTCTCGAGCCGGACAAACTCCTTCTGGTTGTGCTCATTAGTACCATCTCCGCTGGCTTACTGATCACGTTTTTGCACTACGACAGCACGAAGCGAACACTTGAGGAAGTAAAGAGCCTCGCCAGAAATATTCTTCAGAGCATTCCGACAGGCGTGCTGACGATCAACTGCAACGGCGTCGTGACCGCCGTCAATCCCACCGCGGAAGCGGTGTTGAAGAGACGAGCGGCAGATGTGCTTGGAAATTCTTATGTCTCAGTGTTTGGCGGCGGGGACATCATTCGTGAGGTACTCGACGGAGCACTCAAGAACAATAGGCATATGAATCTGAAAGACATGCCCTATGAAGGCATCAATGGCCGGCTCCAAACGATTCGTGTCAGCACGGTTGCATTGACAGGTGATAATGGCCGGCCGGCCGGTGTCCTCTTGCAAGCGCAGGATGTCACGGAGTGGCTTGGCCTCGAACAACGCGTACGAGTCGCCGAAAAACTGGCGGCACTGCATACGCTATCCGCCGGAGTCGCACACGAGTTGCGCAATCCACTGAGTGCCATGGATTTGAACCTCCATCTTCTCCAAGAAGAGCTACAAGACCACGGCCAGCTTAGGAGCCGGACCGCTCATTATGTACAGGTATTGAACGCGGAATGCAGACGACTCTCTGCCATCCTTGACAATTTTATGAGATTCGCGCGTCCCAGCTCCTTCGCTACTCAGGAAGTGAACGTTCATCGGGTCGTCGAACATATCGTCGCACTCATGCAGCTTGAAGCGCAGGAGCACAAGATTCATCTTGAAGATACGATCGAAAACGATTTGCCGCCGGTGCTGGGCGATGAGACACAGATCAGCCAGGCGTTGGTGAATGTCGTGGTCAACGCCTTCCATGCGATGGCGGAAGGCGGCCGCTGTCGTATCGCGGCCACCACGTGCCTGTCCGAGGGAAAACGCTGGGTCGAACTTTCTGTGCGGGACACCGGTGTGGGCATCCCCGAGGAGGCCTTGCCTCGCTTGTTCGACCCCTTTTACACCACCAAAACAAGCGGTTCGGGGCTTGGGCTCGCCATCGCCTACCGAATCATGCAGGATCACGGCGGAGTGATCAGTGTGTCGAGTGCGCGGGGAACCGGCACCGCCGTCACGCTGAGATTCCCTGCCCTCGCCACTCATCCCCAGGAAATAGAGGCGAGATCGTGACACTCGGAAGCCAGATTGTCGTCGTCGATGATGAACTGAACATCCGCAGCGCCTTGGTGACGCTCCTCGAGAAAAAGCAGTATCGGGTCCGGGGTGCGGGAAGCGCTGAAGAAGCGCTGGAGCAACTGGAGACGACAGCGGCTGATCTCGTTCTCACCGATCTGAAGATGCCGGGCATGGGCGGCATGGAATTTCTTCACCGCCTCAAGCACACATGGCCTGACACCGAGGTGCTGGTCATGACCGCCTTCGGATCAATCGACACCGCGGTCGAGGCCATACGATGCGGGGCGTACGACTACCTCACGAAACCCATCGATCGTGATCGGTTTGCTCTGGTGGTAGAAAAAGCGCTCGAGCGCCACGCCCTGTCCTGTGAAAACAAGCAGCTCAAGGATCGACTCGAAACCAGGACGCGCTTCGAGCAGATGATCGGTGAAAGCGAGCCGATGCAGCGCGTGTACGGCCTCGTAGAGATGGTAGCGGATAGTGACGTGACGGTCCTGCTCACAGGTGAGAGTGGAACCGGAAAAGAGCTCGTGGCCCGCGCCATCCATCACAAGAGTCACAGGGCGAACGGTCCATTCGTCACCTTAAATTGCGGAGCGCTCCCAGAGAATCTCTTCGAGAGTGAATTGTTCGGCTATGAAAAAGGCGCCTTCACCGGCGCCACGACCAACAAGATGGGACGATTTGAACTTGCCGACGGCGGAACATTGTTGCTGGATGAAGTGGGAGAATTGTCGCTCAAGTCCCAGGTCGATTTTTTGCGTGTACTGGAGACGAAAGAGTTCCGGCGACTGGGAGGAACCAAGGTTGTGAAAGTGGATACGAGGATTGTGGCGGCCACCAACCGGAATCTGGAGGAAGCGGTCAAAGAAGGAGCATTCCGGGAAGATCTCTACTATCGACTCAATGTCGTTCCAATCCCTCTTCCCCCGCTCCGCGAGCGAGGGAACGATATCCCGATGTTGGCCGAGCGCTTTATGCACGAGTTCTCGGCGCTGCATCACCGAGCGGCGAAGGATATCTCTCGACCAGCCATGCGGCTGTTGCGGCTGTACGCCTGGCCCGGCAACATTCGCCAGCTGCGGAACCTCATTGAGCGGTTGGTGGTCACCGTAAAAGACACGGTGATCGAACCCACCCATCTTCCCGAGGAAATTCAGGTAAGCAGAGAGGATGCGCGCACCATGGTGGTCTCGCTGGGTTCACCGTTAAAGGAAATCGAACGTGAAGCGATCCGGCGGACCCTCACCGAAGTCACGAACCATCGCGAGAAGGCGGCCAAACTGCTCGGCATCAGCCTCCGCGCCCTTCAATACAAGATCAAAGAGTACGGTATCCGCGAATAACGCGGTGGCAGCCCCTTGAATGCTCCTCAAGCAATGGCTTCCTGCAACATTTGCAGTGATGTGAGGCTCACGAGGAAGAAATCTGCAACTTTTGCAGAATGAAACCGGCGACGGCTCGCGCACCGGTAGAACAATGAACGCCTGACTCGCAAGTCCGCAAGTTGTTTGATGTCCCTCCCGATGCCCTTTCGATAACTCTCCGGCATCCTCCCTGCAAGTGGTCCTGGCGTCGCTCCGCTCTGAGGCAGGATTGACGCGATGAATCCACCTCCGAAACCGCAGTTCTTCCGATTGGAACTTTTCTGTTCGGTCGTGGCGTTGTGTCTCATGGTTGGGACTGCTTGGGGCCTGGGGCCGTTCGATCTGTTGATCGCATTAGTGTTGCTGGCGGTGTTGTACGGGGTTCTACGTGACGTGCGGTCTCTCAATAGGTTGAACCACCAGATGACATCCCAACATCACTTGAGGAACCCACATGCAGAACAAACGGACCGAGCGGCTCGCTGAGTTACAGAAGCTCCTGGATATCTGCCCCGGCGATGTCCTTGCCCGTTGCGACTTGGCTGTGTTGCTTGAGGAGTTGGATTTGTCCGACGAAGCGTTATTCCATTGGAAGGCAGTGTTGGATTTCGATCCCAACAATCTCAAAGCGCGTGAAGGTGTAAACCGGTGCCGGCGCAGGACGGGACGACCGCTTCAATCTCATATGTGATCCGCACTATTCTCTCGGAAACGACAGGAAGGAGACCGCCCGATGTATCGCTTCATCTCGATTGTGTTCCTTGCAGCCTCTCTCCATTTAGCGCCCGCCTGGGCTTATGAAGAAATACCCGTCTCCGGCGGAGGGACGGTACTCGGTACCGTGACACTAGAAGGCCAAGTCCCAAAACCTAAAGGCTACAATCTCACGACGCTGCCGGACCAGATCTATTGCGGACGGATATCAGACGGCCAGGGATGGCGATTGTTGCAACCGTTCAACGTCGGGCCGGCCGGAGAATTTCGGGACGTCGTGGTCTACCTCGAGGGCGTCGAGAAAGGGAAGGGTTTTGCCTCCACCTTCAGGGACCCACGCATTGAAGCGCGGGATTGTCGCTTCATGCCGTTTACGACCATCGTTCGAGAAAAAGAGAATGTCGTCGTCGTGAATATGGATCCGGTCATGCACGACATCCAGGCCTACGAAAGCTCCCAACTCGGCGCACGGGTCCTCTTCAACGTCCCGCTGCCGATGAATCCGCAACACCCGCGAGATTTGAAAGACCGCAGCGACGCTGCCCTCTATCATAAACACCTGGCGGGGGATCCGATGAAGCAGCTCGTTGGGATGTCAAAAGGCCGACGTGTGTTCGTCATGCAGTGTGGTTTCCATGCGTACATGGAGAGCTGGGGATTGGCGATGGACAATCCGTACTACGCGACGACGGATACAGACGGACATTTTCAAATCACCGACATTCCTCCGGGAAGTTACAAACTGGTCGTCTGGCATCCCTATATCGGAGGCGCAAGAGAGTACCCGATTACGATTCCACCTGAGGGACAGGCTGCAGTTGATGTGAAGATCCCCGCACCGGTCGGACGGCTCTATGTCAATCAAATGGTCGACCTTCCGTATACTCGGTTCGCCATCACGGATGAAGTCCAGAGCCAGATCGTTCCCACCCTCATTCGGCAGGAGCGGTAGGCCGTTCCCAGCCAATGGCCATTCTGTTTTTTCTCATGGTCGCCAGCTATGCAGCCGGGCTGCTGCTTCCGCTGTGCTGTCCAGCCAGGCCGAAGATCCAGAATCTCGTGGCTCATGGGTCCGCGGCCTTTGGGAGTTTGGGAGGAATCGGCCTTGGCATCGTCGGCCTCTTCGGGCCAGACCCGTTGACCATGTCTGTGCCCTCCGCACTCCCTCTTCTGACCTTCGCCGTCCGGCTTGACGCTCTTTCGTCCTTCTTTCTGCTGACGATTTCGTTGATCGGTCTTGCTGCCTCTATCTATGCGGTGGGCTACGTCACCGCATGGTACGGACATATTTCGATTGCGCTGTTGGGGTCACTGTACAACGGGTTTCTGCTGACGATGACACTGGTCACTCTTGCCGACGATGGATTCTTTTTCCTCATCGCCTGGGAGCTGATGTCGCTGGTTTCCTATTTCCTCGTGGTGACCGAGCACGAAAAGGCCGACGTCCGCCATGCCGGATTGTTTTATCTCATCATGACCCATGTGGGAACCGCCTTCATCATCCTGACGTTTCTCCTTCTCTTTGAAGGCAGCGGATCGTTTTCGTTCGATGCCTTCCGTCATCCGGAGCAGCCCTTGCCCGACGGTATAAGAACGACGGTCTTCGTTCTGGCACTCGTTGGGTTCGGCACCAAGGCCGGTGTCGTCCCCCTTCATGTGTGGTTGCCGTACGCACATCCGGCGGCCCCCTCGCATATCTCAGCCCTCATGTCCGGCGTCATGATTAAAACCGCCATCTATGCGTTGCTTCGGGTGTACTTCGACTTTTTCGGCGGGCAGTTTCCTTGGTGGTGGGGATTCGTCGTCCTTGTAGTCGGTGCGGTGTCAGCCTTGCTCGGCGTGATGTACGCGCTGATGGAGCACGATCTCAAGAGCCTGCTGGCCTACCATAGCGTCGAGAATATCGGAATCATTCTGCTCGGCATCGGAGCAGGCATGATTTTCCACAGCTATGGTCTCGATGAGTTGGCCGTACTCGGAGTGATCGCCGGTCTTTATCATACGATCAATCATGCCGTCTTCAAGGCCCTGTTGTTTTTCGGAGCTGGTTCCCTGCTCTACGCCACGCATACCCGCAACATGGAAGAGTATGGCGGCCTTTTGCGTCGGATGCCCTGGACCGGGGCCTGCTTTCTCATCGGTGCTGTCTCTATCGCCGCCTTGCCGCCGACCAACGGATTCGTCAGTGAATGGCTGGTGTTTCAAAGCCTCTTCATGAGCTATCAAATCCCTTCGCTCGCAATGAAACTCATGCTCCCGATCGCCGCGGCCATGCTGGCGCTCACCGGCGTACTGGCCATGACGTGCTTCGCAAAGGCCTTCGGCATCTCCTTTTTAGCGCTTCCTCGCACCTCCCATGCCAAACATGCTCAAGAAGTGCCCTGGACCATGCGCATCGCAATGGGTGTCCTGTCGGCCGTCTGTCTCGCACTGGGACTCGCCCCCATGTTGGCTGTACCGATCATAGACCGTGTGGCCGCTTCCATGATCGGCAGCTCGATTGCGGACAAGATGCTGGCGCTTGACGGCTGGGCCTTGGCACCGGTCAACGTCGAATTTTCAAGTCTCTCGACCCCTGCTTTGGGCCTTGTCCTGGCGGCAACGGCGGCGTTGGGGCTTGGGCTTGTCGCGTGCTGCGGCGGCACCTTTCCCCGTCGATACAGCAAGACCTGGGCATGCGGCCTCAATTTGACCTCTCGCATGGAATATAGCGCGGCCGGATTCGTCCAGCCGATCAAACGAGTCTTCAGCACTATTTATCAACCGACGGTAAAGCTTGAAACCGAGTTTCTGGAGGAGTCTCGCTATTTCGCGAAGCGGCGCCGGTTCGAATTTCACATTGCACCGGTGTTCCAGACCTATTTCTATGATCCCGTCATCGCGTTCATGTCCGGATTGGCCGACCGGATGAGAATCGTCCAGGGAGGAAGTCTTCATCTCTATCTGGCCTATATGTTCGTGACATTAGTCGTGCTGTTATTAGCGGCCTTGTAAGGGATGTCATGATCCCAGACCAACCGATAGCTCAAGCGATCGCGCTCATACTGGCACAAGCCGTCGTCTTGCTCTGTGTCTCGCCCGCGATCGTCGGTTTGATCAACAAGGTGAAGGCACGGCTGCAGTGTCGGCAGGGAGCCGGCATTCTTCAACCCTATGCCGACTTGAAGAAACTCTTCCGAAAACAGCCGGTGCTCTCCACGACCACAACATGGATCTTCACGGCAACCCCCTACATCGTGTTTGCTTCGACGGTCACGGCCGGGCTGCTCATACCCGTCTTTGCCTCGCAAATGCCGCTGAACTTTGCCGGCAATATTATCGCCTTCGTCTACTTGCTCGCCCTGGGCAGGTTTTTTCTCATTCTCGCAGGGCTCGATTCCGGCTCGTCATTCGGCGGCATGGGAAGCAGCCGGGAAGCCATCGTCGCCTCACTGACCGAGCCGGCCATGATCATGGCGATCTTCGCCATTGCACTGACGGCCGGCTCCACGAACCTCAGTACCATTGTCCACAGGACCGCCTTGCTCGAAGGCATCGCGACAGATCCTTCGGCTCATCTGATGGCGCTCTCGGCCGTCTTCATCGTCGTTCTCGCAGAAACAGGACGTGTTCCCGTGGATAATCCGGCGACCCATCTTGAATTGACCATGATCCACGAGGCGATGGTGTTGGAATATTCCGGCCGGTATCTGGCGTTGCTTGAATGGGCGTCGGCCATCAAACTGCTCGTCTTCTTGACACTCATTGCCAATGTCTTCGCGCCATGGGGCATCGCGACGAGTTTCACACCCATGGCCCTATCGGTTGGACTGGCCGTCTATCTGATCAAAGTCGCCGGTCTTGCCCTGTTGATCGGAACGATCGAATGCATGTTCGCTAAATTGCGCCTCTTTCGTGTCACGGATCTGCTCGGCGTGGCCTTCATACTGGCATTGCTCGGATTGCTCTTCTTTTACATGTTGCGAGGGTAAGCATGTCTTGGCTGACTCCTCACATCGCCACTCAAATCGTCGACTTTGGCTCCGCCATGCTGCTTGTGACGTGCTTCGCGATCGTGGCGCAGAGACGGCTTTCCGCCTGCGTGGACCTTTTTGCGTTACAGTCGCTGTTTCTGGCGATGACGGCCGCCCTGGTCGCCTTTTTCACCGACACTCGTCACATTTATATCGCCGCTGCATTAACGGTCGTTGTGAAGGTGGTGGTAATTCCACGCCTGCTGAAAGGCGTCATCGAACGGCTGAACGTCACACGCGAACTGGTCATGAAGGTGAACGTGCCGGCGAGCCTGCTCATCTGTGGTGCGCTCGTCATGATCGCCTTCTTCATCACCGAGCCGATCATGCCATTCGGACATCTCTTGACGCGCGACTCCTTGGCCATTGCATTGGCCATTGTGCTGATAGGTTTCTTCACCATGATCTCCCGCCAAAAGGCCGTCACACAGTTGATCGCATTCCTGATGATGGAAAACGGCCTCTTCTTAGGAGCGACCGCGGCAACATACGGAATGCCGCTGATCGTTGAGCTGGGGGTGTTTTTTGATGTGCTGGTCGCGGCGCTCATCGCGGGAATCTACACCAACCGACTGCAAGACGCCTTTGACAGCGTGGATACCACGCGCCTGAATGAGTTGAAGGCATGACTGGTCACACCGTCACGCTCGCTGTGAGCTTGCTCCTGCTTGCCCCCCTCGTGGCCGGCTGTGTCAGTCTTGTCGTGTCTGGCTCTCGCTGGCTCCATGTGACCAATCTGATCAGCATTGGGGCCCTCGTTGGTGGAGAAATGGTCATCGCGCGAGCCGTCTTCGCCCAAGGGTCGGTGACGGCGTTCGGCGACATCGTGTATATCGATGCGCTTTCGTCAATCATTTTGTTGATCATCGGAACCGTCGGTCTCGCCTGTTCGCTCTATATACGCACATACATGGACGAACAGGTGGCACGTGGTGTGATCGCGCCGAAACGGCTGAATCTCTTTTTCTTCCTGTTTCACATGTTCCTGTTCGCCATGGTCCTCGCCACCGTTGCGAACAGCTTGGGCGTGCAATGGGTGGCGATCGAAGGCACGACACTGGCCACGACGTTTCTCATCGCCTTCTGGCGCCGGCGGGAATCGTTGGAAGCGGGCTGGAAGTATTTGATCCTCTGCTCTGTCGGCCTTTCCCTGGCCTTGTTCGGCGTCGTG
>JARDZZ010000213.1 GCA_029240595.1 Nitrospira sp. | reverse complement strand
TTTGGCCGGCTTCGTACCGCCCGTCATTTTTTTTATAGCGTCTCGCCCTTTCTGTCGACACCAACAAATTTGCGCCAATTTCTATTGCGGTGGGACCTTCACCAATGCGCCGGCCTCATCCGCCCACCGCATATGAATGGTTTTCTGTCTGCCGGCAACGACGTTGATGCCCTTCAGCGCCTGTTTATGATCGCTATACGACGCTGAAATGTCATAAATGCCGCTGGGAAGATCCACAAAAAGCCAGGGGCCCTCGACCTGGTCGCGTGAGATGGTAATGGCTTGTCCTTTTACCGGCTGAATCAAGACGTCGACGCCGACAAGGTACGGTTTCCCTCCCGCCGTGAATACCAGCTTCAACGAAAACGGCGGATATTCCGCCTCCCGTTCTTCCGATCCTACACCGGCGCTGAAATAACGGATCGCTCCAGTCCGATAGAGTGGGAGCGAGTGTTTGACGATCTGCCCATGACTTTGGCCCTCAAATTCCAGGAAGTCACCGGAAGGCCCTTCGCGAGCCGTGACGCGAGATTCTCCGAAGGTCGCTCCGGCACCCAGGCAGAACCAGCATGCCAATGCCAAGACGGCCTGTGTATTCAACGTAGGACCTCCCGGACGGCATACCTCGCAATCACGGTGCCAGTCTGATTGGCTGCGCAAAAATCCGAACTTCCCCCGCATTGCGAGACTTCTAATTCTGCACCATCAATCAATAGAAGCAGGACTGACGCTAATCACCCCACTCAGCCTTTTCATGCTGCTGCAAAACGCTGCATCAGCAGACCACGAACTCGCCTCATTCCTCTAAGCCCTTGGATTGGGGCCATTCATGCTCCAGATGATGATCGACTCCAGGCACATCGAATGCAACCGATGTGCTATGGATGGAAGCGAGGGTCTGTTAGGAGAAACCCGAGATGCGAATTCTTTGTGCGGTAGATGGGTCGGACTATTCGCAGTGGGGTGTCCAGATGCTGGAGGCGCTCGCAGGGCGAGAGCCGGAGCATGTGACGCTGCTCCATGTGATCAACAAGCCCCGGCCAGGGACGACACAGGGAACGAGGCCTCCTGCTGAAAAGCAGGCACTGGCCGCGATGGAAAAGGCCGGGGCGCTCCTGCTCCGCGATGCGGAGCGGTCGGCGAAAGGCGCGCTTGCACAGGCTATGACCGGTCCAAGGACGGCGCTCCATCAAATCATGACCTACGGTTCCATCGCGTCGACCATCGCGCAACAGGCCCGCCGGCTGCGAGCCGATCTGATCCTGATGGGGTCAAGAGGGTTGAGCGACATCAAGGGTTTCTTGTTAGGCAGTGTCTCGCGGCAGGTCGTGTCTATGGCTCCGTGCTCGGTTCTGGTCGTCAAAGAACGGTGTGCAGTGCTCCGGCGTGTCACGCTCGCCGTCGACGATTCGAAGCCATCGCGAGCCGCCGCGCAGTTTCTTCGTTCCCAGATTCTTCCCGACTCCGCGACGGTGACCATTCTCTCTTCGATGGAGAGCCCGGTTACGGATTTGGCGGCACGTTACTTATCGACATCGCAGCTCGCCGAGCTCACAGAACCGGTGAGGGTGCGAACACTCAACTTGGTCAACTCTTTCCGTGACGCCTTCATCAAAGAAGGCCTTAGCGCCACCACAGCGGTGCACATGGATCATGTCATTGATACGATCGTCAAGCACGTTGAGGCAGAGGATGCGGACCTGCTTGTCGTCGGCTCGCGCAGATTGACCAAGACTGAGCGGCGATATCTTGGAAGCGTGTCAGAAAGCCTGCTGAGACACGCCCCTTGCTCGGTGTTGATCGTGCGGGGTGCGCGTGCCTGACTTCAGGTATCACGACATCAACCGACTCTCGACGGCAGATGTGCTGAATCGGCTCGAAACAGCCGGCGGCGGTCTCACCACTGAGGAAGCGATACGCCGGTTGATACAGTTCGGTCCCAACGTCCTGGCGACACCGGAGCGGTATTCAGTGCTTCGGGGATTGGCTCGCCAGTTCACGCACTTTCTCGCCATCTTGCTCTGGATCGCCGCCGGTCTCTCATTCGCGGCCGAGCTCATGAACCCGGGCGAAGGCATGGCCACATTGGGCTGGGCCATCCTGGCTGTTATCGGGATTAACGCTGTGTTCGCGTTCCTGCAGGAATATAAGGCGGAACGAGCTGTTCAAACGCTCCGCCGTTTATTGCCGGACAAAGCGTGGATTACACGCAACGGGCAATCGGTTGGGATTCTGAGAAGCGAGCTTGTGCCGGGTGACCTGCTGCTCTTAGAAGAGGGAGAACGGGTACCAGCTGACGCGCGTCTGATCGAGGCCACGGGGATGCGCGTTGACACGGCTGCGTTGACAGGAGAATCCAAACCGAAACGACGCACCGCCGAGCCGGTAGAGGACGGACATTGGCTCGATCTTCCGAACCTCGTGTTCGCGGGAACCACGATCCTTTCCGGACATGGTCGCGCCGTCGTATTCTCGACCGGCATGCGCACGGAATTTGGCAAGATCGCCGATCTCACCGCCACGGTGGAGACAGGCCTGAGTCCGCTTCAGAAAGAGATCGTGAAGGTCACCCGCATTGTCGCTGCCATCTCGCTGGCGATGGGCATCACCTTTTTCAGTATCGGACTATTGACCGGATTGAGCTTTTGGATCAGCGCCATTTTCGGCATCGGCATCATCGTCGCCAACGTTCCAGAGGGACTACTTCCGACCGTGACATTGTCGCTCGCAATGGCCAGTCAACGCATGGCAAAGCGTCACGCGTTGATCAAACACCTGGCCTCCGTCGAAACCCTCGGCTGTACGACAGTGATTTGCACGGACAAGACGGGGACTCTGACGGAAAACCGCATGAAGGTGGATCGATTTTACGTCGACGGCCTCGTCGTCGAATCAAGCGAAGGCTGCTTCTTCACGCGGGGGCGCATCGTCAGCACGACCGACGCCGAGCAGTGGCGGTTCTTTTTTGACGTCCTGTTGCATTGTCACAATGCCAAGCGTGTCCGACAGGCCGACGGTCGGTATGTCGTGACAGGAGACCCGACAGAAGTTGCCTTGCTCCAATTTGCGATGGAACATGGATTGGCGCATCGGCCTCCTTTGCGCCGCATGGGAGAACTCGCCTTTGACGCCGATAGAAAGCGAATGAGCACCCTGCATTGGTCGGAAGGCCAGCTGATCGCCTTTACGAAGGGCGCACCGGAGTCCGTTGTCCCGCTCTGCACCCATATTGAGATACATGGAAATGCCGTGCCGATGACCTCCGACGAGCGCGCCCGCATCCTGAGTCAGAGCCGGTCCTTCGCGGAGCAGGCCTATCGAGTTCTGGCTGTGGCCAGGCGGGAAGTGGCCAACCAGCCGGAACATATCGAGGTGGAGACCATTGAAGCGGACCTCACATTCCTCGGGCTTATCGCCATGATGGACCCACCGCACCGAGAAGTGCCGGGGGCCGTGGCCAGGTGCCGGAAGGCCGGTGTGCGCGTGATCATGATCACAGGGGACCACCCCCTCACCGCGCTGGCCGTCGCACGCAAGATTGGATTGGTGCCGCATCACGCCGCACAACCGCCTGTCGGTTTTGTCCCCGTGATCGAGGGCTTGCAAGTGGAACGCATGAGCGATGAGTATCTACGCCAGTTGCTCACTCCTTCTCGTTCCAATGAACCGGAGCCCGTGTTTGCCCGAATGGCTCCTCGGCACAAAATGCGTGTTGTCTCGACCTTGAAAGAGATGGGCGAAGTGGTGGCGGTGACCGGCGACGGCGTCAACGATGCGCCGGCGCTCAAGAAGGCAGACATCGGAATCGCCATGGGGGTTGCCGGTACGGACGTCGCCAAAGAGATCGCCGATATCATTCTGCTCAACGATAACTTTGCGACCATCGTCAACGCGATCGAAGAAGGACGCACCGTGTTTGCCAACATTCGGAAATTTGCGACCTATGTGCTCGTCAGCAACGTGCCTGAAGTGGTCCCATTTTTAGGCTATGGATTTTTCGGCATCCCGCTTGCCCTGACGATCCCTCAAGTCCTGGCGGTCGATCTTGGAACCGACATGGTGCCGGCCATCGCACTCGGAGCGGAACCCCCCCATCCCGGTATCATGGATGTTCCGCCGCGGCCACGCACCGAGCGCCTCTTGAGCACACCGCTTCTCCTGAGAGCCTATTTGTTCTTAGGCCTGAATTCGGCGCTGCTGGCGATGGGAGGATTCTTTCTGTATCTCTTCGCGAACGGTTGGACCTGGGGCGTTCACCTGGAATGGTCCTCTCCATTGTTACAAAGTGCGACCACGGTCACCTTGGCCGGGATCGTGTTGGCGCAGGTCGCGAATGTCTTCGCCTGCCGTTCCGCCCGCCTCTCGGCCTTCAGAGTCGGCTGGCTCACCAATCCGTTAATTTATTGGGGAATAGCCGTCGAATTGACCCTGTTCGCAGTGATCAGCTACACCTCGATCGGTAACCAGATGTTCGGAACCACACCGTTGCCTTTGTGGATCTTCGGACCGCTGATCATCGGTGCAACGTTGTTATTGCTTGCGGAAGAAGCCCGCAAGGTCATCGCCGACCGACTCACAAGCAAATCATCACCGAAAATCTTGCAACCTGAACTACCATGACTCCCGATGCGCATGACCAGACCACCGAGGTGCTTTCCAGTCATTCAACGGATCTGGTCACACGCGATGCCTG
>JARDZZ010000212.1 GCA_029240595.1 Nitrospira sp. | reverse complement strand
ACGAGAAACTGTATCAATCCGCCGATCTTGCTCACACGGAACTCGGTGCCTACATCCGGAACGTCATGAAGGAACTCTTCCTGGCGCATGGAGAAGTGTCGTCAAAGGTCACCTTGCAGCTGCAACTTGAACCGGTCTTCCTTCCTGTGGACATGGCCATTCCATGCGGATTAATTCTGAACGAGTTGGCGACCAACAGCCTCAAGCATGCGTTCGTCGGACGGGAACGCGGCACGATCGAAATCCAATTGACCAGTGTGCGGAATGAATCCGTGCGTCTGCGTTTTCGGGACGACGGGTGGGGCCTTCCTGCCGGTCTGAACCTCGACGCGGCCGAGTCGTTGGGCTTGCGCCTGATCCGCATGTTGAGCAAGCAGCTGCGGGGGGAAGTGAAGACGCATTCAGGTGAAGGCACCACGTTTGAATTGCACTTCCAGCTTCAGAACACACGGGGCGGTTCCTCAGACGAAAAGGCGGTGCTCGATGCCCAAGGCGAACATACTCATCGTTGAAGATGAAGCAGTCGTCGCGGCCGATTTAGCCGGCAAGCTGGAACGAGCCGGCTATCGCACCATTGCCGTCGCATCTGACGGTGAAGATGCCATCGAAACGGCGAAAGCACTGGGGCCCGACCTCGTCCTCATGGATATCCGCTTGGCTGGTTCCCTGGACGGGATCAAGGCCGCCGAACGCATCCAGGCATTCCGCAGCATTCCGATTGTCTATCTCACCGCCCATTCAGACATGGCCACTCTCCGGCGCGCAGCTGCAACGGAACCGTTCGGATACATTCTCAAGCCCTTCGACGAGCGTGACGTCACGACTCAGATTGAAATCGCGCTCTACAAGCATCAGGCGGAGCGGCGCTTGCGGGAAAGCGAAGAGCGGTATCGCAAGCTGGTCGAAACCGCCATGGACAGCATCATCACGTTCGATCACGCCGGCGTGATCCACTCGTGCAATCCGGCTACCGAACAGATGTTCGGCTACCGGGTCGAAGAGATGGTCGGACGTAGTATCTCCATGCTCATCCCTGCCTGGTTCGCCCAGGGGGCTGAGGAATCCTCCGCCGACGCAGCGAACCGGTTGACGCGGCTGATCGGCCTCTGGCGAGAATTAAACGGGCAACGCCGGCAGGGCGACGCCTTTCCTGTGGAGATTGCCGTCAGCGAAAGTTTTTCGGGCGGCGAGATCCGCTATACAGGTATTTTGCGGGACATCTCCGAACGCAAGCGGACGGAAGCGGAATTACGGTGGCGCGCCGGCCTTCTGGCGCAGACACACGATGCGGTTGTCGTGTGGCGGATGGGCGGAGGGGTCATCTATTGGAATCACGGCGCCGAGGAACTGTACGGGTGGAAAGTCGCCGAAGCGGCGGGCCAGCCGATCCACCAACTCCTCTCAACGGCCTTGCCGCTGTCCGAAGAGGAGTTCCACCGGCAATTGATCGAAGATGGCCGCTGGGAGGGGGAGATCAGGCAGTTGACCAAAGGCGGGCAGTCCGTCGTCGTTGAAAGTCGCATGGTGACTCTCACCGAGGAGTACGGCGGTATTCTCGTGCTGGAGACGAATCGTGACGTCACCGAGCGAAGGGCGATGCATGAGAAAGTGTGCCGTTTAGCGGAAGGTCTCGAGGATCGCGTCAAGGAGCGGACCAAGGAGTTGGTGCAGTCGCAGAGCTTGTTGCGTCAGCTGACGTCCGAATTGACCATTGCCGAACAGCGGGAACGGCGCAGGATTGCCACCGATTTACACGATTATCTCGCGCAGTTGCTGGTCTGTGCACGCCTCAAAGTGTCCCAATCGCGCGGCCGGATGGCTGAGGCGGAGGTGGAAGGATGGCTCGGCGAATCGGACGACATCCTCCAGCAGGCCCTGACGTATACCCGCTCGCTGGTGGCCCAGTTGACGCCGATGGCGTTGCATGAGTTTGGACTCGTGGCTGCCCTGAAATGGCTGGCCGATCAGATGCGCCAACAGTACCGCCTGTCGGTGGACGTGGACGTTCAGGCAGGCCTGTCCGTCAAGCTGCCGGAAGACCAGGCGGTCCTCATCTTTCAATCCATTCGCGAGCTGCTTATTAACGTGGCAAAACATGCGCGCGTTGATCAGGCGACGATCCGCATACAACCGCAGGATGGACAACTCAGCATTGCGGTCGTCGACGAGGGCCTGGGTGCTGATACGCTCACGTCCTCATCCGGCGCACGGTCTTCCAAATTCGGTTTGTTCAGCATCGGCGAACGTATGCGTGCGCTGGGAGGGGCATTTGATTTTACCTCCTCGCCCGGCAAAGGCACGATCGCGACGCTCACCATGCCTCTACCGCCAGCCGACGCACCAGCCGAGGCTCCACCTGTGACAACAGGGGAGACCATGACGGACCATCGGCGGCCAAGCGATCAGGAGTATGCTCAAGAATTGACGGCCCAACGATCAGCGTTTCGGAGCGCCCCAGAATTGGTCTCGTCGGCATCACACCTCGAAGAGCGACTCCGCATCCGGGTCCTGCTGGTGGATGATCATGCGCTCGTGAGAAACGGCCTCTCGAGCGTGTTGCGGTACAACACGGATCTGCAGGTCGTCGGGGAAGCCGCCGACGGCCAGGAAGCCGTTGCGCTGGCCGCAGCCTTGAAGCCTGACGTCGTGATCATGGATGTCAACATGCCCAAGATGGACGGCGTGGAGGCCTCAAGACGCATCAAGCAACACCGACCTTCGACGGTGGTCATTGGCCTGTCCATGCATGAGGGCGGACACCACGAAGCCGCCATGAGAGAGTCCGGGGCTGCCGCCTACTTGACGAAGGATGCCGCAGCCGAGCGATTGATTGAAACCATTTTACGATGCCGCGCGGCCAGTTTGACCGGGAGCAGTGCGTCTTTTTCATCGTCCGCCCTCACGGAGTGAACTTGGAAGGCGAAGCCTCCCGCAAGCATCCCATGGATGCGGTCGTTCCTTCTGAGGTCCAGCGATTCGTCCTGGACCGCATCGACTCCATCGCCCAGCTCGAAGCGATCCTCATGATGCGCAACGCGCCAGACACCTGGTGGCCGTCCTGCACGTTGGCCGAGCGTTTGTACATCGCCGACCAGACCTGTCGGAGTGAACTGGATGGGCTCTGTCAAAAAGGGCTGGTGGTGGCGAGAGAAGAGGACATCGGCTGGTCGTATCGCTACGCCCCGTCAAACGGTGAGCTCCGGGAATTCGTCGACCGGCTCGTGTACTACTACTCCCATCATCTCGTGCCCATTTCGAACCTGATTCATGGCAAGCCTCGGACACGAATTCACGAGTTCGCCGATGCGTTCGCGTTGAAAAAGAAAGACGGAAAATGATTATTGCCCCGATCGTCATCTATAGCCTCTGCATGCTCACCGCGCTGACCTGCGCGTGGCTCCTGCTGCAGGCGTACATCAAGACGCGGTATCGCCTGTTGTTCTGGTGCAGTGTGTTTTTCTGTATTGCCGCGATGAACAATGTCTTTCTGGTCCTGGACAAAGTCGTGTTCCCCGATGTCGACTTGATGGTGTACCGCTACGCCGTGGCCCTGACCGGTCTCATGATTCTGTTGCCGGCACTGATTCTGGAAAAGGAAGTATGACACCGCTGGCACATATTCTACTGGGTGCCGTCATTATGGGGGATGTCCTCGCCGCCCTGTTTTTCGTGCGGTTTTGGAAAATGACCGGCGACCGGTTTTTCTTGTTTTTCTCGGCCTCGTTCCTGGCCATCGCCGTCAGCCGCGTGGTGGTGGACGAAAGCATTCCCCCGTTCGGGATGGAGGCTTTCGGCTATCTGATCAGAATTCTCTCCTATCTGTTCATCATCGCCGGCATTCTCTATAAGAACCGCGGAACGAAAACCAGCCGCACCCTGGCGCCGCCGTCCACTGTCTTTCCTCAAGAACACTTGTCATGAAACAACTGCGTCGCATACGGGAGTTGACTGATTTGACGATCCTGGCCACCGACGGGGAGATCGGCAATGTGCAGGAGCTTTATTTCGACGATCGCACCTGGGCGGTCCGCTACCTCGTGGTGAAGGCCGGCGGGTGGCTCTTGAGCCGCGAAGTGCTGCTGGCTCCTGCGGCGGTCGCCGACATCAATGACGCCAACGGAACCATGAGCATCGCGCTCACGAAGGAGCAGATCAGAGCCGCGCCCTCGATCGAAGCCGCGAAGCCGCTCTCACGTGAATACGAAGAGGCCTATTTCCGGCATTTTCAGTGGGCTCCCTATTGGGAGCCGGGGCCGACCGCGCTCGGAAGCTCCCTCCCGTTTCCGGAAACGCCACCGATCCCGATCGATACGACGCTTCCTGCCGATGCGCCCAAGAATCCACACCTGCGCAGCACGAGCGAGGTCATCGGCTATAACATCCAGGCCAAGGACGGGATGATCGGCCACGTCGAGGACCTGGTCGTGGATGACGAGGCGTGGACAGTGCGATACGTCGAGGTGGATACGAAGAATTGGTTGCCTGGGAAAAAGGTCCTGCTGCAGACGATGCGCATCGACCATATCAGTTGGGCGGAGCGATCGGTTGCCGTCATGCTTTCGCAACAGGCAATCGAATCCGCGCCGGGATATGATCCCTCGAGTCTAATCACGCCCGCCTATGAAGTGCAGCTGTTCAAACATTACGGGAGTGAGGCGGCCTGAGCATCAGCCACGCTTGTTCAGGTTTCAGATCGGCCAGTGCTG
>JARDZZ010000211.1 GCA_029240595.1 Nitrospira sp. | reverse complement strand
CATAGAGCCACACCCACGTATTGATCTCGTAGATCGTTGGGTGACGGGGCCATTGAGCCACGGCTTTCTGGTTCATTCAGACATCGGCAGATTCAAGGCCGCCAGCTCCTTCTTCATGCCGAAGACCATTCCGGTCTCGAGCGAGTCCCTTGGTTCATCGGATTGGGAACGAAAGTCAGAGCAAGCACCTTACAATGCGGAAGTGCTCAAGAACACTGTCAGATTTGACAGTGAAGGAAGCACGTTGAGTCCCCTAGCATGAATTTTTTGTTCAGCCGCCTCTTACGGTAACGTGCTTGTAACATGGCTGCTCTATAGGACAAAAGCTGCTAGGCGCTCTTGACTGCGAATACGAGACAGGTTCATGCTGGGCATCCCTTCACAGCATACTCACTCTATTGGAGGTCAGCATGCTGACCACGACTATGTCATCTTCAACGCCGACCCAGGAAAGCTTCGAGGCATATTCTCGGGGAAGAAGTGCTGCATGCCAGCCTCAACCGCATTACCAAGACCTCGTGCATGTGTTAGATGCCATTGTGTGGCGCGCAGACACTGCGACGCTTCAGATCACCTATGTTAGTGAACGGGCGAAGACCATTCTCGGCTACCCGCTTAGCCAGTGGCGACAACCACACTTCCAGGAGACCCACCTGCATCCAGAGGACCGATTGAAGGTACTGGCTTGCTACCGTGAGGCCATTCGAGACGGTGAAAACCATCGATTGGATTACCGCATGACGGCAGCCGATGGCCGAGAGGTCTGGTTTCACGATTGCATCCATGCCATCAAGGTCGGGACACGCAAGGAATTGATCGGCGTCATGGTGGACATTACCGACCGAAAAGCAGCCGAGGCCTGTTTGATTGAAATGACCGGGCGCTTGATCCGAGCGCAGGAGGAGGAGCGCAGCAGAATTGCTCGAGAACTGCATGATGATTTTAATCAACGGTTGGCGCTGCTCGCTATTGGTTTACAACGTCTCGAGCACACGATCCAATCGGAGATCGGAGTTGCCGCTCAGGTTTCGGATCTCTACCACATGACACAAGAGATCGCATCCGACGTGCATCGCCTGTCCCACCAGCTCCACCCCGCAAAACTGCAACATCTGGGTCTCGTCCCGGCGATCAAGGGATTATGTCGTGAGCTGTCCGAGCAATATGGGGCTGAGATTGACTTTGTCCATCGCAATGTCCCGAATCCGATCACCCAAGAATCGGCGCTTTGCATCTTTCGTGTCGCGCAAGAAGCCTTGAGCAATACGGTCAAGCACAGCGGCGTGAAGAATGGAAAGCTCGAGCTGTTCGTCGATCGAGGTGTCTTGCATTTATGCGTCTCCGATTCCGGCGCGGGCTTTGACCTCCAAGCCATTTCAGCCAAAGGACGGCTTGGCTTGGTCAGCATGCAAGAGCGGGTGCGGGCCGCAGGGGGTACCATCTCGGTCGAATCCCGTCCGTCTACAGGAACGCGCATTTCAGTGCATTTGGCCGCCTAGATTAGGAGGATTCCATGCAGCGTCCGCGCGTCTTGCTCGCCGATGACCATCGCATGCTTGCCGAAGCCTGCATCAGGCTTTTGGAGCCGGAATGCGAAGTCGTTGGCACCGTGACGGACGGACGGGCGCTGCTGCCCGTCGCTCGTGATCTTCATCCTGATGTCATCGTACTGGACATCGGCATGCCGTTGTTGAACGGACTCGAAGCGGCCCGACAAATCAAACAATCGATGCCCGGCGTCAAATTGGTTTTTATGACGATGAATGAAGACCCCGATCTTACCAGGGAAGCCCTTCACATCGGGGCGTCTGGATACCTTCTCAAAAGTTCAGCGGCATCGGAGTTGCCCGAAGCCATCCGGGCGGCAGTCCGTGGCGACACCTATGTCGACCGCCGTGCTTCTGCCAAGTTGGATGATTCCTTTATCCGAGAAGGCGAGCGTCCCACAACCGGCGGACTGACTGCGCGCCAGCGCGAGGTGCTTCAACTGCTTGTGGAAGGGTTTTCCATGAAAGAAGCGGCCCGTGTTCTCCGCGTGACCGCGCGTACGGTCGCATTCCATAAATATCGAGTGATGCAGCTATTCCGCCTCAAAAGTAACGCAGAGCTCATTCAGTTCGCGATTGAGCAGCGTGTTACCTTGGGCACCCCGCATCAACACTAGCCACGCTGCCTGCACGCCTATATTACGTCGCGCTTGCCGGTCTCCATCCGGAGAGGACCAAGTGAATCTGTTACTTTTGCCAGTTACGCCCCCAAGGGGGAAGTGATAAGAACCTGCGCTCGCATCTCCTTTTCCATGGAGCATCCATGGCTCGATACCGGGGAAGCAGTTCTGACGACTCCACGTCTGTACGTGTCCTCTTAGCCGATGACAACCCATCGATGCTGCAGGCCGCGCGCCGTATCCTGGAGCCTGAGTTCCAGGTGGTTGGCACCGTTCATGACGGTCAGGCCCTTCTTGAGGCCGCAGACGCGCTGAGGCCTGATGTCTTAATAATCGATATATCCATGGGGATGCTGAATGGTCTGGAAGCCGCACGCCTACTGACACGCAGTGAGTCCAAGGCCAAGATCGTCTTTCTTACGGTTCACCAGGATCAGGAATTTGTCGAGGAAGCTTTTTCCGTCGGGGCGCTGGGCTATGTCGTCAAACCGCGGCTCGGCACGGATTTGCTGCCTGCTGTTCGGGAAGCGCTGATGGGAAGAGCCTTCGTCTCACCTCACCTTGGATCACCGAAGAGGTGCTGATGGCATGCGTCTGCGAACGGCGGTTGCTCCCAGCTCCCTCACCGTAATTCCACCCACATCGCGCCATCCGCGATGATATGCACTTCCACTCCGCTTGCTGTGGGGTACACGCCGCGAGGACGAAGCGTCAGAACTTCTGCTTGAAGCCGGGCATCGGGCCCCAGATTTCGAGTCAAAGCCGTTTCGAGACGTGATCGAAGCGTCTGAAGCTGGCTCGAGAGATCGATCACCGCATGGGCCTTCAGGCTCGACAAGATGTTCTCGTGAAACATCCAGTTTGCCGAACGGACTAGCACATTGCGGGTATCCACCGTGAAATCCAAATCAACGAATCGGAGGATCCCGAGGCCTTCCTCGAACACCGGTGTGCCAGTCGCGTAGAGATTTCCGTTCACTCCTCCAGACACCCGGAGCGCGAGGATCAGCTTGTCGCCGCTCCCGTAGAATTGCACGCCCTCGACCTTCAACGTATCGCCGAGAGGTGTCTGAAACTCCTGCCCAAGCATCTCCTCTTCAAGCCGTTGATTGATCCGTGCGTATTCGAGCGCGATCGGCAGTGCGAGGTGAAAGCCTTCGAGCGGCAGGGCAGCCAATTGGAGCGGCGGCAGCGACGTGGGAACAGCCTCGGGCTTGGAGCCACTGACAATTTTGGGCTCCATTACCAGATTGACGGACGTCTTCACAAACAGTGTGCCGTTGGACGTGATCGGGCCGACTCGCGCATCGCTGAGATTGGAGACGAGCCATTGGTTGGGAGATAATTCGATGGGTTCCTGCAATTTCTGCCAGACCGTCTCGGCGCGCTGCTTCGCTTCCGTACGTCGGCGTATGATCCGATCGATGCTTTGACCTAGCGCGACAAGCCGCGGTTGCAGGACCGCTTTCAGGAGAGGCGTGACATCGAGATCAAGGCCCGCCAGCTGGCAGGGTTCGACGAACACCGGCTCCGCGAACGTTGTGTGAGATTGCAGGCGCCATTGATCGGACCAGGTCAGGGCAGAGCGGGCGGCAAGATTCAGCCTTTTCGGTGGATCGTCGCCATGGCCGCAACGGCCCTCAACAAACTCTTGTCCCTGGCTCTTTCGGGCCCATACCCGATAGCGCACGTGATCAAACCACACGTCAAAATGATCGTGGTTCATCCGGTATCGGAACGACCCTCTGACCAGGCGATACAAGAACCGTACATCATCCTGCCCTCCAAGGGTTCCCGCATCGTTCCAGTCCTCCTCCCGCGAGGCGACAGGAGGGAAGCCCTCATCCACGGCGACAGCAAGTTCTTCCGCAGGCAGTCGAATATCAAGATTCACGACAGACGCCTCCAAGGCGGGCGGCGGAGGCGCAGGCTTGAGCGGATCGTTTGGCTTTGGAATGTTCAGTGGCGAGCCTGCCCATGCGCTGATCGCATAGAAGGACGGCAGTAAGAGTGAACAGCACAATGTGCCGAACCGTCTTTGTCTTGAGTCACTGCCTGTATGCGTCAATTCGCTCCCTGCGCTGAAGAAATCAGACACCGGTTAACTGACGGTATAGCCCCGTCCCGTCATGCAGGCGCCAAACGCGCGCTTGTAGCCGCCAACGTCCGCGTTATACGCCTGCTTTGCTTTTTCCTGGGCCGCAGCCTGCTGCTCCGCTGCGTGACGGCGGCGCATCGCACCTCCTGCAGCGCCAACTCCCGCTCCAATGGCCGCTCCCTTTCCTGCATCGCCGCCGATGGCACCTCCGACTGCGCCGATTGCGGCGCCTCTCGCCGCGCCCTTCACGGCGCCGCCCTGCGGCGGCGGAGCAGCGGCTTGTTGCATCGGCTGGTTCGGATCGAATCCGGTTTGCTCTTTGGCCCATTTGTAGCAACTGAACTCGTCCTGTTCCTGTTGCTCCTTCGTTTGGCCCTTACTGGGATACACGAACACCTCTGCAGCTGCAAGGGCTTCACTCGTGATGAACAGCAGCCCCATCACGATGACAATCA
>JARDZZ010000210.1 GCA_029240595.1 Nitrospira sp. | reverse complement strand
AGGCGCTCACCGGCATGAAAAAAGGGGACGAAAAGCGTGTGGATCTGTCATCCGACGATGCATTTGGCCCCTATGATGAAACGAAGAAAGGCGTGATCAGCGCCGAGAGTCTGCCACCCGATACCAAACCGGGCACGATTCTCACGACAGAAGAGGGAGTACCGTTTGTGGTCACGGAGTTGTCCGGTCCGGTGGCGTCGGTCGACTTTAACCACCCGCTGGCTGGAAAGCATCTGATTATCGATGTCAAAATCCTGAACGTGGAGTCGCCCTCTGGTCAGGAGGGTATGCGAATGGGATCTCAGGAGGAACATAAGGACATTTCCATCTGACCACAGGAGGAACAGTCATGCTGCCTGATCAACCCTATAAGACCAAATCCTTCAATCTCCATGGGCTGCAAGGTATCTCCGATAAAACCATCGACACACATTTGTCACTGTATGAGGGATATGTCAAAGCCACGAATGCATTGCAGGGCCGTATCGCACAGTTCTTACAGGACGGCAATGTCGATCAGGAAGAGTTTCCGGCCTACTCCGAGCTCACGCGGCGCCTGGGTTTTGAATTCAACGGCATGGTCCTGCATGAGTATTACTTTGAAAACCTGACGCCCCAGGCATCGAGCAAACCGGACAGCAATTCGGCCTTTCTCCAACAGGTTGAGAAGTCGTTTGGAACGTACGACCGGTGGAAAACAGATTTCGTGAGCGTTGGAAAGATGCGCGGCGTCGGGTGGGCGATCTGCTTTCGGAACCCATCATCCGGCCGGCTTAGCAACCATTGGATTACCTTGCATGAACACGGGAACGTGGCCGGTTTCCAACCGGTGCTCGTGATGGACGTGTGGGAACATGCCTTTCTGCTCGATTATTCCCCGTCCCAGCGCGGTGAGTACATCAATGCATTTTTTGCCAACGTGAACTGGCGGGTGGTGGACGGGCGCATCGGATCGCACGCTCCCAACCTCCGGGCGGCATAGTAGCCGTCTTTTTTTGCAGTGGGAACGTTGGCGTTTGCGAATGTAGTGCGGCGACGGCTGGGAGTTATGCCGCCAGTTTCTGCTCTGACGCATCCAGCGGGGAGAGGATCGGTGCCGGGCGTGGCCGGCTCGGGAACCGGCGGCACGAAAGAAAGGCCAGGCAGGCGGTGCACAAGAGCACGAGTCCGATACCCAGGAGGCTGACGTGCGGCCCCATGGTATCAGCGGCCCAGCCGAACCCTGCCATCCCTGCCATGGCAGAGGCCATTGACCCTGTACTGAACGTCGTGAAGACCCGACCCAAGAGGGGGGCGGGCGTCACTTCCTGCAACACGCCCCAGACGATCGGCATGAAGAGAGCGGTGCTCCCGCCGATGATCAGGATCAAGGCTCCGGCGATCAAGGGGGCCGTCAACATGCTGAGCCCGCACATCGCCAGTCCTCCGACGGCCATCGATCGAAAAATAAGCGTAAAGCGTCCATGTAAATCGCCTTGAGTCAAGGAAGCCAGCCAGGTGGATGTGGCCAGCATCCCGGCGCCAAGGGCGGACCATAACGCTCCCACCTCCAGCGCTCCGGCACTCAAATTCTGTTCGGCGAATACGGGCAGCATGAACGCGAAGGCGCTGGCCGCCAAGCTGTACAGGGCTGCCGTGACCATCAACACCAGCACCGTGTGCTCCAGGTAGACAAAGCGGATTCCGGCGAGGAGTTCCTGTGTCCAGGTACCGCGACTCTTCTCCAGCTGTGTCTTGTCCAATGGACGCATGCGAATCCCGATAAGGCAGAGGGCGGACACGAAAAAAGTCACCGCGTCGACATAAAGGACGTTTTGAGAGCCGATAAGAGCGATTCCCACCCCGCTGATCAGCGGGCCGATCAGGAGACCGGTGTTGGTCGTCGTCTGCAGCAGAGCATTGGCAGCGGTCAGCTGGTCCCGCCGGACAAGCTGTGGCACGGAGGCCGATAAAGCCGGGCCAAAAATCGTGGACACGACAGCCAGTAGGAAGACGGCCGCATACAAACGCTCGAGCGTTAACTGGTCAAATGCATAGAGAAGGGGAATGAGGAGGACCAAGGCGCTTCGGAGGATATCCACCCAGACCATGACGGTCTTTTTGTTGGCTCGATCGAGATACACCCCGATCAAGGGACTGAGGACGAGTGGCGGGATCGTCTGCAGCAAGCCGATCATCACCATCTTCATGGCGGAACCGGTCAGTTGATAGACGAACCATAGGAGCGCGACTCGATTGAGGCTGTCACCGATCTGGGACGTCATTTGGCCCCAGAACAAGAGACTGAAATCCCGCTCCTTCAATAACTGCCATCCGGGCATTCGTGAAGTGGGGGCTTTCACATCTTGTTGCCGTTCAACTGCATCGGTCGTCATGCTCGGCTCCTGGTCACACACGTTCGACGATCGAGTCTTGCACACACCTTGCCACGTTTCTGGTATCGAATCCTATGAGGGAAAATTGTGCCTTGTAGAACGAGTGCTCCGTAAGCGCAGACCGGACTTCAACTTTTCGCTCGTCGGAGACACTCTCTCAATAACGTCGAAATCCGGACAATCAAGACCTAGGGAGAGTCCTCGTTGTTGGCCCCTGCACTAATTATTCAATACCATACAAGGGCATGGTTCCATGACTCGGACGCTCCCTAGCTGCCTATGCCTGATCTCGGACAAGCGGTGGCTCGCGCTTGGGGGGCCGCTCTGACATGTTGTCAAGAAAACGCCAGGCCGATAAGCCGGTGCAGCCCATCACGAGTCCTATCGCGACGACCGCGGCAGGCACCCCGAATCGACCGGTGACCCACCCGAAGAGGGTAATCCCTGCCATCGCGGCGGCCATGGCGCCGAGCGTGTAGAAGGCCAGGACCCGGCCGAGCATGTGGGCCGGTGCCACTTCCTGGAGGACACCCCAAGCGACCGGCGTGAGGACTCCCAAACCTCCACCCAAGACGATCAACAGGGCAGCCGCCTCAGTTGGATGGGTCACCATGACCAACGCCAGAAGGGCGAGACCGCTCACGGCGCTGGCCACGGCAATCACCTTAATCCGGCGCTTCACGCTCCAGGCGCTGATGACGGTGAGTGCGAGCGAAACGGTGAGCAGTCCTATTCCGAGCATGGACCACAAGTAGCCGACTTCCACCGGGCCGAGATCAAGCAGTTTCCTCGCGAACACCGGGAACAGCGTGGTAAATGCGCTCGTGGCGAATGTGTACAGCGAGGCAGTGATCGTCAGAAAGATGATGATCCGGCGGCCTTTCAGCACATACCGGAGCCCTTCAAGGACGTCGCGCCAGGCAGACATGATGGGAGAGTGCGACACCAGGCTGAGCACGGGAGGCGCGAACCGGATCGGAATGAAGCAGGCTGCGGAAATAACGTACGTGAGAGCATTCAGGCACAGCACTTCCTGTGAGCTGAGTGCCGCGATCCCTAGGCCGCTCAAGGCCGGACCCAAAATGATGCCCAAACTCGTGGTGATTTGAAGCAGGGCGTTCGCGGACGTGTACTGAGACGGCACGACCAAGGAGGGAACGGACGCAGTCAATGCCGGGCCAAATACTGCCGTGGCCACTGCATGCAGGGTCACGAGGACGTACAGGGAAGAAACGTTAAAGCTGTCCACCGACATCCAGCACGGAATGAGCCCGATCACCACCGCCCGCACCAGATCCGAGACGATCAAGAGCGCTTTTTTCGGCAGGCGGTCGACGGCCACCCCAATGATCGGTGCGAGGACGATAGCGGGAGCGGTTTGTAAGATGCCGATGATGCTGGTTTTCAGCGGTGAGCCCGTGACCGAATACACGAACCAGAGCAGCGCCAGCTTGGAGACGCCGTCTCCAACCTGGGAGACGACCTGGCCCCACCAGACGTACCTGAAATCGGCACTAAGCAACCACCGCCGCTTGATGTGATGCTGACGGTGGTGCTGGCGGGAATGCGTCGATAAGTCTTTGATGACACGCGTGAGCCGATCCTCCATGAACAGGCCGAGGCTCAAATCCAGGTCAAGCCGCGTGGGGTGCACGTGTGCTTGGCGCGGATCTCGGGCTTGATGACGACCTCTTGATGTTAGTCTTTTGCGACGAGCTGAACACCGGCAGTATCGACGGCGCGAACGCCGGGGACCTGCCTTGCGGCCTCTGCCGCTTCGAGCGCGATGACTTGAAATCGCGTTTTGCCGCTCAGATATACGATCCCGTTCTCAGATTTGACGTCGAATCCAACGGCCTTCAGGGTTTCGCTGCGCGACAGGCGATCCCGAACGACGTGCGCAATGGTCTCGTCTTGCTTTTTAGCCAGTTTCTCTCGAAGCGCCGGCGTCACGTTCACCTTGTTTACGACTCCCTCTACACCGTCGACCTTGGCGGCGATCTCGGCCACTCGTGCTTTATCCTCTTCAGTCGGGACGGCACCGGTTAACACGGCTTTGCTTTTATCCATTTCCACTTCAATTTCGAGGGGAAACAACTGCGGATCGGCCATCAGCGCCAATTTGATGGCCAGGTTCAGCGACGTGACAGGCTTCTTGTGCTCCTCTGGTTTTGGGGGTGACGGTTCTTCTGCCTTTTTCTCGTCCGGTTTCTTCTCGTCAGCTTTCTTGTCTTCAGCCTTCTTGTCCTCGGCCTTCTTGTCCTCGGCCTTCTTGTCCTCGGCCTTCTTGTCCTCGGCCTTCTTGTCCTCGGCCTTCTTGTCCTCGGCCTTCTTCTCGTCGGCTTTCTTC
>JARDZZ010000209.1 GCA_029240595.1 Nitrospira sp. | reverse complement strand
TCAAATCGCATGGGCTATCGCTTAGAAGGGCAGCGGCTTCACGAGGATTCCTCGCCTTCTCGGCTCTCGGATGGAACGGCGATGGGAGCACTCCAAATTCCACCGGATGGATCTCCCATTTTGTTGATGGCAGACCGGCCACCAACCGGCGGGTATCCCAAGATCGCGGCGGTCATTTCTGCAGATCTTCATCAGGCCGCACAACTCCAGCCCGGCGACACCGTGACCTTTCGCACGACCACGCTGGCGGAGGCCGAGTCGGCATTGGTGAACCAATGGCGTCAGATCAATGACGTCCTGCCAGCCCGGAAGTGTTAAACCCACGCTGCCTCGTGGCGTCTCCGCAGTGGAGTATGAATTAGTTCACGGTCAGCACCACGCGGAATCGCGCTTTGCCGCTTAACATGCGCTCATAGCCAGCAGCGGCTTGTTCGAGGGGGAGCGTCTCGACCATAGGCCGTATTCCGGTGAGCGCACAAAAGTTCAGCGTGTCTTCGGAATCCCGGGCCGTCCCTGAAGGCCATCCTCGAATGGACCGGCGGCCGCCGATGAGTTGAATGGGCGTCACGGTGATGGGATCGGCCGATGCTCCGACAACCAGTAGTTGCCCTCCGACGCCCAGCCCGTCAATGAGTGCCGACATGGCCTTGCTATCCGGTGCCGTCGCAAGAATGACCGACGCGCCGCCAAGGCTCGTCAATTCTTTCGCGACATCCATGGAATCCGTGTCGAGATATCGAGCGGCGCCGAGCTTCAATGCGAGGGGCTCCTTGTCTTTCCCTCGGCCGATCGCCACCGTGTGAAATCCCATTCGGCTCGCGAACTGGATGCCGAGATGGCCGAGCCCGCCCAGGCCTTGCACGGCCACGAGATCGCCCGCGACCGCGTCACTATGCCGGAGACTATTGAATGTCGTGACGCCCGCGCACAAAATGGGGGCTGCTTCGACCGGCGAAAGAGCATCCGGAATGGCTGCCACCGCTTCGCTTTTCGCGATCATGTACTGCGCATATCCTCCGTCTTCCTGGAAACCGGTCACCTGGAAGTACCGGCATCCCATGAAGTCACCACGCCGGCAGGGATCGCATTGACCACAATGGCCGCCATGCCATCCCACACCCACCCGTTGGCCCTTCTTCCACGCCGTGACGCCCGCGCCAACCTCGTCGACCACGCCGGCAACCTCATGACCCGTGACGCGTGGATACTGGAGCCCGGGCCAATATCCTTCCTTCACGAACACGTCACTGTGACAGATCCCACAGGCTTGGACTCGGATGCGGACCCGGTTTGGCCCAGGGGCTGGAATCTCTCGCATGACCACTTCGAATGGTGTTCCAGGTGAGCGAATTTCGACCGCGGTCATCTGAGACATGTCAGCCTCCTCGTAGCAAGAGACGAAGAGAATCAGCAATACTTCAGCAAGGAAGACAACGATTGGTTCTAGGTATCGAACGCCAGGGAGAGTGATGTTCTGCGCCCGGTCAAGAAGTCGTAACTAGGAAGAGCCCTTGATGGACGTGAAGCGGAACACGCAGACGTGAGCGGAGCGGTGCTGAGGAACAATGGATCTGCTGTCGGGTGTCAGCGCTTTCCGTCGTACCCGCGGTCCCGCCACCGCTGCAACAGGTCGATACGCCTTTCGAGCTGTTCCAAGGTCGCTAGGTCCACGCGGCTGCCGGTACGGGAGATGAGTTCGGCGTTCAAGCGCCGGTGATCGATGCCGGCTGCGCGCGCCACGCTTCCCACCAACAGGCGATGAAGGTCCCGCAGGTCCCGCTTACGGTCGTGCAGCGGGATCTCGGGGGTCGCGGTGGCCATGCCGTCGGGCTGCGTCTCGTCTTCTCCGATGAGGGAATCGACACGTGGAATAGCATGCAACGGCGTGTACTCTTTGAGCGACGCCGTCGCACGCCCGAAGAGATCCCGCTGGCCCGCGGGCAACATGTCTTCGAGAACATGATCGCGCTCCGCTTTGATCTGTCTGGCATATCGGACCAACACCGGGTCCTTGGGCAGATAGAGCCAGGCCCGTTGCGGTACCGGCACATGCGACTGCATGCGGACGAACCGCCCGACAACCTGACGAAAATACATTTCTGTCAGCACGTTCGTGCCGTACACGCCGACCCGCAAACGAGGAATGTCGACCCCTTCACTGACCATGTTCACCGCAACGAGCCACTGCTGCTGCCGCTGCCCGGCGAACGCCTTGATGGTCCGGCTGGCCGCAGGATCGTCCGAGACCGCGACAGCGGCTTTCGTTCCGGTCCACTTCTCCACTAGGGCGGCAATTGATCGCGCATGGTCTTGATCCATGCTGACGATGAGACCCGCCGCATCCGGCTGCTCCTGCTTCCGCAGTCGCGTCAACTGCTGGTGCGCATCCGCAATCACGGGACCCAGCCAACTTTCTTGAAGCAATGCCGTCTTCAGGCGTTCGCGCTGGCGCTCGAAGGTAAGGCCATCTTCAAACGTCGCCCGGTGTTCGCGCCCCTCCGAGAGCCAGCTCAGCTCGCCTTCATAGCTCGGGAAGAGAATCGGACGGCACACCCCGTCCCGAAGCGCGTCCGTATAGCCGTACACGAAGTCCGCTCGACTCTCGCCCTGTTCGTATCGGACAAAGGGGATGGGATGATTGTCCGAGCGAAAGGGTGTGCCTGACAACACGAGACGAAATATCGCCGGATCGAAGGCCTGACGCAATGCCCTGCCCCAATGCCGGCCGTCCGCCGCATGATGCAGCTCGTCCAACACCACGAGGGTGTTTCGACCGGCGCAGCCTCGCTGGAAGACCCGGGGGGCAAGAGCGACTTGCTGATACGTGACGACCGCGCCGTGATAGTCCGGCGCCTCACACGTCCGCTCGTTCGTGAGAGCGGGATCCAGATGTAAGCCAACGGTTCCCGCCGCTTGGGCCCACTGGGTTCGCAGGTGATTGGTGGGGCACACGACCAGGAGTCGCTGCGCCCTGCGCGTTCGCACGTACTCATGCGCTATCCGAAGGGCAAAGCGAGTCTTGCCCGCTGCGGGAGTCGCCATGGCCAGGAAGTCCGGAGCCGGATGCGACAGCACGTCCGTGACCGCGCGTGCCTGCCACTCCCGCAAAGCCGCCTTCCAGGCGGATAAGGGCTGGGCTGCTCCCGCCCGTTCCGACTTCTTTTGTGCCAAGAGTTGTCCTCGTTGCCGAACGATGGGGTCAATACCCGAGTGAGGCTATGTGAACCGAGCGAGGCATTGTAGCGATTTGGCGCAAAGGTGCAAGAGCCGGATGCAGAAACTTGTACCCTGCTCTCAGAGCGGTCTGGGCGGCACAAGGATTTTCTTATGGTCGCCTTCATGACAGTTTCGCGTCTCCGGCTTCTCCAACTGCCTGGGGGCCGGTATCTGGCTCTCATATAGAAGATTTGCTAAGCTCCAGGTCGTGTTGCGGCGCGTCGGCATGATATAGCGAACGGCTGGTATCAGACGCGGGAGTTTCGCATGGATGTGCTGTCGGAAGTACTCAAGGCTGTGAAGCTCGATGGCGCCGTGTTCTTCAACGGAGTATTCTCGACGCCCTGGTGCGCGCGTGAGCCTGATGCCTGCACGATGGCAACCTACTTGTCCGTCCAGTCGAAACACGTGATTATTTTCCATCTCGTCACCGAAGGCAATGCTTACATCAGCCTGGAGCGCGACGCTCGACGCGTCCCGCTCGTCTCCGGAGACATTGTGGTGCTGCCGCACGGTCAGGCGCATGTGATGGGAAATGGTCCGCCTGTGACGCCGATGGAGACCGCCGCCCAGCTCTCTCGCATCGTCTCGGAAGGCCTGCGGCTCTATCGATTCGGCCGCGGAGGGGAAGTCACGAAGCTCATCTGCGGCTACATGACCTGCGATCCCCAACTCAGTCGGATGCTCCTCGCGGGGCTGCCGGAAATCATCAAGATCAATATCCGCGATGAGGCGTCGGGGCGATGGCTGGAGGATACGCTGCGCTACTCCGTCGACCACGCTGAGGCCTCGGGCCCGGGCGGGGCCGCGGTCGTCGCGAAGTTGTCCGAGGCGTTGTTCGTCGAAACCTTGCGGCGTTTCATCTCGGCGCTGCCCCCGGCGCAAACCGGCTGGCTCGCAGGCGTGCGCGAGCCGGACATCGGCAAGGCCTTGGCCATCCTCCATCGGGAGCCGGCTCAGCCCTGGACAATTGCCTCGCTCGCGAACGAAGTGGGCCTGTCCCGTTCCGTGCTCGCCGAGCGCTTTCGGCATTATCTCTCCGAGACGCCGATCGGCTATCTCACGCGCTGGCGGATGCACCTCGGCGCCCAGCTCTTAACCTCCACGTCGAAGAGCGTGGCCGAAGTAGCCGGCGACGTCGGATACGAGTCCGAGCCATCCTTCAATCGCGCCTTTAAACGAGCCTTCGGAATTCCGCCTGCCCGCTTTCGAAGTTATGCCAAGCCGCACCGCGATCGATCACCCGGTGCCGCAGGCGTCCAGGGCAGGACGAGAGTAAGCGGAATGAGAAGAGAGCTCGCGGCCCACGGCGAACGACCGTGATCGCGCTTCGATTCGATGTCGGCCCGACGATCAGTTCGTTGAGAGGTTTCTGAAGACTGCCTCGTCGTCACCCGTATTTCGTTTTGTCGTGTCGGAAACGAAGGCAGGTTGTCTCAGCAGAGCTTTTTCTCAGTGCTCCTTGGCGTCCATCCACTGTGATGGACGCCAAGAATTTCAATCACGCTGCTACCGG
>JARDZZ010000208.1 GCA_029240595.1 Nitrospira sp. | reverse complement strand
AGGACGTCCGGCAAAGACCCGTCCCAACGCTTCGAGAGAAGACAGTAACGCAAATTGGGTGGCAGTGTAGCGATGGTCGCAGAGCGACATTACCAAGGCCACAAAGGCCGCAGTTCCCATCCCTCCGGTTACATTTTCTATGACCACTGATGCCGCAAGAGCTTCGTAACTTTTTCCGATCCAGGCCAAGAACATAAAGGAAAGGTTCGAGAAGGCCTGGAGCAGGCCGAAAAACAGTAGCGACCGAATCAAGCCAGACCTGGCCATGATCAGGCCACCGGCCAGTGCTCCGATTAAAGTCGCTGCGATGCCAAGACCTTTGACATACCCGACTTCGCCGGCGGTAAAGCCAAGTCCGCCGATAAAAAAGGCCGTCTGCAGCGATCCAGCGATGGCATCTCCGAGTTTATACAGGATAATCAAGCACAGCAGTCCATATATACCAGGGCGAGCAAAGAGTTCCCTTAAGGGGAAGCCCACTGCCTCCTTGAGCGTTCTCGGGGCGGCACCCCCTCCCGGAGGGTTCGGACTGAGAAGTATGGTGACGATGCCTGCCCCCATCAAGGCCGCCAGCACCAGGTAGGTTCCTTTCCAGCCAATCTGCTCAGCAAGGACGAGGGCGCCCGCGCTGGCCACTAACATAGCCAGACGATAGCCGTTCACCCACAAGGCAGCGCCGAACCCTCGCTCCGCTGGTAGGAGTAGATCGGTGCGATAAGCATCAAAAACGATGTCCAACGAAGCCGAGCAGAAGGCAACGCCAACAGCGATAAGTCCCAACCAATGGGGGCTCTCACTGCTGCCAATCAATCCCATTAAGGCCAAGCCCAACGCTACAGCGATTTGCGTGACCAACATCCAGCCTCGCCTTCGCCCTAACCAAGGCAGCGAGATCCGGTCAATGAATGGAGCCCAGAGAAATTTCAAGCTGTACGGCAGACCTATTAGCGTGAAGATTCCGATCGTTTTCAGATCGAGTCCGGCTACCGTCAACCAGGCTTGAAGGGTTCCCGACGTCAGGGCCAATGGCAGACCAGAGGCAAAGCCCAAGGGCAGCATCAGCGCAACGCGCTTATTGGCAAGGATGTGTGCGAATGAATCCGCAGCCATGTGATTCTCGTGACTCGTGTGGGTCTAGAGTAACACTGGACCGCTGACTCGTTGAGGAGAATTTGGAATTCTGTAGGAGCAAGCGATTCGTTCGAAACCGGACAGAAAGTGAGAGCTGCTCAGCAAGGCTGTCCGTTGAAGGTGCAGGGTTTGTAGCGGGACACGTCGAATTCGATGTTTTCTTGGTAGATGCGTTCATTGCCGTTGACGCCGTCTTGCTCGGGATCGTTCCACATATTGTGGTTCCACCAATAAAAGAGCGGGTGGATTTCCGTTTGATAGACGGGGTTGCCGAAATTACTGCGGGCGTATTCCTGGACCATCCGCCCGGTCACATAATCGATCTGACCGTCGCCCTTTAGCGAATACAGCATGAGAAACAAACGAGCTTCATGGTCGTACAACTCGTCGATGCGAGTGCTGAGATCGGGCTCAATCGGCAAGACGTCCTTAGACCAGGCATGCTCCTGAACAAGGATGCTCAAGGATAATACGCAACAAGCGGTGAATTGGCGGATCATCACCGGTGTCCTCATGCGGTAAGTCGTTTATGGCATGCTAGCACGGTGCTTCGAGCCCTTCAACCATGGCTGTCGCCCCGTTGCCGCATACTTGCCCGCCGCGCAGGCACGTCTCTATAATGATCGCCCCATGATCAAACGCGCGTCATTGCATAGTCTCGGCTGCCGTTTAAACCAAGCCGAAACATCGGTTCTGGCGTCTCAATTGCGGCGCCAGGGATATGCTCTTGTCGACTTTGGAGAGCCGACCGATCTCCTCGTCGTCAATACATGCTCGGTGACTGAGGAAGCAGAAAGAAACTGCCGCTATGCGATACGGAAAACCTTGAAACATTCGCCGGATGCATTCGTCGCGGTGACCGGATGTTATGCGCAAACCGGGTTGCAAAGCCTGCGGAACATTCCCGGCATCGATCTCATCGTAGGCAATCAGTTCAAATCGGATTTGCCCTCATTTCTGCCGCCGCCGCAAATTCTGCGCAAACAACCAGCGCCGGAAGTGCTTCACACCAAAAGCATCGATCGACACGACTTCGTTCTTCCAGAGTTCGGAGAGTCTCATTCAACAAGAGCCTTGGTGAAAATCCAGGATGGTTGCAATGTAATGTGCAGTTTCTGCCTCATTCCGTTTGCCCGGGGCCGCGAGCGAAGCCGCAGGGTCGATGACATCCTTTCGGAGGCCACCGCTTTGGCGGCCGCTGGCCATCACGAGCTCGTTCTCACAGGTGTCAACATCGGACAATTTTCTCAGGGCGGGGTGACCCTCGCCGGTTTAATTGATCGGTTGGAGGGAGTACACGGCATCCAACGCATCAGGCTTTCATCTATCGAGCCGACTACGGTTACGGACGGTCTGTTGGAACGCATGGGGGCGTCTCGGAAGCTGTGTCCCTATCTCCACGTTCCGCTACAGAGCGGAGACGACGCGATTCTCAATGCCATGAACCGTCCCTATGACGTCCAGACATTTATCTCCCTCGTCGAGCGGGCGACGGCAAGGGTTCCGGATCTGACATGGGGAACCGACGTAATGGTGGGATTTCCCGGCGAATCTGACAGTGCTTTTGAGCGCACGGTTGATGTGTGCCGTCAGCTGCCCTTCTCGTATTTCCACGTGTTCACCTACTCCAGACGGCCGGGCACCGCGGCGGCAAGAATGACTGGCACGGTTCCTGTCAACGTCGCTCGATTGCGGGCCAAGACGTTGGCTGATCTCTCGCGCGACAAGCGGTTTGCCTTCGCCGAACGATGGATTGGATCGTCAGTGGCCGTGCTGTTTGAAAGCGGCACAACCGAGGGGCTCCGCCTTGGGACCACGAGGCACTTCTTACGAGTGGCCGTGTCGTCCGAAACCCAATTGGCGAATCAGATCCATCCTGTCATCATCACAGGGGCATCAGACCGATGGGCCGTGGGACACATTCTCAACTGAAAGGGCACCCACATTGAATCGTAAACGCGGCATGCGTCAAGTCCACATTGAGACCTTCGGCTGTCAAATGAACGAGTATGACACCGAGTTGGTCCGTGCCCTGCTTAAGAAGGCGGGCTATGGGTTCACTGAGGATCGAGAATGCGCAGACGTGATTCTCATGAACACTTGCGCGATTCGCGAAAACGCACATACGAAGGTGTACACGCATTTGTCAGATCTCAGGGCGCTGAAGAAGAGCAGACCCTTGGTGGTGGGGGTTCTGGGTTGCATGGCGCAAAATCTCAAAGCGGAACTCACCAAACAAGAGCCAATGGTCGACCTCCTGGCGGGACCGGACTCCTACCGTCAGTTGCCGATGCTGATCGATCACGCCATGCAAGCGCAAGAAGAAGGTGTGCGTATGCAGCGCCTGGCGGTGGATTTATCGGAGTATGAAACCTATGAGGGCATCGCCCCGGCGCGTCTGTCCGGGGTCAACGCCTGGATTGCTGTGATGCGCGGCTGCGACAACTTCTGCAGTTTCTGTGTCGTACCCTACACTCGTGGCAGAGAACGATCGCGCGAGCCGAATGGGATACTTGAGGAAGCAAGACGTGTCGCAGCGGAAGGTTTCAAGCAAATCACCTTGCTGGGACAAAACGTCAACTCTTACCGGTCAGGGGAATGGGATTTCGCGCGGTTGCTGGCTGCCGTGGCGGACGTGCCCGGAATCGAACGCGTGAGGTTTACATCTCCCCATCCCAAGGATTTCCCGCCGGCTTTGCTGGAGGCTGTGGCCTTCCATCCAAAAATCTGCAAGCACATTCACCTGCCGGTCCAGTCAGGAAACGATCGCATCCTGAATCTGATGAACCGTTCCTATACGATGAGGGAATATCTCACGCTCGTCGAACAGATCCGATCGATAAATCCGGACATTGTCCTGACGACGGATATTATTGCCGGGTTTTGCACGGAAACGGAGGGAGAATTTGCAGATACCTATCGCTTGCTCGAAGAGGTCCGTTATCATTCCGCCTTCATCTTTGTGTACTCGGAGCGCGCGAATACCATCGCGGCAAGAAAGTTCCCGGATGACGTTGCCCCTGAAGTCAAATCCCAACGCGTGACGGCGCTCGTGGAGATGCAGCGCCGGATCTCCAGCGAACGCAACCGCGAATATATCAACAGGACGCTACCGGTGCTTGTCGAAGGCGACGCCAAAAAGTCCCGGCTCCAAGCCATGGGAAAAACGGACGGACACATTACGGTGATATGGAACAAGTGTGATCTGCCTTCTCGCCCCGGCCAAGTGGTTTCATGCTCTATCTATGACGCGTCGGCTTCGACGCTTTACGCCAAAGCCCCGACTTTTTCGGATCTGCACCGGCCGGAAAACGAACACTCCTGCACCAATAGTGACCAGGGCGTAGCTTAATGCAGGCGGTGCCTATTCTTCTCGAGCGCCGCCGGATCTCGCCTCAGAAGCGTGAACACCTCGGCAGTTCCAGCATAGATTCCCTACCGCTT
The DNA here is from genome assembly GCA_029240595.1 of Nitrospira sp. Classification (GTDB taxonomy): domain Bacteria; phylum Nitrospirota; class Nitrospiria; order Nitrospirales; family Nitrospiraceae; genus Nitrospira_C. Next base: position 134 of record JARDZZ010000208.1, on the reverse strand, counting down.
CTGTCATTTACCGCCAATTAGATCAAAGTCTTATACAGCGGCCGGATGCGAGCCGGATCGACAGACGCTTCTCCACTTCTCAGTCAGGATGAGCTTCACTTCTAACCATTCAGGTAAAGATTGTCAGGGCATAG
>JARDZZ010000044.1 GCA_029240595.1 Nitrospira sp. | reverse complement strand
GGCAGTGTGTACAACTTCGCCGGAAACTCCATCAAATGAACCACCTGTCATGAACCATTTCGCAGCCGCTGACTTACAATCAGCAATGAACACCCGTCCTGCCTGCTTTTAATATCATTCTATTTCCAGGCTCATATAAGCCAACCCTTTTGACGCCAATCCGCCTGCCGCGCCGCATATGTCAGTGGTCAATTCTATACAGACTGGTTCTCGAGAGGCATTTCATAATCTTCGCAAACATTCGTACCACGCTGAGATAAGGCAAACGCGTCTGCCGAGCGAATTCCTGTCCGCCACCTGAATGAGCCGCCCATGCCTCGATCAGCGCCTGCTCACCCTTGAGGCACATGAAACATAAGGAGGCAACACAATGTATGTCCAACGCATCATCCTTCCATCCGCTCTGCTGATACTGGCTGGCTGTCAAACCATCGGCGGAGAGGGCATGCCGACGTTGACACGTACGGGTGAAGTCAAGGATGTGGTTATCAGTGAGGGCGTCGAGCCGACATCCCTGACAGTAAGTCCCGGCGATGAGATCCGTTGGATCAACAAGCGTCAGGGGGTTGTCCGGGTGATTTTTTTAAGCCCCATGACGGAAAACCTCGCTTGCCAGCGCCACTTTGGCGGGAGGATGGGATTCGGCACCAAGCGCAATGAGTACTCGGCCAGACTGCGCCCTAATAAGACAGCGAGCGTGTGTTTCCGGGAGGCCGGTGAGGTGAGGTATGTGGTCAGGGCCGAATCGAGTGACTCCAGCGGAGAACAAAATTTAGCGGGCACGATTTCAATCGGTCCCGAATACCAGGCGCGACGACCGCTGGTAGAGCCGGTGAACAGGAACAAAGGCCTTGCAGCTTACCCTGATAAGAACGTGGCGGAGGCCTCGGACATGCGATCGCGGCTGGTCGCGGCGGACCAAGACCGCCAACGGCTGGTTGGCGAACTGGCGGTAGCCCAAGGGCAACTGGCAGAGCGCGACGCCATTCTGGCCAGCCTGCGCAGTCAACTTGATCAAAGCCTTACTGCCCAAGCTGATAAGGACGAGGCCTACTCAGACATGAGCTCGCGGCTGGCGGCCGCGGATCAAGACCGCCAGCGGCTGGCTGAGGAACTGGCGATAGCCCAAGGCCAACTTGCGGATCGCGATGTCAGCCTGGCCAGCCTGAGCAGTCAGCTTGAGCAGAGCAAGAATAATCTCTCACACGCCGAGAAGGACATCCTGAAGGCGCTACAACCTGAAATTTCCAAGGGCACGGTGATGGTGCAACAATCGGGGCATGCACTCACGATCAATTTGGCCTCAAGCCTGCTGTTCGAATCGGGCCAAGACCGCATGAAGGCAGGTGCCACCGATGCTCTGAAGCGAGTGGGCACGGTCCTCAAGGACTTTCCGGACAAACAGGTACATGTGGCGGGGTACACGGACAATGTTGCAATTACAGGCGGCCTGCAAAAGAAGTTCCCCTCCAATAAGGAACTGTCGGATGCGCGCGCAAACAGTGCAGCGCAGGCACTGCGGGATGGCGGCGTCAGTGCCAATCTAGAGGCGGCCGGCTATGGGGACAGCAACCCGATCGCCACCAACACTACTGCCACAGGGCGCGCCAAGAATCGACGTGTTGAAATCATCGTAGCCTCTGCAGCGAACCAGGCTGTTGCCAAAACGCCTGACTTACCGTGATGTACCGTTCAGAGTGAGAGCGGCCCGGCCGGCTATACACCGGCCGGGTTTAGCTCACTTCGATGTCCAATTCAGATTGGACAGCCCTCCGGTCACCACGGCTCTATCGAGCTTCTCGCTGCGGTCCCCGCATACACCGTTTCGCGTCATGAGTCAGGTGCCGAGTTGATCCGTGCGACCGCCCGCCTTACTTCCCCCATAGACCCAGCCCCTCCGAATACGTAGAATGTTCCCGCTTTCTTTCTTATTGGCACCCGAAAGGTCGTCCTGGGCTGCGACAGGTCATAGCAGAAGGAGGGAACGGCATGAGCATGATGCGGCAGTCTCACAATTGCATGCTGAGACTGGGACTTCTTGTCCTCGTCGGGATCACCATTGTGGCAAGCAATGGCCATGCTGGTTCCGCCCCGGATTCCAATCCAACCGCGCATTCCTCCGAACAGAATTGGGGCAAGAAGTTACCGAGCGCTTCGCGGTTTACGGTCTTGAGTCTCTTCGAAGATGCGGCAGTTCGAGACGATGAAACGGGGCTCGTGTGGGAAAAGACCGTAGAAACGACCGAGATGTCCTGGACCGATGCTCGGGCTGTCTGCGCCGATAAGAACGTAGGCGGACGGAAAGGCTGGAGGTTGCCGTCGATTTCAGAACTGGCGAGTTTGGTGGACCCCTCCACACGATCCGGACCCACCCTCCCCGCCGGCCATCCTTTTACCAACGTGTTGATGGACGTCTACTGGTCGGCGACATCGGTAACGGACAATCCCAAAAACGCCTGGCTCGTGTTCTTCGATACGGGAAAAACCACCTTCGCCTTTAAGACCATTACCTTTCACGTCTGGTGTGTTCGCGGGACGATGCCTGCTGGTCAGTACTAACGTTGAGTGTGAGAAAGAGCGCGAACTATCTCTTTCGCGCCGCATGGCGGGCGGGCCGGTTCAGGTTTTTATGTCAGCAGACGCTGATCGAAAGAGAACACTGCCGCGGCGTCCCATGTGATCTGCAAAAATTCAGGATGGCGAGGGTTAAGCACATAATTCCATTCATGCTCGATCACGACAGATGGAACCTTTAAGACAGCACTTTTGGCATTGGTAACCCAATCCGTACCAAGTTGCTGCAAACTTACGGGTATTATTTTGTCTTTCCACTCGAGTGGCAAGTGAGAGGCACTGATAGTCTCTATCTTGAGACCGTCGGGAATCGTCGCCCTGATACTGACCAATCCATCGGGAAGAATATCCGAGTCAACATGGACGAGGTACTCCAGGGCAGCAAGAGAAAGCGTGCCCGACGTGTACACTACTGGCGTTCCCGGTGTATTCCATCGTCCTCCATACCGTCTCGCGCCCTCTCCGTCAGGAGCGCTATGTTTCTTAAGCGTAAGTCGCCAAACTACCACTAGCCTATGACGCCGTGTTCGAGCCGTCCCAACATCGCCTCAACGGCTTGAGTGCCAAGGTCAGTATCAAGGAGTTCTATGGGAGCTGTTCCTTCTAGGATGCGGTGCGGCCGCGTGAGCCATGTTGACGCTTTTTCTTCGGTACCAAAGACATTCGTTGCGTAGGTCAAAATTCTGGCTACGCGCGCTAAGCGATCAGATTCCTGTGCCGTCAGACGCTGTTCTGCTTTCCGCCGAGCCATCGTACGGGGTGGTACGCTGAGAATTCTGCTCATTCTGGGCAAATCTAGATGAAATTTAGAGAGCACGAATTCCAGCGATCGATAGGGAAAGCCTTTATGAATGATCGCACGAACATCTTCAGCCGAATGAACTTGTCGCTTAAATATCGTGGCTCCTCCCAACGTCTTAAATAGCTCTTCGGCTTGAGGCATCATTCCCTCTCATTGTCATATGGCTAAATCTTAATGCCATGTGGCAATGATTGTCAATGCGGGACGAGAAACAGGATATGCGGCATGTTCAGGCAATACAGCGCTCTCCGGTGGGTGAACTCCACTCCATGCTCGCCGTGGTACTTTTCCAGTAAACTGTTACCCTATGCTGTTTTAGGCAATAAGAGCTCAAGGTTTAGTTTACTCCGCCAGCAGCATGATACTACACATTGATCATGTTACCGTCGTCGTACGGGACGTCCAGAAGGCGAAAGCGTTCTTTGCGCTTCTAGGATTTGTCGAGGAGAAGTCGACTGTGATTTCCGGATCGACGTTTGCCCGGTACATGGGTGTAGAAGGCATCGAAGCGGAGCATGTCACGCTGGTGTCAAAGCAGTCGACGCCTCGCTTTGAGATCCAGCTCCTGCGATACATTAAGCCGACACACCTGTCCGATACGGATGTCGCGAACCTGGCCAAGCTCGGCTACAACCATATCTGTTTCGCCGTCACCGACTTGGATGCGGAGGTCGAACGGTTAACGAACCAGGGCGTCCCGCTACGAACGGAGGTTTTGGATTTCCATGCCAGGAAACTCGTATTTCTCTCCGGTCCGGAGGGAATTACCGTGGAACTGGCTGAATGGCATGCTTAAGAAGAAGAAACAGGGTTAGACCCGTTCGCGGCGCGATGCCGAGCCGGATTTTCCTTCCATCTTTGTAGTATGCTTCCGGCTTATGCCAGATCAGCTGCCGGCAGAGCGGATCATCGAACTGCTCGGCTTGAAGCCGCATCCTACCTGTGGCTTCGTTACGGAAACGTACCGAGCGCAGCAACGTATCCCGGACGAAGCACTGCCCACGGTGTATGCGGGAAGCCGGCCATTTGCGTCTGTGCTCTATTTCATGGTGACCGCAGACGCGCGGATCCGCCTCCACCGCATCCGGTCCGATCAAATGTACCACTACTATATCGGTGAGCCGCTGGAAGTCCTCCTGCTATATCCGGACGGGACGGGAGAGATCAAAGTCCTCGGTGCGGATTTGAATGGCGGGATGCGTCCGCAATTGCTGATTCCCGGCGGAACATATCATACGTCGCGTTTGGGCAAGGGCAGTGCGGTTACAGCCTTCTCCTTGCTTGGCACAACGGAATGGCCGGGATTCGAACCCCCAGATCTCGAATTAGCCGAGCCGTCGACGCTGATTGCAGCCTACCCTGCCCTTCGTCGTGAGATCGAGGAATTTACCAACACACGGTAAGTTTAAAGAAGAATCAGAAACCGATTGGCGGGGCATGACGACCCAGCTCGTTCATCGTCGAGGCTATGAAAGGCCGTGCGCTGGCTTATGCTGTCTCGCGCGGCTGTACGCTTTTGGTGCGAGAAGGTTTGATACTCTGGATGGCATCGATCGCCGCACCTTGAACCGCCCTATTGATGGTGTGGGTCACATCTTTGCCGGCTGGGCTCTCGAGGAATTCCGCATACTCCTTCAACTCTTCATCCGTCACCGCCCGGTAGGTAAAGAGACCTTGGAATAATCGTCCCTGCTCAAACATGCCCTTAACGCTGCCGCGCATGGAGGCCAAATATTCTTCTAGATTCGTTTTATTCTGCGGATTCTTGGCCCGGTACTCGCCTTCGAGAGCGCGACCAATAGCGGCCACAATGGCTTCCCAAGCTTCAGTCGCCATCTCGCTACCTTGAGTGATCGCCTCAATGCGTCGCACGACTTGGAGTCGCTCCGGCGCAGGACGCTCCAATTGTAATTGCAAAAAGAAGGTCGCGAACTGGACGGACTGTTCTGCTGAACTGGCGTTGACTTCAGCGGTGGTGATCTTGCGCCCCAAATCCGATCGCAGCCAGCTCGTCGTCGCAAGGGCCGCATCCTCAGAGAGATTCTCGATCAGCCGTGACCGAATCTCTGAGGCAAAGTTCTCGGGTGTTAGTGACTCCACGAAGCTCTGGCGAATCTGGCTTCGCAGAGTTTTTGATACCGGGTGACGCTGTCGCTCTAACCCCACCAGCAGCTGATCAACGAGAGTCATGTAATGATTCGGCAAATGTGGAATCTGCTGCGTCAGACCGGACAACTCCATCAGCTCCCCCACGGTCTGCTCATCTGACGCCGAAATGGCTACGGTCGGGAAACCAAGCAACAGAGCACACATTATGGCCAACCGCTTGAACGACGCTGTTGGCAGTGGGTGTTTGACGGACATCATGGCGTCACTCGCATTATCTGAGTTGTTGAGTCACGATAAGGAAGAGAGCGTGAGGAGAACAATTCCTCGAAAGAGTGAGGCAAAGAGGACGCGCCCGTGAGATCGTGCCGCGGTCATGCCCAACTCGGTGACCCCAGCGAATCAGTACTCACCAGTGACGGGCCCAATCCGGAGCCGGAACGGGCTTCGGATCGAGGAGAGCCAAGTCTTCCTCAAACACGGTGTGTTCACGCTTCGAGGCAAAATGCCGTATTTGGAGTCTGCCGGTTCGTGTCGCAACCAGTAATCGCCCTTCTCCGTCCCAATCCGCCCACTGTAGATCGTTTAAGAGGGTGAGTTGTCCGTCTGCCTCGAGGGAATATTGCACTCGCAGGCCGTCGATCGCCTGTTCCGTCCCGAACTCCCCTCCTGCATGGCCGGTGCTCTCGACGCAAAGCACTCGATGACCACCCGGTTGGCGCTTCTGGATGCGCGCGTTGCGACGCTGGTCCCAGACGTCTCGAGGATCACGTGGAGGACTGTCCGGCGCTTCCGCCCAGCCACGCCGCAGCTCGGTTGCGAACTGGACGGCCGGGATGGACTGCAGCCTATACGGAATCGGCAGTTCCGGCACTTCATCGGCAGAGGTACCGGGGTCCTTCGTGAAGCAATACCCACGCGTCCACGTTCCGCATGTCGGAAACGCATGGAGCGCCGTCAGCCAGGGGAGCTTGGAGACTGCGACGTAAGCCTCGCCCAGTTCCCAGGTCGCACTGGGTTTATGTGCAAAATAGGAAAGAAACCGCCCGTCCGGAGAGAGATCGCAACGGCGGGGGAAGATGCGACCACCGAGCCACGCGCCAGGTTCGTAGCGAAGACCGGCAAGATCCCACTGCCCGACATGCGACCAGTTCGTCGGCCCCCGTCGAAAGACGGCGACGGTAGGTGCCTCCGGCGCCGTGATGCAATAGATTCGCGGAGGCACAGGAGGAGTCACGTCATCCCCGGCTTATCAGGAGCGAGTTCAATGGCGAGGTCGTTCCAGCCTCGCGCGCCGGCCAAGTCGGCCGCAGTCTTTCCGGCGAAGCCAGGCGCCCCCGTGCCCCGTAGCCTCAAATCCGCACCGGCGCGAGCGAGTACCTGTGCGATCTCCTTATGGCCGGCAGTCACGGCCAGCATCACCGCGCTGAGCCCGAATTTGGCTGTGACGTTGAGGTCGACGCCGTGATCGACCAAGAGTTGAACCGCGGCCAGATGGCCCGCGTGAGCGGCCAGCATTAAACCCGTCTGACCGTGCGGATCGCGCGCATTGGGATCGATGCCACGAGAGAGTAGATCTCGCATGACATCGGCATCGCCACGCCGGACAGCCTCCTCCCAACAGACATCCATTCAACCGACTCCCGGGAAGCAAACACCCTTGTGTTCACCATGAACCTTTGCCGTTGTCTCGTGGTTTCCGACGATCTGGTATGGCACATATGTGTTCTGGCTGGCAAACCGGGTGTTACTGACACCGGGAAATAACGTGTGAGGCCGCGAGTTGCTTGTACTACTGAGACCTCTGCTGGTTGGATTTCGCTCCTAAGCTGAATCAATACTCAAAGGCAACGGCATACAGAGCCGGAGTCATTTCAATCCCTAACTGATCCAGCTTCCCCTTCATGGGAGCCGCACTTTGCTCATAGGCCTGCCAATACAGCTCTTCGCTTTCCCAGAGTGCAATATTGATGAAGTTGTACCGACTCTCCGGTTTGAGACTTTTATGAAACTTCCCGCTGATGAATCCCGGACGCTTTGTGATGTTCGCCTTTACGTCATGCCACCACGTGACGAATTCATCTTCCTTCCCTACGGGGACCGAAAATACATTAATCAATGTCACGGCCATACCAGACCTCCCTCCTTCCTTTCGACTGTGTGCTTCCCTCACTCATTCACTCAGGAACTCCCGAACCAGTCGGGCGACCTCCAAGGGTTTTTCGATCGCAGCGAGCTGGCTGGCCTCGTCAACAATTTTGAACTGCGCACCGGGAATTTGTGAGGCGATAAAGTCCGCTTGTGCCGGCGTGGCTGCCGGATCTTCCCGACCGGCAAGGACCAGCGTCCGAGCTTTAATCCTATGGAGCTCGCTGCTCAAGTCTGATCGATTGAAAGCAGCCAGCGCCGCGGCAAACATGCCTCGGGCATCACTCGTCCTCACGAGTTCCTGTCTGCAGTTCGCAATCAGTTCAGGCCGGGATTGATACGTCCGGGGCGCGAAGAACAGTTTCATGGCCGAGTCGGCGATGTCCTGCCGGTGTCCGTCCCGGAACATCTTCCACAGGTGGAGCGCCGACGCTTTCGTCGTTGAGGGATCAGGTCGGGCACTCGTCGCGATGAGCACGAGCGAATCAAGAGCGTCCGGATGTGCAAGCGCCAGACGCATGCCGATCATTCCACCGATCCCGCATCCCAACCAAGTGATCTTCCCAACCATCAGTGCTTTCAACAGCCCATAACAATCTTCCGCCATCTCGTCGAGCGTCATGCCCTCGCGGTATCCACTTAGGCCATGGCCATGAAGATCGACCGTCAGGAGGCGGGCATCTTTCGCAATTTCCGTCAGCAGCTCGGTGAAAACGCTTGCGCCCCAGATCAGCGAATGGGCGAACACGATCGTCGGATGGTCCCGGTTCCCCGATTCTTCATAATGGAGCCCGATCCCGTTGATTTGCAGAACCGGCATACGCTTCTCTCCCTCTAGTGGCAGGCAACAACTTTTACGTGCTGGCGCACGACACTACTGGGAAAGAGTCTCTTGATTCAAGACATCAGATAAAGGAGGGAAACGTGGACCATTCTGGGGAAAAGAAGAGGGAACAGCGTCGTTGGGGAGCAACGATCTCAGGTGAACAGCAAAAGATAGCTGACTCCGAGTGCACAGAGATACAGGCCAAATCCGAAGACGATATGTGTCGCGAGGCTTTTTAGCCTGGCTTGAGTGGGATTGGGTGTTCGCGAGGCTGCGATGCCGAGTCCGAGCGACGGCTGCATGAGGAAAAATGGAAACACGACAGTGCCGACGCCATAGAGCAGCGCGGGCAACAAGGTGGGACGGGTAAGCCACTCCCCTGATGCCAGGACGAACGCAACCGCCAACACGACTCCGATTGTGTAGTGGGCGATCCACCCGACCGTGCACTCAAATGGTTTTGGAGGGGCGGCGGTAATATTGGTATGCCGAAACCTGCCCTCGGGCATGTGGCGAAGCCAACGCCCGAGGAGGCAGTAGTTGAGCGAGAGAATGCTGAAGGCACGCTTCAGAAGAAGATTCCACAGGTCCATGAAAAGAGTCGCCCCAATACCAATGGCAATGGCTCCTACAACAGCGTTTGTCTCGATGTTCATGATCTCTCACAGGTTCACTCACTCAGCCTAATTCGGCGTCGGGCCAGAGAGAGCAGTTTCTTGAACCGTTTCCCGACACACAGCCAATGCATTATGCCCAGGTCAGCTGTCGTTGTTCCATCGCTCTTTTCACCGCTGCCGTAAGCTTCTGCGCTTCCACCGGCTTGACCAGGTAATCCACCACTCCACTCCGCATGAACGAGACGGCCATCTCAGCCTCCGGATAGGCCGTGAGAACAATGATCGGAACATGGGGAAATTGTTTCTTAAAATATTCGATGGCCTGCACACCGTTGATCTTCGGCATACGGATGTCGCAGATCACCGCATCCACTACCAGTCTGTTTTCTCCTGTATTGATCGCTTCGATGGCAGTCTCTCCATTGTCCGCTTCCAACACGTCGTACCCGGCCTTTTCCAGAACCATCCGGACGACGTTTCGGACACAGGGTTCATCATCTACGACGAGAATGCGTCCGTTCCCGGTTAACGCCCCGAACAAGAGATCCGATTTGTACTCAGTCATGGTGTTCTCCCTTCTTATGTCCGTTGCAGTAGCTGCTTCTGCTTCTACCACTACGCTGAGCAACGTCCGTGCCACATGAAAACACCGTCGATAGCTAAGATAGTTGGTACAGGCTCTTACCCGAGGGCATCCAAACTGATGCTCTCTGGATGTAATCCGATTCACATTGCCGCAGAAGGAAGATCGGCATCAGCCCTTCTCGACGTAAGGCGAGAGAGTCATATTGCTAGGATCAGTCGGCGCCTGGCGGCCCGTCTGTTGGGTTACGATGACCGATGCCTGGGACGTGCGGGTCGGACGTAAAGTGGTATGCTTCTCTCAGTGGGCTTGTCATTCATAGTTCAGGACTGGCGCTTGATGATGAAGGTCTCTCCTTGAAGGAAGAATTATTGCGGCTGGCCCAACGGATGCCCAAGGCCGAGTTGCATTTGCACATCGAAGGCACGCTCGAACCGGAAATGGCGTTCAAGCTGGCCAAACGCAATGGCGTCCGATTGCATTATCCCGATGTGGACTCGCTGCGTGCGGCTTACGCCTTCAATAACCTGCAGGAGTTTCTGGATGTTTATTACACCGGAATGTCAGTCTTGCTGAAGGAAGAGGATTTTTACGATCTGACGTGGGCGTACCTGCAGCGGGTGCATCAAGACAACGTCGTGCATGTAGAAATATTCTTTGATTCGCAGGGACATCTGGAGCGCGGGATTCCGCTGAACGTCCAGATCGGCGGCATTCGCCGTGCGCTGAAGGATGGCAAGCGACAGCTTGGCATCAGCTCCAAGCTGATTTTGTCATTTCTACGTCACCTGTCGGAAGAGCACGCCTTTGAGACCTTAGACCTGGCCGAACCCTTTCTCGATCAACTGGATGGCTTCGGCCTGGACTCCTCGGAGATGGGCCACCCGCCGGGAAAGTTTGCACGAGTGTTTGCCAGATGCAAAGACCTCGGTTTTCGAATCACCGCCCATGCCGGTGAGGAAGGCCCGGCGGACTATGTGAGTCAGGCGTTGGATCTGCTGCAAGTGGATCGCATTGATCATGGTAACCACTCATTGGATGATGCTGCGCTGGTGCAACGCCTGACTACCGAAGGCAAAACGCTCACCGTCTGTCCTCTGTCCAACCTCAAGCTCTGTGTGGTGAAGGCCATGGATCAGCACCCGCTACTGAGCATGCTCAAACGGGGTCTTAAAGCGACCGTCAATTCAGATGACCCCGCCTATTTCGGCGGGTATGTGAACGACAATTACCGCGCCCTCATTGAACATCTGCCAGTCACCCGCGAAGATCTCTACCAGCTGGCACAGAATTCCTTTGACGGTGCCTGGGTCAGTGAAGAAGAGAAAGCCAAGCACCTGCATGATCTTAACCGGGTGTTTGGATAGTCAATCGATCGCACGGCTCTAATTCCAATCATCAATTTTGACATCCTGAGGCGACGGCTTCCCTTTACCGCTTTCAACCAGCTCTCTAAGGCTCAACAGAAAGGTTGCCCATTTCATGCTGCAATGAGCGGTGAACTCATTTGCGTCGCGCCAGTTCTTATGACCGAAGAGTACGATCGTGTATTCACCCTCCTGAGAAAGGGTGAATATCACGTCAGTGCCTACCCACTCTTCAGGTCCGGATGTAACGCGCCAATGCACTTTCTTGTTGGGGTCTAGCGCTTTGACTTCCATGTTCATGCTGCCTATTTCTTTTCCATCTGCAGCGTGAAAGCGTACGCCGATCTTCTCTCCAACCTTTGATGCACCGGACGTGTGTTGTGTCCACCAGCCGGCGATGCCCTCGACCGTCGACAACGCGGCATATACCTTAGAGAGCGGTGCCTTAATTCCAACTCGATGAATAATGTCTGCCATGTGTCCTCCCACTGGGCTTTTGGTTTATTCAGGTTTACCTTCATACTCAGCGGCGCGGCTGAATCCACCACTGAACCGATTCTATTTCTTTGTCGAACAAGGGAGACGAAATCGACATAGGAACTAACTTGGCGATATCACGATGGTTCCTTGAGACGTTCACTCTTCCCGCCGACCACCGCCATGATCCACTCGTCGTTGGCATTCCACATCATGCGCAACGACGAAGAACCATTTCACTCTCGGGAACGACGAGCGCACATTGTGATTGTGCTTTGCCGTTGCATACCTAGCTGCTATCGTTCCCGGGCAGGAGGCGGGTCTATGGGTTTTAAACGGAAGTCATCCCGAGTCGAAGTGGGCAGGCCAGGCAGATTGCATCGTGGGTCTTTCTCAGCGCCCTGCCAAGTGATGAATGTCAGCGAGACTGGAGTGAGGATACAAACCCGTTTATTCGTCAAGAACGGCGATGTGCTTCACCTTTCGATCGAACTCGATGGCGGCCGTCAACTAGGCTGCGAGATACAGGCGATCAACGTCGGCTCCCGTCAGTTTGGCGCGAAAATCCTTTCAATCAGTCCCGAGGACCGAGAGCGGTTGGCCCATATCCTCGATGATCACATGCAGAACCGCTTTCTACGCGGATAGAGTCCGAGAGGTCGCGCCCACTTCCCGCATGCCGCAAGAACAAGGGACAGTCGATCAACCCCACAGATCGGGAAACTCCGCAGGGCGGAGCAAACGCCCACCAAGCTCTTTCCCCTCGCCATAGCACTTCCTCCCCCAAAACGATTAGAATGCCACGGCTGTAGGTGTCCTAAGCAAGAATCGCGAACCAAGCACAGTTGACAGACTACTTTTCTAAGGCCTTCGCAGAGCACCCTCGCCTTCGCAATGTCGATTCCATCCCAAGTACAGCAGCGATCGCTTTCCGGCACTGTTCTGTACGAATGGCTCACGCCGGCTTGCCGGGCGTAGTGTCGTGAGCGCCAGCTTAAAGAGCAGCAGGTCAACGACTCGGTCTCTACATGTGTGGATGCTGATATTCGTTGGATGGATCCTCGTCATAGGAGTTGTTTGCAGCTTTCCTTGGTGGCTGGAATCGCCTCAATGGGGTCGTGTGAGATGGATTCCACTGCTCGATGTGCTCCGATCACCTCGTCGGCTGCTTCGGGATACGATTGCGAACGGTCTCCTTTACATGCCCTTGGGGTTTGCTTATGTGAGAATGCGAGCGGTACCTGGCGTTAGATTGATTTCCGAGGCAGGGTTTGTCGGGCTACTGTTGTCCCTTACGTGTGAGTTTTACCAGGTATTCTCACCCGTCCGGTTTCCTACGATGACTGACGTCCTGATGAATACCATTGGTGCGTCAGCAGGAGCTACCATCGCAGCCAAGTCCTTGGCGAGATTGAGAACTCCACACGGTGATGAGCTACTTTCCTGATGTGTTTTGTTACGATCCTGCCCTCACCTCACCTCCTGAAAAATACTTGAAAATGCTTGACAGAGTTGCGACGCGTCGATGTCCGGAGCCAGAGGGATGTGGATAAGTGGCTCAGCGCAAGGCAATTCCGAGTGGATTACGTACCTTTGCTCAAGTGGAACATTGCGCAGTCTGGCTTGAGTGAACTAATGGTAGGTTTTGACACGTATTGAAAAGTCAATCGCAAGATGTTGGGGTATCCCTCGCTTCGCTGGCTATGCTTAAAAAATAGGCAATCTGGTCCTTCGGCTTCTGGAATTGGACTAATAACCGCCTAAAAAAGAATTGTCCACAGACTTATCCACCGAAAGTGTGGAGCGTTTTTGTCTCAGATTCCTACGACGTCGTGAGCGCTTTATCCTCACAACCGAAAAAAATCGCGCTGGTCTTTAATCTCGCCACCGATCGGTGAACGTGTCAGCACATTCTCAAGTGTTGACGCTGTCTTTGTTGGAATGGGATTCGTCGATGAGCCACTTGGCGCTCGCCAGCGCAGCGGCCTCGGCCTCTTCACGTGAAAAATAGGCACGGCCTGGAAAACCATCGACTTCTGTCTGTCCCGTGGCTCTGATGACATACTGACACGCCCACATCGAACCTTCCGGACTTGGTATCAACGTAATCTGATGTCCTTTATAGTCATGCAGGCTCATCGTGCACCTCCGGCTCTCTCCTGAACGGGGCTGTTCGATCCACTGTACAATTGGTTCAGTCGATCGCTCACTTCACCTTGCGCGATCGGTTTTTCCATCAGCCCGGATCGCAAGCGCTCTTCAAGCACCTGAGTCCGATCGGGCAGCGCTGGTATCTGTTTCGACTTACCGACTGAGGGCGTCCCTCCCGGCGTCACCTCGGAATCCCCTTTCCGTAGCGCCGGCTTTTCCCGACCACCACTAGAAAGCGAGCCCCCCTCCGATGCCGACGCGGCATTTGTCTCGGACTGTGCTGAACTGGTGATGCTGACGAGGCTTAATGTCATGATACACAGGAACGCGGTTGTGGCATTCATGGCTCATGCCTCCACGTTTGGCCTCACATACCAAGGACCTTACATCGGCTTTATGTCAGTCGATGAGACGGCGCAAATCCAGTCTCTCCTCTCTCACGTGACGTGTACCTGTATTCGTCGTTATGCTGCAGCGTCATCAACCCCGCCATGGGTGTCTTTAGTGTGCGTCAACAGTGCTCCAGTCTTCCAATTGGCATAGGCGCCATAGGCATCGACGAGCAGTCCTTTGAGTCCATTCGACGCTTCGAGCGCGTAGACGACAGAAGAATCGTCCGGATCGGACATTCCTTCGAAGCGATGGTGCTCGACGATGGTCAAGTCATCGCTTTTAAAGGTTCGGTCTCCCGCAGTGACATCACCGCCCTCGTTGGCAACCGTAAAGTCCGAGGTGAATCCACGCCCTCGCAATCCCTCCACCGCCTCCGCCATCGTCTTGTACTCGCCCCTGGTCATTCACATCCTCCTCATCGCAAGCGGCCTGGTTTTGCAAGAAACACGTAGCGATGGGTCCGCTTCGATAGCGTCCTTAACGTTGGACGAGCCCCCGCATTTCTAGTATGAAACAACGCAAGTTGCGGAGGGGACTAGCGAATGCCCGAGTATGGGACAACGGAAGTGGTGACAAGAGCCCAATAAATCGCCGTAGACCCCTCCGGTTCATAAAAGTAGAATGTGCCGGTCCATTCAGCAAAGGAGAGGAGAGCTCGATGACGCGTTGGCTGGCCGATGGGATCACCCTCGGTGTGATGATGTCCCTTGTGGGATGTGTGTCCTCTCCTCCAAGAATGCCCGCCGAGGACATCGGGTTCACTCGGGCTCCGCAGGTTGGGGGGACGGACAATCTGTGGATCATGCGCCACGATGGAACAGGCCAATCGCTTCTGAATCTAGATGCTGATGGAAATAGGTTTCTGACCTGGTCGCCAGACGGGCAGTACATTGCGTTTGCATCCGGGCGGGACGGCAACCTTGAGATCTACACCGCGCGAGTGATCGCCGAGGGCGACCATGCCTACTCTGCTCAGGACATCCAACGGAGGACGACCAGCGCGGGAGACGATTCATTTCCGGCATGGTCGCATGATTGCGCAGTGCTGGCGTTTTCATCTAACAGAGTGAATCCAAATTCTTTCAACATTTATCAACTTGATCTGAACACCAACACAGTGACTCCCATTACGAGCGGCAATTATGAAGATCTCTCACCTTCATGGTCTCCTGAGGGGACGAAAATCGCCTTCACGCGTAACCTGGCGAATGCCTCGCGGGAGATTTTTGTTCATCATGTACACTCAGGACAGGATATTCGACTAACCAATAACACGGTGAACGATACCGATCCGTCTTGGTCGCCATCCGGCCGCATTATTTTTGCGAGGCAGTCCGAGGATGGCAGTCGCGCGGCCTTGTTTGAAATGGACGCGGTCGACGCAGATGGCGATGGAGCTGGAGACCATGTACAGCCGATCACGACTCCGAATGCCCATGAATATGACCAGAAGCCCGAGTATTCCCACAGTGGAAAAGAGATCGTCTTCTTCCGAAGTCAGGAAGCTGGCGGGAGAGGGCCCGGCGACGTATGGAAACTCCTCATCCAGGATGGGACCATTATGGATCCACTCCTGAATCTTACCCAGACCAATTCACAACACGAACATGGTGCGACGTGGAAGCGCAACGGTGTCTGTGTAACAACGGGCAGATAGACCCACTCTTCGCACAGTGCGACCTGTGCAGAATCGCTCG
>JARDZZ010000207.1 GCA_029240595.1 Nitrospira sp. | reverse complement strand
TCCCGCGGTGCGGTTGCCGTTGACGACAACTTCATGACGAACCTCGAGGGGGTCTTTGCCGGCGGCGACACGAAGCGCGGTGCTTCCCTCATCGTCTGGGCGATCGCCGAAGGCCGAAAGATGGCAGCGGGAATCGATAAGTACCTGCAAGCCGGTAGATCCGCGAAGTCACGTCGTTGAGCGCACGGCCAAGGCTGTCTCCGAATCTCCTCCTTCCCCCTCTACGTGCCGTCAGTCACAAACGTACAGAGGCTGAGCCGAACCGGGCAATGACGCATGTCGCGAGGCTGCGCATGTGGAACCGACTTGGGAGACTGTGTGAAACGTGCAGGAGCTCCGAGGTGTTTCGTGCGGCCTTGTGTATCGCGGACGATCTACGCTATCCATGTGTGGACCAGGTGATGGCGGCCTTGCGCCCAGGAAGTGTGTCCACCAGTTTGCTGCCTCCTGTGTCCAGATGGGCACATCTCATTGAACTGGAGGAAGACCGGTCATGAGTCGTGACCACCAATGACGAAGGAGGAAACTTCGCATGCATATGCTCATGGTCGTGTTCCGTGCGTCACTGAAAGAACGTGTGTATGAATTGCTCGATCGTTGTCACGTGAAAGCGTTTACTGAGGTCAATGAGACGGTTGGGTATGGTCAGACCGGCCCCGCCGAAGGGTTGGCCTTTTACCCCGGCACGAATTCTGTCATCTTCGTTGCCTTGGATCCCGATCATGCGGCGCGAGTCGCCAGGGCCGTCAAGGACTGGTATGCGCAGGCGGCAGATCATCCCGGCTGGGAGAAGCCGGCCCTGCGCGTCTTCTCCTGGCCGGCAGAGCAGATCGTATGACGGGTCCGAGAGTTCGGAATCCTGTCCATCATTCCGCTCCGCAGTCCTCATAGGGTTCATGCTTAGGCTCTGATAAGTTCCTAACATTTCTTGGTCGTTTGCTCATTCTCACTCTATACTGCCTACCTACGTAGCTGTGCATAGAAGGAAGGACGGCTTCCGGTGAAGCGGTCCGACCTCGATCGAGGACCAACATGGAAACCAACCTCAATCTCCTGCTGCTGGAAGATTCACCAGCCGATGCGGAGTTGATGATTGAAGCACTGCGAGAGTCGGGGTATGACCCCACCGTTCGCCGCGTGGATTCCAAGGACGCCTATCTCCGAGAACTCGAACAGCCGCCGGATTTCATCCTGTCCGATTTTTCCATGCCTCAGTTCACGGCGCAGGACGCTCTCAAGTTGATGAAGGAACGGGGGTTGGATCTTCCATTCATCATCGTCTCAGGCTGCATGGGCGAGGATATGGCGGTGGAGTGTATGAAAGCCGGTGCTTCCGACTACCTCCTGAAAGACCGTCTTGCAAGGCTCGGGCATGCGGTGACGCAGGCGCTGGAACGAAAGCGGCTGGTCGAAGAAAAACGACAAGCTGAACAGCGGTTGTTTTTAGAAACGTTCCACGATTCGCTGACCGGCTTACCGAATCGGGCCTTATTCATGGATCGTTTGGATCGTGTGTTTCTACAGAGTCGCCGTCAACCGGCCCATCTCTTCGCTCTTCTGCACCTGAACCTGGATGGCTTGAAAATGGTGCACAGTGGGTTGGGAGTTTCGTCTGCCGACCGGCTCCTGATCGAAGTCAGCCAGCGAATTCTGCGCAGAATCCGGTCCGCAGATACGCTCGCTCGGATGGAGGGAGATGCGTTTACGCTCCTGATCGATAATCTCAAGGCGATGGGCAATGCGACGCGTGTGGCAGACCGTCTGCAACAGGAGTTCGCCACCCCGTTCACGTTGGAGGACCGGGAAGTGTTCTTGACGCCGTACATCGGGATCGCCAGCAGTCACACAGGGTATGAAAATGGAGAGCCGCTGCTGCGTGATGCGACGACGGCCATGTTACAGGCCAAGGCGACCGGCCGTGCGGGATTCGTGATTTTCGATAAGGCGATGCACCAGCAGGCCATGGCCAGACTGAAAATGGAAGGGGATCTGAGACAGGCGCTGGACCGCAAGGAGTTTCGATTGGCCTACCAGCCGATCGTCCAGTTGCAAGAAGGGCGGATCACAGGGTTCGAAGCGTTGCTCCGATGGCAACATCCAGAGCATGGATTAACCAGGCCGGATGCCTTTCTGGATATCGCGACCGAGCTGGGCTTGATGAAGGGTATCGGCGAATGGAGTCTTGGTGAAGGATGTCGCCAATTGAAACTCTGGCACGATCAATTTCCCCGGATTCGCCCGCTCACCATCAGTGTCAATTTCTCTATTCAACATTTTACCCAGGACCACTTGGCACTGCTGATCAAACATGTCCTCGACAAGTCCGGCATCGATGCCTCGAGCGTCAAGATTGAAATCACCGAATCGGAAATGATGCAGAACCCGGAGGCCGTCAATCGCGTACTCGCAGAGATCAAGGAACAGCAGGTCGACACCTGCTTAGACGATTTCGGAACCGGGTATTCGTCACTGAGCCATCTCCAGCAGTTGCCCATCACCTTTCTCAAGATCGACCAGTCGTTCGTCCGTCGATTGGGTACCGACGACGACGCGTTGGCGATCGTCAAGACGATCATTGCACTGGCCCACCAACTCGGGCGGCAGGTGATCGCCGAGGGCATTGAAACCGCCGAGCACCTTGCCATCTTGCGTTCGCTGGGCTGCGAATACGGTCAAGGCTATTTCTTTTCAAAACCACTGTCCCCCGAAGATGCAGGCACCCTGCTGGCCTCTGCCAGACGGTGGTGAGGCCTCCTGTGTCCTTTTCGGCAAGCTCCCTTGATATGATGAGATCTGCAAAGGGAGTGGCGTCATGGCTTCGGTGCAGCGTTTTTCGGCGAAGGTTATAGCCGTCCGGCAACTCACGCATGACGTCCGTCAGATTGATTTCCGGTTGATGGAGCCGCGTGAGATCCGGTTCAAAGCGGGCCAGTTTGTTTCGTTCGAGGTGCCCGATGCCCGAACAGGGCGGACGGTGACCCGACCGTATTCCATCGCCTCTGCTCCAAGTACTCCCGATAGGGTATCCTTGCTGCTCAATTTCGTTCCGGACGGGCCAGGGTCCACGTATCTTTTTAAGTTGAACGAAGGTGACACAACCACCTTTTCCGGCCCGGCCGGCAATTTTTACCTGCGGGACGATCCCGAACGAGAGCTGTTGTTCGTGGCCACCGGGACGGGAATCGCGCCCATACGCTCCATGCTATTGGCCAATGCCGACCGCCCTCAACCCAGCCGCACAGTGTTGTTTTGGGGTCTTCGAAGCCAGCGCGATCTGTACTATGAGGAAGAACTGGCGCGCATGAGCCGTACCCGACCGGGAAGCTCGCATGTCATCACGCTCTCACGGCCTGAGCCCGGATGGCACGGGCCGTCAGGCAGGGTGACAAGGCTGGTCGAACGAGAAGTTCACGACGTCAAGCGGTTAGCCGTCTATCTTTGCGGTAATGGAGGCATGATTACGGATGTCACCCGCATCATTCAAACACGGGGACTTTGTCCGATCTTTCGTGAGAAGTACTATGATGACGCTGAAAGCGGCGACGACTAATAAGTGCATTTGATGGCAGGTCATTGAGGCAAAATGGTATACGAGTGTAGCTCTTCGGATTCAGAAGTAATACGCAGTCAGACATCCGTCGATCCCAAAAGCAGTGAACTGCAGTTGGAATCAGAGAGTGGTCGTCTTGGTGGAATTGGCACCAGGTTTGCTCTAGGTTGTGACAACCATTGAAAGGGGATAGGCCCCTGACACTGGGAAAATCACAGGAGGACAGGATGAAGAAGACGATTTCCGCGGTGACCGCTGCTGCATTCTTTGCCGTATGTGCCACGGGCTTCGCCCAAGCCCCCGCTCCAGAATCAGCTCCTGCTTCACCCCCGAATCAAGACGTGATGGTACCTCCGTCTGCTCAAGCACCAACGACGCCCCCGAGCGTGGGCGAAGACGAGAAGAAGCCCGACAAGCCGGTGAAAGGCGGGAAGGCGAAAGGAAAGACCAAAGGCGATGCGAAAAAGGCGAACAAGAAACATGGACTCGATCGCGCGGATGAAGCGGCCGGTCACCATGGAAAGCAAGGCCGAGAGAAGGCTCGAGCGAATCAATAGTGGGGAGAATTTGGCGAGAGCGGCGACAGGCGGCTGGAAGCCGCCTGTCGCGGTAGAGCTGATTAAGCAGCCGCTTTGGTGACGAGTTTCTTCACTTCCACGTGTGCAAAAATGACGTCTGGTTCCCGTTGCAGCGCCTCATAGTAGCTGCGCTCGAAGCCGTCGCCCTCTTCTGAGGGACGGATTAACGCGCGGACGTCGGCAAGAAAATGTTCCACTTCAACGGTCGTGAGCTCCTCTCCTTCCTCCAATAATTCATCCACGCGAATGACCAGCTGCGAGAGGGGATGGAGCCATGTAAACCATGGGTCGTTCAACACCAGCTGCAAAAGTTGTCCCGTTGACCCTACGCGGCCGTTGATGCGCTCATAGGTCAACTGCTCGGCCACGATCAGCGCTTTATGCAGGCCTAGCAGTCCGCGGCGAACCTCCATCAGCAAGTGTCGCAGACCCGCGCCGGCTTCCGTTGAGGATTCGAGTGTCCGTCCCATACGTCCATTGTATCAGGTCGTAGAAAAAATGTGTTTGTCCGTCATCATTACAGTGAGCGACGAGCGTCCGCCGTCAGCGGCTATGGTATGGATCACCCAACGGCGCATTCGGAGGCACTGCCGGGGAAGGCATGAGGTGGCCGTTAGGGTGAAAGGGAAGCACCGGAGCCGGGGTGAGCTGGTGAGGCGGTGACGGCACTCCGAGCGGCGTC
>JARDZZ010000043.1 GCA_029240595.1 Nitrospira sp. | reverse complement strand
GCTGCGGCCTTGCTGAAAGGCCTCTTTGAACATCCTTCGAGACACTTCGCAACCGCTGATGGGTGTGCATGCCTTCACGATTTCAGGTGGTCAAAAGCCATCGCTCAACAAAGCCCTCTAACCGGCTCCTCGCCGTCCCCCATTTAGGTCCTTTCTCTCGGGGATTGCATGCTCATTGATACCCATGCCCATCTCGACGATACCCGGTTCGACGGCGACCGCGACACCATGCTCGACCGAGCGCGGCAAGCCGGCATCGAAGCATTCGTGACGATCGGTTGCGATCTGGCCACCAGCCGGTCGGCCGTCGCGCTTGCCGATCAACATCCGGACGTCTTTGCGTCCATCGGCGTGCATCCCCACGAAGTGCAATACGTCGACGATGCGTGGTACAGCGAGTTTCGCCGCCTTGCGCAACACAGGAAAGTCGTGGCCTATGGCGAAATCGGACTCGATTATCACTACAACCATTCATCCCCTCAGAGCCAGCGGCAGCGGTTTCGCGAACAGATACAACTTGCACGCGAGTTGCGCTTGCCTCTCATCATTCATACGAGAGAGGCACAAGAGGACACCATCACGATCTTAAAAGAGGAGAAAGCCGCGGAAATCGGCGGGGTATTTCACTGTTTCTCAGGGGATGCCTGGCTGGCTAAGGATGCCCTCGATCTGGGGTTCTATCTTTCCTTTTCCGGGATTTTGACGTTCCAAAATGCCGCGATGCTGCGGGATATCGCCAAGCAGGCACCTTTGGATAGAGTGTTGGTCGAAACCGACTGTCCCTATCTCACACCCGTTCCCCATCGGGGGAAACGAAATGAACCGGCGTTCGTCCAGCACGTCGCCAAGCAACTGGCCGCGATCCGTCCAGATCTCTCGTACGAGGACATTGAGCACACCACCAGCGCGAACGCAAAACGACTATTCAAAATCCCTTGAGTTGTCGGCTGCGTCGGCGGAGGCTCTTCGGAAGTTTTCGGGGATTGCCTTTCTTCTCCGGCCCACGTCGTTCTACCGAATCTTCACCGGTATCCAACTCCTTGTAAGGGGCTGATGTCTCTGATGAGCGTGACCTATGCAATTTGTCTGCAAATGCCGGCGCGCTGATGACCAGCGCGCCGTGTGCCTGCGCGGAATTCACGATTTCGTGGTCGGAGCTGACGACCGCGCACTGGTCGCCATATTCTCGTGCCAACCGCTGGATCACCTGGTCGGCACGCTCGCCTCTCTTGGAGTAAATGACGTGAACTCCCGCACGGTGCTCCCTGTTTTCGATCGGCTGTCCCCGTTGCCAGCCGTCAAAGACGACCGTCAATGCATGGCCTTTCCGATGCCGATATTCAGCCAATACTCGCATCAGAGCCTCTCTCGCCGCATCTGAGTACAAATTTGCTCCACCCAGTGGCCGAAGAACAGCCAGGAGATTATAGCCGTCGATGATGACATGCATGACCAGCAGACCCTACGCCCGCTCCAAGGAGGTGTCAATTCATTGCAGTCCGCCTCGAGAAACGTCGCTCCCCTTGACAACCACCAGAACATCTGAGAGATACATATATCTCCCGCAGCCTTCTGTGGAAACCCATGCCCGCAACTGTCTCTCGCGTCGCCGCCTTGATCCTCGTGCTGGGACTTCTCAGCACGGAGGGCTTCCTGCCAGACGGCGGCTGGCTTGGTCCTGCACACGCAGCCTTGCAGGACCAACGGCGCGATCATGAGAAAGCATCCAAGCGATCTCGGAACTCCAACATCAGCCTCTCTCCCAACACGATCCCGCTCGCGAAAATCCAGAATCTGAGAACCGCCTTTTTGCCGGATTCGCTCCGGCTGGTGCTCGATCTTGACCGCAAAACGCAGGTAAAAAAACACCGTCCAGCTCAACAGGACGGAGTGGTTGTCGAGATCCCGCACGCCGCCTTGACCAAATCGGCGCAAGCGAAAATTGCGCAAGGAGTCCTCGAGGGACGCTTTGTCGTCAAACAAACCGCCGGTGACTCCGTTACCATTGCACTGCCGAGCGGCTCGTTCGAAACCTATAGCTTGTTATCATTGACCAACCCTCCTCGGCTCGTGGTTGACGTCATTCCCTCTGGGCTGCAACCGTCCGGCGGATCCATTACGGACCCCACAGACTCATCTATGCTTTCTGTCACCCCACCGCAACCGGTTGCACCGCGTGCTAAATCCTATAAGACGATCGTGATTGATCCCGGACACGGCGGACGAGATCCCGGCGCGCATGGACAACGCGGTACCGAAGAAAAGGACATCACGCTCAAGGTGGGGTTGAAACTACGCGACCTGTTGCGAAAGGACCCCAATGTTCGTGTGCTGATGACGCGCGAGCGGGACGTGTTCGTTGATTTGGAAGACCGTGCGCGATATGCCAACGGCAACGAAGCCGACCTGTTCGTCTCCATCCACGTCAACTCGCATCCGCAACGATCGGTCCGTGGCATTGAGATCTATCATTTCGGCGAAGCGAAGGACCAGCGCGCTCTCGAGTTGGCTGCTCGTGAAAACGGCACTCCCCTCAGCAGTACTGGAGTGGGATGGGAATATCTCGTGGCCGATCTTCTGACGAGCAAAAAAATTGAAGCCTCCCTTGAGCTGGCCTGGAATACCAAGGAAGCGATGATCGCTCACTTGAACGGCGATTACGCGCTGGTGGATCATGGAGTGAAAACCGCACCCTTCTACGTGCTCCGCTTCACCAGTATGCCGAGCATTTTGGCGGAAATCGCCTACATCTCCAACGCCGCTGAAGAGGACCTCTTGAGGACCGGCGTCTTTACGACGCGCGTTGCGGAATCCCTCCATGAGGGTGTGACCGCCTTTCTGGCCGCTTCCAAAACACCGGCACGCTGATGCGCCGCACGGCCCTGCTGGTCCGCCATGCCGACTGTTAGGCTCATCCTTGAATACGACGGTTCACGCTATGCCGGCTGGCAGCGTCAACCGGATCAGCCAACGATCCAGGAATCCGTAGAGACGGCGCTGTTTCAATTAACGCAAGAGACTGTCGCCGTCATTGGGGCCGGACGCACCGATTCCGGCGTCCATGCCATCGGTCAGGTGGCGAGCTTCCGTATCGAACGAGACTGGACGCCGCGTGAATGGATGCGAGGCCTCAACGCAAGGCTCCCCGAGGATATTGCCGTCCGGTCTGCGGAGCGTGTCTCGAACGACTTTCACGCGCGCTACGCCGCCCGGGGAAAACTTTACGAATACCGGATTCTGAACCGGCCCCAACGGCCGGCTCTCGATCGCGCCTATGTCTGGCATGTGCACAAGCCCCTCGATCATAGCGCCATGGAACAGGCGGCGATTCATCTGGTGGGCTCGCACGATTTTTCTTCCTTCGAAGGCACCTTGACCGACAACGAGGATCCGGTCTGCCACCTTCGTCAGCTGTCTGTGACACGTCGAGACGACCGGCTCACGATTCACGCCTACGCAGACCGTTTTCTCAAACACATGGTCCGCGCGATTGTCGGCACTCTTGTCGAGATCGGCCACGCGAAACGGACGCCAGAAAGCCTGAGAAAGATCCTGGCTGCAAGGAACCGAACGGCCGCAGGCAGAACGGCCCCGCCCCAGGGGCTTTTCCTCCTGCGCGTCGACTACGACCCTGAGCTTGATTCTGCACCCGCCGATCCCCCGGCCACATAATACAGCGACAGACGGTGCCCTCAGGCGGAACGCCTTGACCGAGCGGAAATGTAAAAGGTGGACCAGGGGGGAACCGGACAATCCGGCGGGCGTCTGTGGGACTGTCGCTAGCGGGGTGGAGAGTCGTCGCGGTTCTCGAGTTTCTTGCGGAGTTCGATCAGTTCCTGCTCGAGCGCCAGAAACCGGTCGCTGATGGGATCGGGAAGGTTGATGTGGTCCATCGTGGCGTCAGGAAGCCGCTCGCCTTGCGTCTTGATCACGCGAGCCGGAACCCCGATCACTGTGGAGTTGGCCGCGACGTTCTTGAGCACGACGGAATTGGCCCCGATCTTCACGTTGTCGCCGATCGTGATACCTCCCAGAATTTTCGCGCCCGCGCCGACGACAACATGGTTGCCGAGGGTCGGATGACGCTTGCCTCGTTCTTTTCCCGTCCCGCCGAGCGTCACGCCCTGGAACAGCGTCACAAAGTCTCCGATCTCGGCCGTCTCCCCAATCACGACACCCATGCCATGATCGATAAAGAAGCCGGTGCCAATGCGCGCTGATGGATGGATCTCGATTCCGGTCAGCCAGCGGGCGACCTGCGAAATGACTCGCGGCACGAGCGGCACGCCATACGATTTCAACCAATGGGAGAGCCGGTACGCGATCAACGCATGGAAACCAGCATAAGTGAAGACGACTTCCAAGGCGCTGGTCGCCGCCGGATCCCGATCGAACACAGCTTTGAGGTCTTGCCGAATCGCCTTGAACATGCCCGCTATTTTACGATGGTCACGCCGGCTCAATCAAACAGACGGCGTGGGCGGTCATCCCTTCTTCCTTGCCGACCGCATCGAGGCCCTCTCCACTCTTTACTTTCACGTTGACCTGATCGGGATCGAGGCCCGCCGCTTCCGCCATTTTTTTTTGCATAGCCGCCAGGTGGGGCCCCAGACGCGGGGCCTGCGCCACGATGACCGTATCGATGTTCCCCACCCGGTAGCCCTTCGCCTTAAGCTTGGTCATGACGTCTTCGAGCAACTTCAAACTCGAGAGGCCTTTGTACTTCGAGTCGGAACTCGGATAATGCCGTCCAAGGTCGCCCTCCCCCATGGCTCCAAGCAGCGCGTCACACACGGCATGGACAAGCACGTCGGAATCCGTATGCCCGAGCAGACCCTTGCTGTGAGGGATGTCAATGCCGCCCAGAATCAGTTTGCGTCCGGGCCCAAGCGGGTGCACGTCATATCCATAGCCAATCCGCATATGTCTCCCTTCGTTCCCCATTGATCGGGCCTATGTACCTTGCGCCGCCCTGGAAGACAGAATCGCCTCTCCAAGAATCATGTCTTCAGGTCTGGTGACTTTGATGTTTTCTCCGCTGCCCTCGAGGACCTTGACCGGATGGCCCATCCATTCGAGGAGATAGGCATCATCGGTGGCAGCAAGTCCTTCCGCGTGCGCTTTGCGATGCGCGTCCTGCAGCCAGTCCCGACGGAACGCCTGCGGCGTCTGAGCCAACCACAGCGGTTTCCGGTCGATCGTCCGCTCGATGAGACCATCCGGTCCTACCTGTTTCACTGTATCCCGCATGGGCAGCGCAATGATCGCGGCGCCCTCGGCTTTAGCTGCCTCCACGACCTGCTTCACCATCAATTCCGTCACACAGGGCCGGACCGCGTCGTGAATGACGACGATGTCCACCCGGTCATCCACAACCGCCAGAGCCTGGCGCACGGAGTCCTGGCGCTCCTGCCCGCCTGCGACCACATGCAGCACTTTGGTGAAGCCATGAGCCTCGACGATGTCCGTCCGGCAATAGTGCAGATCCGTTGCCGGAACCGCGAGGACAATTCCGTCGATGATGGGAGAAGACTGAAGAACACGAAGCGCATGAACGACGAGGGGAAATCCTCCGACGGTGCGAAACTGCTTGCGCACCGAGCCGCCCATGCGGAGCCCCAGTCCTGCAGCAGGGACGAGGGCGACAGTGCGAACTGCCTGGCCTGAGACCGGTTGAATATGAGGCCGGCCGGCCATAGTCAGCGCCGTGGCTGCGGTGGGTGTGAGGGTTCGCAGCTATCCACGCGTAATCTGCAACTCCTCTCGTTCGGTTTCTTCCTTAAGGCGCGTAAAGATCATCCGGCCCGCGGTCGTTTGGAGGACGCTGGTGACGATGACATCCACATTCTTGCCGATGTATCGACGGGCATTGTCCACGACAATCATCGTGCCATCATCAAGGTAGGCCACCCCTTGTCCGGCTTCCTTGCCTTCTTTCAAGACGAACACTCGAATGGCCTCGCCCGGCAAGACGACCGGCCGCAGGGCGTTGCACAGTTCGTTGATGTTGAGGACGCGAATGCCTTGCAGCTCTGCCACCTTGTTGAGGTTCAGGTCATTCGTCACGATCTTGGCATTCATTTTTTTCGCCAGCACGACGAGCTTCGCATCGACTTCTTTCACATGTGGAAAATCTTCGTCGATGATCCGCACATCCACGTCGCCCATTTTCTGGATCTTGTTGAGAATGTCGAGCCCGCGCCGTCCCCTGGCCCGCTTCAGCGAGTCTGACGAATCCGCAATATGCTGGAGTTCGTCCAGGATAAAATGCGGTACGAGGAACGTTCCTTCGAGAAAACGGGTTTCACACAGGTCCGCCACTCGGCCGTCGATGATCACGCTCGTATCGAGAACCTTCGGACACACCGTGTTGCCATCGAGTTCGAAGAATTTCTGCTGTGGGCTGGGTAGCTTTTCCTTTCCGAACCGGGCGCCTAATACCAGCCCCAGGTAGGGAAATCCCAGGAGAAACACCAATCCGCCGATGTGAAACAAGAAGGTCTGGACGTCGAAGATCTCACCTCCCACCCACTCGACTAAGCCGGTCAAAACCAGCCCTGCCGCTAACCCCGCCGTTCCACCGACTATGATGCCGAATGACAGATTGTGTAAGGCGTATTCGCCGGCAACGATTAACCCACCGGTAATCGCTCCAATGACGAACCCATACATCCAGTAGGTGGTGCTGGCGCCATCGGCTTTGATGAACAGCGCCATTCCCGCCAGCGCGCTGAGAAGGACAAATATGGCTCGCGATACCATACCTTCACTCCTCTCGTTAAGGACGCAACGTTAAATAAATCGTCTGGCCTTTCCGCTTCAAGAGCAAGAGCACCGCTTGGTCTTTTGAGAGCCCCGAGACAGCCCGCTCATAGGACTTGATGGAACTGATCGGCTTGCGGTTCACTTCGAGCACGATGTCCCCTTCCCGTACCCCCATATCATCGGCCGTACTGCCCGGCTTTACTCGGACGATGACCACGCCTCGTTCATTCGGCTTGAGGCCATAGCGGGTGGCCAACTCTTCGTTCAACTCGCGCACATCCAAGTCAGAGAGCACGCCGGTGGGCGCAGTGGAGTCGCCATTGTCTTCCGATCCGGCCTGTCCCAACGACTTAGGCTGCTCAACGATCGTCACATCGATCGTCTTGGGTTTCTTGTCTCGGATGACTTTGATTGAGACTTTCTTGCCGATGGGTGTTTGTGCCACGGCGTTGCGCAGATGGGTCGGCGAATCCATGGGTTTGCCGTCGTATTCCGTAATGACGTCGGCGCGCTCAAATCCCGCCTTCTTGGCCGGACTGTCGTCCATCACGTCGCTCACGAGAACACCCTTGGTATCGGCAAGACCGAATTGCGATGCCAATTCGGGAGTCAATTCCTGTATGGCGACTCCTAGCCAGCCTCGGACGACCTTGCCGTTCTTGACCAGTTGATCCATGATGGAACGGGCCAGGTTGCTGGGTACGGCAAAGCCGATTCCCATGTTGCCACCGCTTTGGCTGAAGATTGCCGTATTGATTCCGACCAACTCGCCTCGGATGTTGACCAACGCACCGCCTGAATTTCCCGGGTTGATCGCCGCATCGGTTTGGATGAAATCTTCATACTCCGCAATACCCATGCTCGCGCGTCCGACCGCACTGACGATTCCCATCGTGACACTCTGCGTCAGGCCGAATGGGCTGCCGACCGCCAGCACGAACTCCCCGACCTCGAGTTGATCGGAGTCTGCCAAGGGTATCGTTGACAATCCGGTTGCTTCGATCTTGACGATCGCCACATCAGTCTTGGTATCGGTCCCGATCAACTTACCCTTGAACTCCCGTTTGTCCGAGAGAATCACCCGGATGTCGTCGGCTTTGTTGACGACGTGATTATTGGTGATGATCAAGCCGTTCGGGTCGACAATCACTCCGGATCCCTGCCCGCGCTCCTTCCGCTCGCGATGCGGCTGGTCACGCTTAAAAAACTCATCACCAAAAAATCTTCGGAAAAACGGGTCGTCAAATGGAGAGCTTTGGGGACCGTCGCCGGCCTTGCCGCTCCGGCTGGCGGCGATGTTGACGACTGCAGGCTTTACCGTCTTGGCGATCTCGACGAAACTTTTGGCAGTGCCTCCGGTCACCGGCTGCTGCGGTGCGGTGGCTACGGGATAGACTAGGCCGTCAGGCCGCGAATCGGGGCCCGCGCTGCCCGAAGACATCCAGCCCAGATCCGAAGCCACGACGACACCGATGACCGCACCGAACGCCAATAACAGATAGGGAACCAATCCTGAACCTTTCAGTTTCATCACTGTTCCTTACTGGACTTCCCCGGCATAGATGCCCATGATCGGCTGCAAAAACTTCACTGCCTCCGCTTTCGGACGTTGGAAAGAGTGTTGGTCCTGGTTCCGGGATTGTCGCTGGTGTAGTGACTCAGAATTTCTTGTCCATGATCGGCCATGTCGCTCCTCCGCTGGTTCCAACACAAACCGGCTAGGAACATACCGCTGTTGCCTGCAGGTACCGTTCGGCGTCCCGCACATCGTCGGTGCTGCCGATGATCAGGGGCACTCGTTGATGCAACTTCTTCGGCTCAATGTCGAGAATGCGCACGGTCCCGGTACTGGCCCTGCCGCCGGCCTGTTCTACGACCATCGCCATAGGGTTGGCCTCATAAAGCAGTCGTAGTTTTCCTTCGGGCTTGTTGACCTCGCCGGGATACAAGTAGATGCCGCCACCCAAAAGTAACCGGTGCACATCCGCGACGAGACAGCCTGAATACCGGCCACTATATGGCCGGCCGGCAGCGTGGTCCGACTGCTTGAGCGAGTCGATATACCGCTTCGTTCCATCGGGCCACTTTTGATAATTCCCCTCATTGACGGCATACACTTTCCCGCGCGAGGGTATCTTGATGCCGGGATGGGACAGCTGATACTCGCCGACGTTGGGATCCAGTGTGAACCCGTAGACGCCCTTGCCTGTCGTGAACACGAGCATAGTGCTCGGTCCGAACAAGAAATAGCCAGCTGCCAGCTGGTCGGTTCCCTTCTGCAGCAAGTCATTGTCGCCTGGCAATTGATCGACATTCTTATGCGCCACAATCGAAAAGATCGATCCTAACGGCATATTGACATCCGTGTTGGACGACCCATCCAAGGGGTCGAACAGCACCATGTAGGGGGATGGCCTTCCCGGAGAGGCGACGAAGACCGGCTTTTCCATCTCTTCGGAAGCCAGTGCGCCGGCCACACCATCACGCTGGAGCACTTCAACAAACGTCTCATTGGCGATCTGATCCAATTTCTTGACCGATTCCCCTTGGACATTCGTGTCTCCCGTCACCCCCAGCATGTTGAGGAGGCCGGCGATCCGAAGGTCTCGAGCGAGCGTCTTCCCAACCAAGCCGATGGCAGAAAGCAGGTTGGTCAGGGAACCAGCCCCTCCGAGCGAGGCTGGTGGATTGGCCATGAGAAATTGTTCGACCGTGAGTGGGTGATGCGCCATGAGGGAGCAGGTCCGTATGAAACCAAAGAGACCCTTCCTCGGAACAACCCGAAGCGTGGGCCTCCAGTATGACAATGAATGAGAGCGATTATAGCCCGTCTCGGGAGCACGGGCAATGAATCTCCGCCCCTCTTCTATGGAGAAGTCTTTGCGGAAAAGCCATCGACCAAATCGGCGACGATGGAGCCAATAATGACCTTGGCCTTCATCCGGACGGGAATGCGCCGCTCGTCAGTCGTGAACCAGACGCGAATATCCCCCTTGTTGATGAAGAGGCCTTTAAACGGCATGATCACAACGACTTGCGCAGTCTCTGCCTTACCCCAAACCCCCTCCACAGTCTCGATGTTCTCGACATGCACTTGCACTTGCCGATTTTTCTTGTCGTGGTAGACATTGAGCATCAGAGAGGCCCCAGGTTTCATGGGTAGTTGATTGCGTACGTAGTACAAACAGGAAATGAGATCTTGAGTTCCGGCGGGAATCGGAAGGGTTTCTGTCGTCCCATGCCGGACGGCAGTCACGGTCCCCTCCCGGTGGTGGAAGGTATATTCGATATCCTCCTTATTCTTGCCTTCCCTGCGTCTGAAGACCATGTGTTGTGGGAGCTGGGCGCTCAGGTCAAACTCGGATTCCACGCGGTTGTCGACAGGAAAAAACTTACTGATAGCCGGCCGTGATTGAGCGGTCGTGACGAGTCTGGCGCGTGAGCCAGCTCCATC
This sequence comes from Nitrospira sp., assembly GCA_029240595.1. Lineage (GTDB taxonomy): Bacteria > Nitrospirota > Nitrospiria > Nitrospirales > Nitrospiraceae > Nitrospira_C. The sequence continues at coordinate 5,604 of JARDZZ010000043.1, read as the reverse complement.
CGGCTGGACCTCCATCACGGCGGTCCCTGCCAGGACGTTCAACCAGGAGATGTCGTAGGTGAGCCGCTCACCCGTGTGAACCGCTTGCGTCGGTGGAGTCGCCACATCTGTAGCCATCGCCGTGTGGTCGACGAGCGACAGCAGGCAGGCCAAGGTACATTGAGCGAGTATGGCACGCATGATGACGATGACTGTCTCGTGGAGATGACAGGGAATGGAACTAGGAGAGCATGGAGCGCTTCACTTCCGCCAATTCGCCCTCAACAACGGCACGGATTGCGGACAAGCGGTCGGCTGAACTGGCTTCGAATCGGAGGACCAATGCCGGCTGCGTGTTCGAGGCCCGGATCAAGCCCCATCCGTCTTCAAAGATGGCCCGCACCCCGTCGATCGTCACCACGTCACGGACGACGTCGTTGTTCGGGCCGATAGGCCGACTGGACTTCGCATAGCCGGCTAGCCGGTCCTGCACCCTTTTGACCAGTTCGAATTTGATCGAATCGGGAGTATCCACTCGAATTTCCGGTGTGACGGATGTGGCAGGCAGATCTGCAACTAGGCTGGAAAGCGATTGGCCGGTTTTCGCCAATATCTCGACGAGGCGGCAGGAGGCATAAATCGCATCATCATAGCCAAAGTATCGATCGGCAAAAAACATATGGCCAGACATTTCTCCCGCCAGCACGGCCTTCTCGCTCTTCATTTTCGCTTTAATGAGGGAATGACCGGTCTTCCACATGATCGCGCGGCCGCCTTGCTTCGCGATGTCATCATAGAGGCATTGCGACGCCTTGACCTCGGAAATAATTGTGCTGCCAGGTATCGTCCTCAAGATATCCCGTGAATAGACCACCATCAGACGATCACCCCACAAGACGTGGCCTTGCTCGTCAATGGCGCCGATCCGATCAGCGTCTCCGTCGTAGCCGATCCCGACATCCGCCTTGTGCTGTTTGACTGCTTTGACCAAGTCATCCAGATTTTCCAGCACCGTCGGATCAGGATGATGGTTCGGGAACCGGCCGTCCAGATCACAGTAGAGGCCGGTCACGCGGCAGCCCAAAATTTCGAGCGCTTCTTTGGCGACCAATGCTGCCGCACCGTTCCCGCAGTCGATGACCACATGCAGCCGCCCGGCATTGACGCCCTTGAAGCTTGTTCGGAGGTACTCCAGATAGTCGGGTATGATCGTATGCTCGCTGAGCCGCCCTTGACCGGACGTGAAACTCCCCGTTTCCAGGATCCGTCGAAGCTCCATGATGGTCTCGCCATGGATGGCTTCCTTGCCCACACAGACCTTAAATCCGTTGTACTCGGCGGCATTGTGGCTGCCCGTGATCATGATGCCGCCTTGGACCGGAAGCTGGAACAGTGAAAAATAGAGCAATGGAGACGGACAAATGCCGATATCGATGACGTTCACGCCACCGGCCAGCAAGCCGCTGACCAGGGATTTGAACAGCGCGGGAGAGCTCAGCCTGCCATCGCGACCGACGGAAATCGTCTGGACACCACGTGCCTTGACATACGTGCAGTAGGCGCGACCGACCTGTTCCGCAATCGCCTCTGTCAGGTCATCCCCCACAATGCCTCGAAGATCGTACTCTCGAAACAGTCCCATCAACGCTCCCTGTGTTAACTGGCAGCCGTCCGCCCATAATCATCTTTGAAACGCACGATGTCATCTTCCCCAAGGTAGGGACCGTTTTGAACTTCAATAATGTGGAGGGTGTCCTGACCGAAGTTTTCGAGGCGGTGTCTCGTTTCTACTGGAATGGCCGTGCTTTGCCCCACGTGCAGTTCGAACACCTCCTCGCCTCTCGTCACACGGGCCGTCCCCGCAATCACGACCCAATGCTCGCTCCGCTTATGATGCAGCTGCAATGACAGCCGACCACCCGCATGCACCGTGACTCGCTTGACCTTGTATCCGGGGCCCTCTTCGAGAACCGTATACGATCCCCAAGGCCGATGGACCGTCAGGTGCTCGAGGTGCTCCGGGGCTCCTTGCTGCTTGAGAATATCGACGATTTTTTTGACGTCCTGGGCGCGGGACTTGGGGCAGACGAGCGTGGCATCGGGGGTATCAACGACAACCATGTCGAGTAACCCGATCGTGGCCACGACGCGACGGTCTCCATACACCACGGAACGTTGGCTATCAATGTCCACGACGCGTCCACCCACTATGTTACCGGCCCTGTCTTTGGTGGCAACTTCGTCAAGGCTGCCCCAACTCCCGACGTCCGACCACCTGAACGATACCGGCACAACCGCAGCCTTGTTGGACCGCTCCATCACTCCGCTATCGATGGAAATGGACGGCAACAGGCGATATTCTTCATCGATGGCGGCTTTTGCCCCACCCTGGTTGATCAACCGGCCGATCCGGTCGATTCCATCGGCCAGGACAGGCTGATGCCGGCGGATTTCTTCCAAAATCGTGGCGGCCCGCCACACGAACATGCCGCTATTCCAATAGTAATCACCGGCTTTGAGGTACTGCGCCGCTTTCATGGCATTGGGTTTTTCGACAAACCGGCCGACCCGATACCCCTTCAGTTTTCCCTGGCGCGCCAGAACTGTCTTCGTATTCGGCTTGATATACCCGTATCCGGTTTCTGCTCGAATCGGCTTGATCCCGAAAGTGACCAGCAGACCCTCGAGTGCAAGAGACGCCGCCAACGAGACGGCTGCATCAAAATCCCTCTGTCCCTTCACAATGTGGTCGGCCGGCACCACCAGCATAATCGCCTCGGGGTCTCGACGGACCAGTTCCAGCGCAACCAGAGCAATCGCCGGCGCAGTGTTGCGGCCTTCCGGCTCGAGCACGAAACTGTCTTTGAGCGCATCCTTCCATTCACTGAGCTGCACTCGGATGGATTCGGCTTGGGCTGGGTTCGTCGAGATCAGGACCCGTTCAGGCGGCGCTCCCTTCACGACCCGCCGCATCGTTTGTTGAATCAGCGTTTCGTCGCCGATGATCTTCAGCAACTGCTTGGGAAATAATTGGCGGCTCAGCGGCCAGAATCTGGTCCCGCTGCCGCCGGCCATGATCACCGGATAAAGAGTAGGCTTGTCGCCCATTGCTCGCCTCGGTTGTTTAGGGGGCCTTCTGCTGAGCCTTGAGAATCATCTCGATGATTTCGCGCACCGCGCCTTCGCCGCCTTTTTTGACGCAGACATAATCCACTGCTTCAACTACCGCCGGCATCCCGTCGGCCGGCGTGGCTGAAAATCCAACGGCCTTCAACGTGGCCAGGTCGTTGATGTCATCCCCGATATAGGCGACCTCGTCCATCGAAAGGCCATGACGTGCGGCCATCTCACGCACGAGCGACAGCTTATCCATCACGCCTTGATGCACTTCAGGCATCATCAGCTTTTCCCCTCGCCAGGCGACCAATTTTGTCCGCTCTTGCGTCACGATGGCGGTGATGAGTCCGGCCCGCTGCAACAGCTTGATACCCATGCCGTCTCGAGTGTTGAATTTTTTCAACTCTTCTCCAGATTCTGAATAGTACATGCCGGCATCGGTCAGCACCCCATCGACGTCGGTCGCGAAGAGCCGAATTCGTTTGAGCGTTGCTGCCAAGGATTTTCTTGGTCGTTGTCGTTTTCGAGCGGCCATAAGATCGGTCTCGCTGGATTAGCACCTCACTGGCCAGGCCCATCTTACTGGCTCAGCTATGGAGTTCAAACCAAAAAGTGATGGTCTGCGAAGACCTCAGAGGGGCGAGACAAGCTGTGGCGCACCCTTCATGAATCTTGAGAGGGCATCTTGCCATGTGGGAAGCGGAAAAAAATCGCCGGCAAAGCGATCTCCGCTTAACACTGAGTAGGCGGGTCGTTTGGCGGGCCGTCCGGACTGGACGGTGCTAATGGGATGAACGGCGGTCGACAGGCCGACATGACGGACGATGGCTTGAGCAAACTCATGCCAGCTGGCATCCCCGCCATTGGTCACATGATAGATTCCCTGAGCGCCGCTGGACACAAGCGACTTAAGCGCACGGGCCAAATCATCCGCATATGTCGGGCAGCCCCGCTGGTCGCTCACCACTTCGAGCACCGGCCGCTCCTGAGCCAGCTTCATAATCGTCTTCACAAAATTCTGGCCGTCATGGCCATACAGCCAAGCGGTCCGCACGACCACGCTGTTCGAGCAGAGCGACAACACAGCGCGTTCACCTTCATACTTTGACCGCCCATACTGGTTCAACGGCCGAGGGCTGTCCTCTTCAGAGTACGGGCTCATCTTCGTGCCGTCGAAGACGTAATCGGTCGAAAGATACAGGAGCCGTGCATGCAGTGCGGCCGCTGCACGGGCCACATAGGTAGTGCCCTGCACGTTCACGGCGGCGGCACGTTCCGGTTCACGCTCGGCGCCATCCACATTCGTATAGGCCGCGACATGCACGATGACCGCGGGACGTGCGTCTCGTATCTGATCTTCACAGGTCGGGGTCGTCAGATCAAAATCCGGCAGGTCCTTGAGAACGAGATCCTCTCCTGTCAATGTCCGCTGTAATGCGCTTCCCAGCTGTCCGTTTGCGCCGGTAATCAGGATCCGCATGACGATGAGGCGGAGAGCCCCTCCTTCAGACGCTGGGCATACATCGCTTCGTAATAGGCACGAAATTCTCCGGACTTAATGGGACGCCACCAGGACTCGTTTTGTCGATACCAGTCGACTGTGGCCTTGAGCCCCGCGTCGAACGAGACGGTGGGCTGCCATCCCATCCGATTGATCTTGCGGCAATCGACCGCATAGCGTCGATCATGCCCTGGCCGGTCTTCCACGAGCCGGATCAAGCTCTTAGGTTTGCCCAGCAAGGCCAGGAGTCGTTCCGCCACCGCGATATTTTCCCGTTCGTTCCCGCCGCCGACGTTGTAGACCTCTCCAGGCTCTCCGTTCAACAAAATCTGCTCGATTGCGGCACAGTGGTCTTCGACGGCCAGCCAGTCACGTCGCTGGCGACCATCGCCATACAACGGCAATGGCTGGTCATCCAAGGCATTCGTCAGAAAGAGCGGAATGAATTTCTCCGGATACTGATTCGGACCGTAGGTGTTGCTTCCGCGCGAGACCATGACAGGGAACCGATAGGTGGTCCAATAGCTCAGTGTCAGGAGGTCGCCTCCCGCTTTACTGGCCGAGTAAGGACTGCGCGGCGCGAGCACATCTTCTTCCGTGGACATCCCGGCTTCCACAGAGCCATAGACTTCATCGGTGCTCACCTGCAGGAAGCGCTTGACACGGGCGCGTCGCGCTTCTTCGAGCAGAATGCCGGTCCCCACCACATCCGTCTTGGCGAAGCTGCCGGGGTCCACAATCGATCGGTCCACATGAGTCTCCGCCGCCGCATTGATCACGCCTTCGATCTCGTGCTCCTGCAAGAGGCTATGGACCAGCGGCTGATCAGCGATATCTCCATGGACGAATCGATAGCGCGCATGACCGTCCAAGTCCTGCGTGTTCGCACGGTTGCCGGAATATTTGAGCGCGTCGAGATTCACGACATAGTGTCCGCTCTGAACAACCAAACGACGAACCAGATGTGAGCCGATAAAGCCGGCGCCGCCCGTGACCAGTATGTTCAT
>JARDZZ010000042.1 GCA_029240595.1 Nitrospira sp. | reverse complement strand
CTTGCTTTTCAATCCAGCCGCCTGGTGCGGTCTGAGCAGTGGCTTGGGGAATCATGGCCAGTACCATGAGGATGGCCAACGCGAAGGTACGAAATAACGAATTCTTAGCCATGTTCTTCCTCCTAGGTGGGCAATGAAATCTCGTTGGGAGGAAGAGGATGGTACCATCTAGCTGCTCTACCCTAGGCCAGACATGCTAATGGTGGAGTTAACGCCCGGAAAACCCTTCGTTAATATTCTGCGCATGCCTTGTAAAGATTTAGGTAGGGTTCACTAGTCGAAAGCCTGTTGCACAGACGGCAGGAGGTTCACTTTCCGGATACAAAAGGTGCGGAGGTGGAGGTGGATTATCGGCAGGATTGCTGCAATGACTAGGGTTTGCTTAAGCCTGGTCGCTGTGAGCAAGAGGCGAAAAGTTGAACGCTGAGGATCACCAGCTTCAGGATTGGCCCAAACGGCAGCTGTCAATGGACAAGGACTATTGGCAGCTCAGTGATGGAGAAATACGTGTACCTATTTGAGATCTGGTGCGCCCGGCTGGAATCGAACCAGCGACCCTCAGCTTAGAAGGCTGATGCTCTATCCAACTGAGCTACGGGCGCCATTGGAAAGACAAGCACTTGCAGTTGCAAAGCCAAAAGCGAAAGACTCAGACATCTCCAGCTGTAAGACGGCGAAGCGAAATCCTCTGGTCGGCGGTATTATACCGCTGATGCTTACGTTCTGGCTTGCGTCCCACGATTTTATTGCGATAGCCCCCCTGCCCGCCCGAGGTTCGTGCTTGCCGATCCCCTAGATGCGAACTCCGAGGGTACGGATTCCCGCCAGGCTACAAGCCTTGTCTAAGGGCCACGGCGGTGATTGGCTTGTCTTTGTACAGGAACACGCACTTAGTGTCCAGTCGCCGCCTGCCATTACTGGGGTAAAGACGCGCACACGTCCGGTGTCATGAGGACCCTGCGCGTTTCGCCTTCTTAATGCTGGGAAGGGTGAACTTGCGACAGTGCATGTCTACACCACACCATGCTAGGCCATCCACTTCGTCGAAATTCCTGGCGCTTTGAAAAGGCTATCATGCTCATGGTTGTCGCCCCACTCACGCTCCAACCAAGGCAAAGGCCAGTTGTGGCTGATCTTCTTCAACGAGTTTTCCGTCCGCAAAGGGTAAGGTCAGCTGATCCACGCCCTGGGAGCTAAACAAGCCCATGATCGTGGGACTCGCGGCTGGTGGCGCAAGGTGCAGAGTGGCCGCATCCCGCTGCTCTCGACTGATGATCTCGAAGCGCGGGAGATCCTCTTCCCACAGTCGCAAGCCGAGCGATCCGGATTGGAGGCCGGTGCGCGTCCGAGTCCGGCCTGGCATCGTTGAACGCAACGGGCGATGCAACTCCCAAAAGATCGTGAAACACCATGAACCGTCTATCCCTGTCTCCACCGTATCGATGCTTCCCACCGTGCCCTTGGGAATGCCGTACCAGTCGGAAAGAAGTCTGACGAACATCCCAAGGCAGGCTTCCTCATGTCGCATGACTACCTCCCCCCTCGTGGGAATGTCGTTACATAGCATCACGGGCCGTTAAACCGCGCTCTCATCATCTCTTTTTTGGGCTAGTAATTGGTTTTGATGTTTTCATTGATCTCGGTTCGATATTGGTGCTAGATTGAACCGTCATATTCTATACCCGAGGATGATTTATGGGCAAGTCGGCATCGCCGGACCATTCACGAACCGAACACTTCAGCATTACCGTGCCTTCGTTCCTGCAGCATGAACTCAAAGAACTGATTGGCACGTATGGGACCTCGTTGTCGGACGTGATCGTCCATATTTGCCATGCCTGGCTGACGGATAACGAAGAGAACGTCGATCGGCGGTTGGCGAAGTACAAGAAGTTCAGAGGTGGCGGGAAATAATATGGCCGGGCGCGACGGGTCGCGTAGATCAAAACTACGGGTTGTACGACCGATTGGATTTTCCCGAGTTCAAACCCTTAGTTAGCCTAGCGAGGACTCTTATGTATCAATTCCGAAGAGAGGACACGGCATTGCAGGCAGCAAAACTTCTGGCAATCTACGAGAGACAGCCCATTGCTGTGATGGCTCGCGGCCTGATGGACTTCTTTACCATCGGTCCTATAAACAATGCAGCGGTTTATGAGGCCGGGCGACACATGGCGACTGTTTATCGTTCAGGGCATATAGACCACATGGGCTTAGTGGGAAAGCGAGAGACGGAAGAATCTACGTCCTATAGCACGGGCTTAGCGCTCACTGTCTAGAGGGTCGAAACTTATCGCCAGGCTTACATACTTGTAGTGAGAAGGCACGAACTCGTGTTTTGGGTACCCGGTGGCCGCCGGGCCCAGAGCCGGGGAAATGATTCCGTTACAAGGCATTCTCGCGCGAAGTCCGCCGCGCATATAGTTTCCGCCAGAGGAAAACCCCGGCGGTGTCAAGAAGGGCGAAGAGCAGTCTAATAGCCAGTATGGTGACTAAGCTTCTCCAAAAGGTTCTTGCGTTACCATCGAACAACACTGTCAGGCTTCCGACCAACAGCAAATACGGGAGCGCAGAAAAAAGAACAAATACGAGAAGACTCTTCGCTTGCTTCATGACAGCGCCTCGTGATTACGACCCGAACCTGTTCTGCAAGGCATAGTACTAGCCAGCTCTCCGCCATCAACTACCCGGAACACGTAATCATTCGGCAACCTCTGAGAGGGATTTGTGAAATAGCTTGGGCACTATCAGATGGGAAGCTTTGCTAACGCCGCCTCCTAGTTGTGCATCCCAGCAAGCGTGGAAAGTGGAGGGCCGTAGGGATTCGAAAAAGGATTGGCAGGTTAAAGAGCGAGATTTACGCGACGTTCGATTGGATGGCGGCCACTCCCCTTTGTATCGCCGCATACAAATCCTTCATGGCATCTTCTTTCTGTAACACTTCAAACGCCCCGGCTTGCTGCATCGCGTAAACATTGTAGTTCTGCGTATCGGCCGAAAATCCTAGGACAAGTACGTGGGGGTATTGTGTTTTGATTAACCGAGCCGCGGTAATGCCGTCCATTTTTTTCATGTTCATATCCATCAGAACGACGGAGGGTTGGAACCTTCCTGTGCACGCGATGGCTTCGTCACCATCGCTTGCCTCCCCGACCACTTCTATGTTGGGGTAATGCTTGAGAATACAGCGAAACGTCTGTCGAACAATGAAATGGTCATCGACGATAAGCACCCGCACTTTGTTGTCAGGCGACATGACCATTCTCCTAGGACTAAAGCTAAGACACTTTCATGTCTCAAGTGCCCTAGGAAACGCTCTACTATCTGAAAAACTTTCCCTGGTATCCAAAGTGGTACGGAGTGTAGGTCAGCGCTGACCAGGACAGACGACGTAAGCACATGGCTAATGGCCAATGGCCAGTGGCCGGACTATGTGAACCTCCGGCATCCTGCTCCTAAGCGCCACACAGACGAAAGGAGCGGTGCCACACATCGCTACACTAGGCCAATACTCTCATGTACTTACAGGCAGAATGGGAGCCCACTCCCCACCGCCCCTATTCGGGCTGGCGGGTACTCGTTTGGAGGCCGTTTCAAAAAGGAGGGATGTGAAGGTATTGATTCTTCGCCCGAAGCTTTATTGCCAACCCAGGCGGTATTAAAATCAAACACGCTACGCTATCAATGTTGAATGACACTCCGAGAGTCCGTGAATGTACTCTTGGGGAGCAAGGAGGGACATGACGACGCGTTTCCCACTTTTCTTCGTGGCAATGACCCTATGCATCCTCGTAGCCTGCTCGGATCAGCGGCCACGACCTGATAATCTGCTTGTAGAGCAAGGTCAACGGGCCGAGAGGCTTCTCGAAGACGCTGAGAGTGGAACTGCAGAGGACACATACAATCTCGGCATGCGATTCGAAAGAGGAATCGTCGTGCGGCAGAACTATCCAGAAGCCGCCCGGTGGTATCGGCTCTCTGCAATGCAGGCGTTTCCGGATGCTCAATACAAACTTTGCGAGTTCTCCGAGCAAGGACGCGGCTTGCCACAGGACTATCAAGAAGCGTTACGTTGGTGTGGTCTAGCCGCTGATCAGGGTCACGGGCCTGCGATGTTTATGCTTGGACGTCTTTATCATACTGGGCATGGTGTGCCTCGGGATGTTGTGCGAGCGCATATGTGGTACAACCTGGCGTCAGCCTATGGTTATGAAGAGGGGAAGAGATGGCGTGATCGTCTGGCTGCTGATGATGATGCTTTGCAGATGACTCGCGACCAGGTTGCCGAGGCGCAGAAGTTGGCACGTGAGTGGAATGTGAAGATGAAGGCGACCGGCCACTCCGGCCACTAGAGCAGTTCATCGCCATTCAAACCACAGGAAGCCAACAAGTCCCCGCAAGATACGGGCTGACCCATTCGGCGGACATCGAAGGAGCTCTCTAACGTCGAGATGTGAAGGGAGGGTCAACTCGACCCATATCGAACTGCCGAAGCTGATCAGGGATATTCGTAAAATTCTCCAGCATCCGGCGTTGGCGCTCCCGTATTTCTCGCCGTTCTCGTTCTTCTTCTTCCCGGCGCTGGAGAAGCTCAGAGGCGGTATCGTAGGCGCCACCCCGACCAAAAAAAGATTGAGTTGGAGCGCTAGGTCCTATGTTGCGGCTGTGGGCATGGATGTCCTGAGGGTACATTTGCGCCTGAACGGGAAGAGAGAATAAGGTGACGGCAAAGCCAATAGAAACGGCTGCTGGGCATATCACCGATGATGAAACCATCCACTGGGCTAGCATATCTTTCCTCCCCTCTCTAGGAGAACAACCCCGCCTTTTTGGTTTTACGGACGAGAATCGGAGGCTTGCCTTTGTGGATGGGCTCAAAGACGCGTGACCCCGTTTCAGGATACGGACAGAACACGGCGAATAATCACCGAATTACTTATCCGATAAAGTCTGCTTCCACTTTGGCGGGGCACCCAAGGGGGATGCGTACAGGATCTTTTTACCGATGTCGTTGACAGCACGCCGGATGCTTGTTCGCTCATCATCAGAAAGATTTTCTAGCCCGAGCAAGGCGTCACTCACACGGACATATTCTCGCATTGTGTCTCTCTCATGATGCTGCGCAGGCAAAGACCTGTGCACCAAGCCGTCCACAAGGCTCGTTATCTCCGCCGCATAATGTGAGATCCATTCGATCTCTTTGGGAGTAAAGGCAACGGTATCGGGAGATAGATAGGCTGAAATTAATGCCTCACAGCCGCGGCTATAATCATGCAGTTCTTTGCGCAGAAGCAACATCGCAGTACGCCTTTCTCACGAGTCGGGGGTGGCGATCCATGGGGCCATCCGCAGTTGGGACAACTGGAGGTCGAGTCTACGGTACTGTGGAAGGTCAGGTCAATTTGATTCAACCTGCGATGAAGCGGCCATCTAATTGAAGAAAAGGCTCTATGCTTTTACCAATGCCAATAATGACCTTTCGCCTCTCGCATCTTGCTTGCTACGTCCGTATCAACCAGTGAATGAGCCAGCTTCTCTGCGCTGTTTGTCAATTCACCAAGGCGTGACCATGAGACTTTCAGCTTGTACTGTTGGAAAGTCTTCAGATCTGTCATCGTAAACCTGTGACAGACAGTCGGATCGGAAGCATCCTCGGTCAACTGAAATCCAACAAATCCCTTGACCAAATAGTCCCGAATGGTCTGGAGATTTAAGTGGATACGATCACGTTCGTCGAGCACCATAAACGCACCTTATCTGAGGTTTCACTGCACGTGTTCCTGCAGAACCATACAACAATATTAATGAATTCCATAGGGCCTTGTGGCCGTAGTGAGAGGAGGATTGCCAGAGTCTCCAACTTAGGTGAGGCAATACAAGGCGTACATGAGAAGGAGTTTCCCTCAAACTCAGACGTTATAGGCTAATCGGAAAGGTGACAGAGCGCCCTAAAAACGCAATAGGCCGACTTCAGATATTGCTGTCGGACCTGACGTTTCAGTCAAGCTATCTGCCGTGGGATGGTCGAACAATTTGGCTTGGAGTTTATGAGGCCTTTAACTGGCCTGAGCAGCAATTCTTAATGCATCAATGTCTGGGCATATCTCGGGGGCAATCGGAGGGTTTAAATATTTCGATTAGTTCTGTCGTTCTCACTGCCACTTATGCCACCCACTGAAGCAACTCCCCCAGTCGTTCTCGCTCGTTAGAGGGTATCGACATGAACTGGAGGCCAAAGTCCTTTTCGCCCACCCATCGTACCGCCGCTCGTTCAATAACAAGAGGCGATCCCTGCCCAGGTAGATGGAGCCGCAATGGGAGATGTTGCCCATGTTTGACGGGCAGAGTACCGCCAATTCTGCAGCCTCCAAGGGAAAGATCGTTGATTAGCCCCTTCACACCCTTCTTTCCATCAACCTCGACGGGTAGGTAAATGGAGTGCCGTCTCATCCGGCGCCGCTGAACTCCGTTTGAACCCTGCTTCACGAAGAGCCACAGTATGAGAAAATTGATAATGACCAGTCCTGACACAGTCAGCCGCGCTAGAATCAAAGGCATCGAATCCATAACCCTCCTCCAGATTAGTGACTGTTGTCTTCGTGCTGCGCAGTTTTCGTTCAATGCACAGGAGACGTCGACAACGCAATCGGCATGCCATCCTTAAGCTCATGAAACAATTGTCTGCAAGGTTCGGATAGGGCAATGCGGTGTACAGGAACTGTATGGAAGGGGGGACACGAACGGCCAATAAATCATATTTTCACTGTGAGCTACCTGTGGCCGGGGTAGAAGAGGGGATCAGAAACTAATGTGGACGAGAGAAGTGGCAGGTAACTGAAACTTGGTCGGGGCGAGAGGATTTGAACCTCCGACATCCTGCTCCCAAAGCAGGCGCGCTACCGGGCTGCGCTACGCCCCGACTGATCGCAACAACCTATTCTGCAACAAGTTCCTCACTTGTGCAAAGGCTTTCGCGCGATGGCTGATCCTGTTTTTGTCGACGATCGACATTTCGGCGAGCGTCTTACCTACCTGTGGCACGAAAAAGACCGGATCATAGCCAAAACCGTGAGTTCCGGCTGGTGATTCAGCGATGAGACCGTCAAGATAACCGGTCGCGACCTGCGCGGTCTCTCCCGGAGACACGATGGCGGCAACCGTTACGAACCGGGCCGTTCGCCGATGGCGCGGGACACCCGTGAGCTGTCCTAACAGCTTCCTCCAGTTGTCTTCGTAGCTGGCATGGTCACCTGCGTAGCGAGCCGCATACACACCGGGTCGACCACCCAATGCATCCACTTCCAACCCCGTGTCGTCCGCGACAGCCAAGAGACCGGTCGCGTTTGAAATCGAGTGTGCTTTTTTAATCGCGTTCGCCTCACAGGTTTCCCCGTCTTCGATAACCTCAGGCACGTCAGGGAATTCGTCCATCGTATGGATGCGAATGTCCAAACCGTCCAACAGTCCGGCCAACTCCTCCCTTTTGTGCCGATTGCGGGTAGCCAGGACCAGTTCACGGGCCATGGCTACTCCAACGCGCCGATGAGGTCCCGCTGCAATGCGGTCAGGGTTTGTATGGCGCCCCACCCTTGTGAAAGAAATGCATCCATATCCTGTTTGGCAAACGGCGTCTTCTCTGCAGTGCCCTGAATCTCGACAAACTGACCTTTTCCGGTCATCACCAGATTCAAATCTACTTCCGCGATGCAATCTTCCGTATACGCCAAATCGACGAGGATTTCTCCGCCAACCTTTCCCACGCTGATAGCCGCCAGATAATCGTTGAGCGGACGCTTCTTAATCACACCGCGGGTCTTGAGAATAGCCATGGCATCCGCTAACGCGACAAAGGCTCCGGTGATGGAGGCCGTACGCGTGCCGCCGTCGGCTTGAATGACGTCGCAGTCGATCCAAATCGAACGCTCGCCGAGCTGTGTCATATCCGTGACCGCGCGCAGTGCACGCCCTACGAGTCGTTGAATTTCCAGTGTCCGTCCGCCCTGTTTGCCCTTGACCGCTTCACGAGGTGAGCGGTCATGCGTGGCGCGCGGCAGCATGGAGTATTCAGCGGTGACCCATCCCGTCCCTTTTCCCTTCAAGAAAGGAGGCACTTTTTCCTCAATTGAAGCTGTGCAGATGACCTTGGTATCGCCCATCTCGATCAGAACCGATCCCTCGGCATGCTTGATGAAGTTCCTGGTGACTTTGACGGGGCGGAGTTGTTCCCTCCGGCGGCCGTCCGCGCGTACCAAACTCGCTGCTGGGTTCATGAAATCTCCCTTAAGAAATTGGGGCATTATAGTGAAGCGATTTCCAAATCGCAATGAAACCGCTCTGCGATCTGCACCGGAAGACAGAGATAGATCCGTATGCATTACCGTACAGAATTTGACTGGTAGCCACGAGATTGTACAGCGACTGGGATGGTGGGCAGCAGGCTTCGCACGGATGCTATCACTAGTTCGGATGGCGAACTCACACGTTTTCGCGGGTGTGGGTCCGGTGAATCGATCCGTAATAACTGCCGCCTAAGTCGGTGCAAAATCACTAATTAGTGGCACAAAAGGTGCACCTCGTTCTAGAGTTCTCAACGAGACGATCGGATCCAGACCGACGACACAACGAACCTCATTGACCCGAGATATCATCGAGCCATGACGTTGCTCCTCGATCGCCCCGCCCGACAAGCACTGCTCGATCTCAAGCGAGTGTTGATCATTGACGACGAAGAGCCGATCCGGCGCCTGCTTGGGTACATGCTCCAATCGCACGGGTATGAGACGGTCTTGGCCGCTGATGCCAGAGAGGCCCGCTTACGGCTGGATGAAACACCCTTCGCGCTGATGCTATGCGATGTCAACATGCCGGGAGAATCCGGCATGGATTTAGTCCGCAACATCTTTCGTCAGCATCCTCACACGGCAGCGATTATGGTGACGGGGCTGGACAGTCCGCTTCTTGCCAACGCCGCATTGGAGATGGGGGCATTCGGGTACATCATCAAACCATTTGAATCCAACGAAGTCCTTATCAATGTAGCGAATGCTCTCCGGCGTCGGCGCCTCGAAATGGAGAACTGTCTGCATCGCGAAAACCTCGAGGACGTCGTCAGAACCAGGACGATGGCACTGCAACAGGCGTTGGAATGGCTGGAACGGAGCGAGAAGGAGTTACGGCTGTCGCGAGAAGAAACCATCCAGCGGCTCGCCATCGCGGCAGAATATCGAGATAGCGCCACCGCCCAGCACATCCAACGCATGAGTCATTATTGTGAACTGCTCGCACGCCGCCACGGATTGTCCACCGAACGCTGTGACTTGATCCGGACCGCCAGCCCAATGCACGACATTGGGAAAATCGGCACGCCCGATCACGTGTTGCTCAAACCCGGTAAGTTTACACAGGACGAGTTCAACGTGATCGCCCAACATGCTGAAATCGGATACCGCATTCTGGCCGGATCCGATGCCGAGATTTTGAACGTTGCGGCGACGATTGCGTTGACGCACCACGAGCGCTGGGATGGAAGTGGGTATCCCCGGAAGTTGAAAGGAGAGGCCATTCCGATCGAAGGCCGAATCGCCTCAATTGCTGACGCCTTCGACGCCCTGACTACCGCTCGCGTGTACAAACCGGCGTTCGCATTCGATCACGCCGTGGACCTAATGAGTAAACACCGTGGCGAGCATTTCGATCCCGAGCTGCTCGATGTCTTTCTCGCCTCACTGGGGGATATCAAACGCATTCACGAGCAGTACGCTGACCGCCTGACTCCTGGCCTTCCCCGTCAGTTATAAGTCGACATCGCTCCCCATCGTTCAAGTCTTCGCACCGCTTCGTCAGTTTAGTGCATTTAATTGACTGTGGTCCGGTCGTCGCTATACTGCCAATGAGTTCAAAAGTTCGTCCTCTGACAGAGGCACCGGTGACACGCCGTCACGTTGGCATCGAAAGGATTGCCGATCATGGCCAAAAAAGCTTTGTGCGTGAAGAAAGCGGGTATCACAAGAAACTGGATTGCCTACCTTTGTGAAGCACTCGTGACGTCGGGGGTCATGCCGACGTGGGAGGCGGCTACCTATCTGACTGAAAACCTCTTCGGAGAATCTCCGAACCCTCGCCTGCTGGGAACCAGCAACGCTTATGAAGTCACTGCGCAGTTCCTTCACCGCTTATACCAGCCTCTGGCCGAAGCGGCTGCACGTGAAGTTTCTCTCCCGCACGGCGCAATGGTCCATGTCTTCGCGGATATCAGTTTGACCGGAAAATCGGCCGTCCTGGTCGTGTATTTCCCGGAAGGCGGCCAACCACACCATTTGCTGATGTTGGATGCCGCGAAGGCCTGGGACCTGGTCTTTCAGGATTCTGACACCTTCAACCGTTGGGCGGAGGATCGCTTCAGACTGCTCAAATCGGCGCTCACTGCGGCCATTGGCAAACCGTCCCGGCAGCCGCTTCTCGCGGAAGTCTCTTAACCGGAAAGCATCAGGCGGGTTCGTAGTTAAGGTTCGGCGACAGCCAGCGCTCCACCGTCTCTTGCTCCATCCCCTTCCGACGCGCGTAATCCTCAACCTGGTCCTTGCCGATCTTGCCTACCGCAAAATAGCGCGCGTCCGGGTGTGCGAAATACCAGCCGCTGACCGCCGCGGCCGGTAGCATGGCGAAGCTTTCTGTCAAGGTGATGCCGGCATTGGATTCGACACGCAGGAGATCGAATAACAGCCGCTTTTCGGTATGGTCAGGACAGGCCGGATACCCGGGCGCAGGGCGAATGCCTCGATATTTTTCGTGAATGAGATCATCGTTCGACAGATCCTCCGATCTGCCATATCCCCATTCGGCTCTTACCCGCTTATGAAGGAACTCGGCGAACGCTTCGGCGAACCGGTCGGCCAGCGCCTTCGCCATGATCGAGTTGTAGTCGTCATGGTCCCGGTCAAAACGGCTGCACAGCTCCTCCAGCTTGATTCCTGCCGTGACGGCAAAGGCCCCGACGTGGTCGGTTCGTCCGGATTCTTTCGGAGCAACATAATCAGCCAGTGCGAGGTTTGCCTGCCCGTCAGGTTTGACCGACTGCTGCCTCAATGTATGGATGGTCGTCACGACGGCACTCTTCGAGGCATCGGCATACAATTCGATATCGTCACCGGCGCTCAAGGCGGTAAAGATGCCGTAGACACCTTTGGCGAGCAACAATTTCTCAGAGATAATTCGGGCCAAGAGATCCTGTGCGTCGGTAAAGAGCTCCTTGGCTCTCGCTCCGATCGTCGGATGATCAAAGATGCCCGGATAGCGTCCCTTGAGTTCCCAGGTATGAAAAAACGGAGACCAATCGATGAACGGCACGAGTTCGACGAGCGGTTGATCGGCAATGACCCGAATGCCGAGGAACTCCGGCTCAGGAATATGAAGTGTCCGCCAATCCGACGTAAGGCGGCGCGCGCGTGCCTCTGCGAGCGGGAGCACAGGTCTGGCTTCCCGGGTCAGATGAGCCTGCCGCACACGATCGTAGTCCTGCCGGACCCCTTGCACGAACGGCGTCTTCTGCTCTCGATTCATGAGACTGCCGACCACGCCGACCGCGCGGGATGCATCGAGCACATGGATGACCGACGGCTCATATGACGGCGCGATCTTGACCGCCGTGTGGGCTTTGCTGGTGGTCGCGCCCCCAATGAGGAGCGGCACGTCGAACCCTTCGCGCGTCATCTCCTTGGCCACATGCACCATTTCGTCCAGAGACGGCGTAATGAGGCCGCTGAGCCCGACGATGTCCGCTTTTTGCTCACGGGCCGCCGCCAGAATCTGTTCGCATGGCACCATGACGCCGAGATCAATCACCTCATAATTGTTGCAGCCCAGGACAACCCCAACGATATTTTTTCCAATGTCGTGGACGTCTCCCTTGACCGTCGCCAGAAGGACCTTGCCTTGCGAGCGGTATCCACCTACCCGCCTCTTCTCTTCCTCCATGAACGGCAGCAGATAAGCAACCGCCTTTTTCATCACGCGGGCGCTTTTGACCACTTGGGGAAGAAACATTTTGCCGGAACCGAAGAGATCGCCCACGATGTTCATGCCGGCCATGAGCGGGCCTTCGATCACCGACAAGGGCTTCGGATATTTCTGACGGGCCTCCTCTGTGTCCTGGTCAATGTAGTCGGTGATGCCCTTCACCAAGGCATGCGAGAGGCGTTCTTCGACCGTCCCGCTGCGCCACTCGTCATCCTTCACGACGGCCTTGTCCTGACGCTTGACCGTTTCCGCAAAGGTCACGAGACGTTCGGTGGCATCCGGACGGCGATTGAAAAGGACGTCCTCGACGAGTTCGAGTAAATCTTTTGGAATTTGCTCATAGACGGCCAATTGACCGGCATTCACGATGCCCATGTCGAGGCCTGCCTGGATGGCATGGTAGAGAAAGGCCGCGTGCATCGCTTCGCGGACCACGTTATTTCCCCGGAAGGAAAACGAGATATTGCTGATGCCCCCGCTGACCTTTGCTCCGGGAAGATGCTGCTTGATCCACCTCGTGGCCTCGATGAAATTGACCGCGTAGTTGTTGTGCTCCTCGATGCCGGTGGCGACGGTCAGAATGTTGGGATCGAAAATAATGTCTTCCGGTTTGAAACCAACCTGTTCCGTCAGGATCTTGTAGGATCTGGTGCAAATCTCGATTTTGCGCTCCAGGGTGTCAGCCTGTCCTTTTTCATCGAATGCCATCACGACGACGGCGGCTCCATACCGGTGGACCAACGTCGCCTGTTCGATGAACTTCGGCACGCCTTCTTTCAAGCTGATGCTGTTGACGACCCCCTTGCCCTGTATGTTTTTCAGGCCGGTCTCCAGGATTTCCCACTTGGAGCTGTCAACCATGACCGGAACTTTGCAGATATCCGGCTCGGAGGCGATCAGTCTCAAAAACCGTTCCATGGCGGCCTTTGAATCCAGCATGCCCTCATCCATGTTGACATCGATGATTTGGGCGCCTCCCTCTACCTGTTGTCGTGCCACCGCCAAGGCCGTTTCGTAATTGCCCTGGAGAATGAGCTTGGCAAACGCCGGTGACCCGGTGACATTCGTCCGCTCTCCGATATTCACAAAATTGGCATCAGGACGGATTGTGAGTGCCTCCAGTCCGCTCAAGCGGGTATAGGGCTCCACTGTCGGAATTGGACGCGGCTGGATCCCGCGAACCGATTCGGCCAGGAGCTTGATGTGCGCGGGTGTGGTCCCGCAGCACCCGCCGACAATGTTCAGCCATCCGTTCTGTGCCCATTCCCGCAACTGCGGGGCCAGCGTATCGGGCGTCTCGGGAAAGCCTGTCGGCAGCAACGGATTCGGCAGACCGGCATTCGGATGGGCGCTGACATAGACGGGCGCAATTCGTGATAGCTCCTCAATGAGCGGGCGCATCTCTTTCGGACCCAGGGCGCAGTTCATCCCGACACTCAAGAGCGGCACGTGTGAGATAGAGTTCCAAAACGCCTCCACCGTCTGACCCGTTACACCTCGATCGCTGCCCGCTTGAATGAATGTCACCGAGGCCATGACCGGCACGCGTGGGGCTCCTGCTGCGAAGAGTTGCTGGATGGCAAAGAAGGCGGCTTTTGCATTCAGCGTGTCAAAGATGGTTTCCACCAACAACAGGTCGGCTCCGCCGTCCAACAGACCCCGCACCTGGTCGGCATAGGCGGTCACCAGTTCGTCGTAGGTCGCTCCACGCGCCGCCGGATTGTTGACATCCGTCGAAATGGAAGATGTCTTGGTGGTTGGTCCAATCGCTCCAGCCACAAAACACCGTCGCTTCGGTTGAGCACTCTGGACTTGGACGACGGCCCGTCGGGCGCATTCGGCACCGGCCCTTGAGAGTTCATAGGCCAACTGTGGCATTAGGTAATCCGAAAGGGAAATCGCCTGTGAGTTAAAGGTATTCGTTTCGACGATATCGGCGCCCGCTTCCAGATACTGACGATGGATTTCTTCGATGATCGCCGGCTGCGTCAGATTGAGCAGATCATTGTGTCCTTTTACGTCCTTCTTCCAGTCACGGAACCGCTCACCTCTAAAGGCGGCCTCGTCCAGCCTCCGCTGCTGGATCATCGTTCCCATGGCTCCATCCAGGATCAGGATGCGTTCTTTAAGTAGCAGCTCGACAGGCGTCACGTCGCATTCCTTCCTTCTGTAAAATCCGAATCGTGTCATCATACTGATTCAGGTTCCACTGGGCAACCAATCGGGCAACTCCACCTTGACAGAGGTCGAGGCTGCCGATACGATGGCGCATCGGCCGGAGACGAGGCGCTTTGCTCCTGCAGAACCATGTACAACGCTTCGCCATGTGCGCTTTCGGGGTCATGGCCGGCCTCTGCCTACTCCCGGCTTCACTGCTCTCGGCCCCCTATTTCGAAGACGGTTTCCTGGGTCTCACGCAAAAGGAATTGCATGAGAAGATGGGACTGCCTCAGGCTGTCCGAGACCGCAAATCCGCTCTGCGGGTCTTCAGTTACTACGCGATCACCGACTGGGATAAATATTTCAGAAAGTTGGTGTCACCGGAGAACGGCGAGGACGTGTACACATTCAAGCGGGATGGCGTCGACGTCCGCTATTCCTTCAGTTATGCGGTGGACCCCAATGAGGATAGCGAAAACCGGACGTTATATGTTCGCCTGGTTGACATCGAATTTTCGCCAGCCGTACCCATCAGCCAGGTTCCGTCTCTTATTCCTGAATTCCGGCCTTCCATTGATCCGGCATCGCCTTCATTTCGATCGAATATCTGGGTCCTTCTCTTTAAAGGCCCCGCCTCGCCGCAAGCACGGTTTATCGTCAAGGAAGCTGGCAAGGATTCGCTTGACTGGACACTCGCCTATCAGTTGTTTTCGCTGCAAGGTCTTCCCGACCCTTTGACGACAAAGTCGGCGGTTGACCGCCTCGAAATCAGTACGCAAAGCATCGATCTTGTGAAACGCCGGCAAAAACACACCCACGATCCCATCATGAATCCCTATTCATCTGAGTTCTCCCAACAGCAGTCTCCTCCGCGGCCGGCTCAAGCCAAAAAAATCCCCGTCCCGAAGTATGCGGACTGAAGAGTCGCGTGAAGGAAGGGCTGTGACGGCGCTTACTGGGCTTGCGAGAGGCGGTCCTGCTGCTTCTGTTGGATCTGTGCTGCTTTGTTTTTCATGACGGCGGCTGCACCGTCGTCCGCCACATAGACCAGGACCGGCGCGCCGATCCCTGTGAGGACGAGACACCACAGCGCCAGCAAGCGGATGGCTTGGCTGCGGCTGAGATTCATCGCAACCACACAACACAGGGCGATGACGCCGGCATACGTGATGATTCTTGACTGTTGAATTGACATGCCGGGCACGTTAAAAACAAACCCTTTTGATGAGACGACTATTTCCCCGACCCGCTCGAGTTCGGCCGTGTAGCCCTCCGACTCTTGTTCTACTGCGGTCGCCCTGCTGCGATATGAGGGAGGGATTTTATTGTAGTTGTCGGTGATCACGCGCGTTCCGCTTTGGTCGGTATAGGTGTAGAGCGTCTTCGCCTGTATGTCGGTCGCCCATGAAGTGCCGAAACACATAAGGAGAAGAAAAGACAGAGGGCGAAGGGGCAGAAGAATGCTCATGCATGAAGTATAGCTAATCCATCTATCACGTTGATTATATTGTGTTAATCATTCCTGAACATTGACGTTCGTCCGTCTGATTGCTACCATGCGTCCGCCTCAAACACAGCCATGACATCGCCAGAGTCCAGCTCCGCTACCACTTCGGATCCGCACGAACCGGTCTCATTTATCCGGCGCAGATCCGTCCGCCTGATCATTTATGGAGGGTT
>JARDZZ010000206.1 GCA_029240595.1 Nitrospira sp. | reverse complement strand
TGAGCCCGTCGAATTAGCATCTTGCGGGAGGACGATTGGTATGTGCGGTATTGCCGGCATCATGAGTGTGAACGGTCGTCCGGTCCTCGAGGACGAGTTGCGGGCCATGTGCGCAGCGATGATTGCCCGTGGACCAGACGACGAGGGGGTGTATCTCGACCGGGGGATCGGTCTTGCGATGCGCCGCCTGAGCATTATCGACCTGCACACGGGCCATCAGCCCGTCTCCAACGAGGATGGCTCGATCTGGGTGGTATTGAATGGGGAAATCTATAACTTTCAGGAACTGCGGGAGGAATTGAGCAAGCGCGGTCATACGTTTTCGACCGCCACTGACACCGAAGTCATCGTTCATCTGTACGAAGAGTTCGGAGATCGATGCGTTGACCGTCTCCGTGGGATGTTCGCCTTCGCGCTGTGGGACGAACGCCGATGCCGGCTGCTGATTGCCCGCGACCGGCTGGGCATCAAGCCGTTGTATTACGCGATGGTTCAAGGCCGGTTGCTGTTCGCGTCTGAACTGAAAGCCATCTTGCAGCTCCCTGAGGTGGACCGGACCGTGAACGTCACCGCGCTCGATCATCTGCTGGCCTACAAAACAACGCCGGAGCGGCATAGCATCGTGTCAGCCGTTCGGAAGCTGGAGCCCGGCCATTGCCTCACCCTCACTGGGTCAGGCGAACCACGTGTCGAGCGCTATTGGTCGTTGCGCTTTGAACCGGAGACGGGACGGACGGAAGACGATGTCGCAGAGGAATTGCGGCAGCGTCTCATGGAATCGGTCAGGCTGCACATGGTGAGCGATGTGCCGGTGGGCGCCTTTTTGAGCGGCGGCATCGATTCCAGCGCGGTCGTCGCCGCGATGTCGGCCGTCGGGTCCGGGAGGGTCAAGACGTTTTCCATTGGATTTCATGACGAGGAGTTCAACGAGCTTCCGTTTGCTCGGATGGTTGCCAACCGGCTGGGCACCGATCATCACGAATTGATTCTGGAGCCGAACGTCGTGGAACTTCTCACGGATCTTGCCTGGGATCTCGATGAGCCGTTCGGGGATGCATCCGCGATTCCCACCTATATGGTCTCTAAAATGGCTGCGCAGCATGTGAAGGTGGTGCTGTCCGGTGATGGAGGCGATGAATTGTTCGCCGGGTACACGGAGTATGCCGTTGAGCGCCGGGAACGTCGGGCACGATTTCTTCCTGGGATTGCCCGACAGGCACTTGGGATGATTTCTGACGCCATGCCGGACGGTGTCAGAGGGAAAAACTGGCTGCATCATTTCTCTCTCCCCGACGCGGAACGATACCTGGATGCCAATACGATGTTCAAGCGAGCCGACCGGTGCCGCCTGTTGACGAAAGAGACGCAAGCTCAGCTGCTGAATTGTCAAACCGAACGGTCACGTCTCGACCGGCTCACACACGGCGTAGGGCACTGGTTGTCTACCCTTCAATCGATGGATCTGGACCATTATCTCCCCCTCGACATCCTCACAAAAGTCGATCGGATGAGCATGGCGCATTCCCTGGAGGCGCGCGTCCCATTGCTGGACCACAGCTTTGTGGAGTTCGCGGCCACGATTCCACCCAATTGGAAAATGCGTCGGGGGAGGACCAAACATATCTTCGTCAAGGCCTTACGCGGGTGGCTTCCCGACGAAATTCTCGATCGTCCCAAACAAGGCTTCGCTGTACCGCTCGACCGGTGGTTTCGTGGCCCGCTTCGTCCGCTGTTCCGGGAGATTCTGTTGTCTGACACCTGTCGTAGGCGCGGGATCTTCGACGAGCAATTCCTCCGCCGATTATTCGCCCGGCAGGAACAGGGGCGCCAATTGGATCCTCACATCTGGACGCTCATGTCGTTTGAACTCTGGTGCCGCAGGTTCCTGGATGGGTCACGCACGCCCTGCGTTCGGCCCGCCTCGCATTCGACCCTGATCGCCCCCTCACGTGTGCGTAGGCCACTCGCCGCCTCGTCGTAGTCCGACTCACGAAACAGAAGCCATGATCAAGACGCAGCGCCCTCCGAACATCGCCATGGTTGCGCCGACTTTCGGCAGTGCCGGTGGACAAGCCGTTCAAGCCAAGGTGCTGGCGGATCATTTACGACGGGATCGATATACCGTCGACGTGGTGCCGATCAACCCGCCGTTTCCGCGCGGAGCGCGCTGGCTCAAGCGACTCCGGTACGTCCGAACGGTGGCACACGAAGGGCTCTATCTGCCCACGCTGCGAAAGCTGCGGCGTGCCGATGTCGTGCATGTCACGGCCGCATCCTATTGGTCGTTTCTCCTGGCGCCTCTCCCCGCAATCGTTGCAGCGCATCGGTGGGGAAAGCCGATCCTCTTACACTATTCCAGCGGTGAAGCGGACGATCACCTTGCCAATTGGGGATCTCTCGTGCATCCGTGGTTGAAGATGGTCGACGCCATCGTCGTGTCTTCGGTGTTCCTGCGCGACGTGTTTGCCCGTCATGGCTACGAGGCGCAGGTCATTCGCAATGTGATCGATACGGAACAGTTTCGGTATCGGCAGCGCGACCCCCTGCTGCCGGAATTCTTGTCCGTACGGAATTTTGAACCTCATCATGGGGTCGAGAATACGCTCGTGGCTTTTGCCCTGATCCAGACCGCCTATCCTCATGCCAGTTTGACGATGGTGGGCCAAGGTTCGCAGGAAGCCGAACTCAAACATCTCGGTCAAGCACTCGCTCTTCGAAACGTGCGGTTCCTCGGGCCTGTGGAACCGGCATCAATGCCGGCCCTGTACGACGCCCATTCGATATTCCTCAATTCTTCGTTCGTGGACAACCAACCGTTGTCGGTACTGGAAGCCATGGCATCGGGTATGCCCGTGGTGAGCACCGGAGTCGGCGACATTCCCAACATGATTGAGGACGGTGAGTCCGGGACGCTGGTCCCCGCCGCCGATCCATCCGCGATGGCAAAGGCTGCGAGAGTGCTGCTGGAGCACCCGGCTCGCGCACGGCTCATGGCGCAGCGCGCGAAGGACTCCCTTGTGCAATACGATTGGTCCACCGTGGGGCCGGCCTGGGCCGAGACGTATCGTCGCCTCGCAACAAGATTCTCCGAACGGGAGGTCGCCTGACATGTGCGCCATAGCAGGAATTCTGAAATTCGATCACCGGGAGCGGGCAGAGCGATCCCGTCTGGAACGCATGTCAATGGTGCAGCAGCACCGTGGTCCGGACGGATCGGGGATGTGGCTGGACGGACCGGTAGGTTTGGCCCATCGTCGCCTGGCCATCATCGATGTCGACGGCGGACATCAGCCGATGACCAACGAAGACGACAGTCTGTGGATCGTCTTCAACGGTGAAATCTACAACCACGCCGTGCTCCGTCGTGAAATGGAACGAGCGGGCCATCGTTACCGGACCCGGAGCGATACCGAGACGATTCTTCATCTGTACGAAACCTACGGACCCCGTTGCGTCGACCGGCTGCAAGGTATGTTCGCGTTTGCTGTCTGGGATCGCCGCGAGCGCCGGTTGCTGCTCGCTCGCGATCGGCTCGGGATCAAGCCGTTGTATTACGCCTCCAACGATCACGAGTTGCTCTTTGCGTCGGAGATCAAGGGCATCATGGCTTCCGGCGTCCATAACGCGTCGTTCAACCAAGCCATCCTGCCAGAATTTCTGGCGAATCGTTACGTGGCCGGAGCCGAAACATTTTATCGCGGCGTCTTGAAATTGTTGCCCGGGCATCTCCTGGAGTGGTCGGCGGAGCAGGGGACGACGATACGCCGCTATTGGCATCCGCCGCAGCTGAGCGTGGACGACAGAACACCGCTCGCCCAGCAGGCCGATCAGTTGCGGGCAGGACTGCAGACGGCTGTGCAGAGCCATCTCATGAGTGATGTGCCACTGGGTCTTTTTCTTTCCGGTGGTCTGGATTCCAGCGGCCTTGCGGCGCTGATGGCTCCGATGATGCCGCAAGGATTGAAAACGTTTTCGGTCGGTTTTGCCGAGGGAGAGGCCAACGAGCTTCAGTATGCCAGGCTCGTCGCCAGGGCCGTTGGTTCTGATCATCACGAAGTTCTCGTATCTCCCGAACAGTTCATGCAGGCGTTGCCCAAGCTTGTCTGGCACGAGGACGAGCCCATCGCGTTTGCATCCAGCATCCCGCTGTATTTCGTATCCCGCCTGGCCCGACAACACGTGAAGGTGGTGTTGACCGGTGAGGGCGCCGACGAACTGTTTCTCGGGTACGACTACCGCTATCGTGTCACCGCCCTGAACGATCGCATCGGCCGATTCTATTGGAGCAGCGTCCCCCGCGCGCTCAGGCGACGGATTAGCGGCTCGTTGGGCCGTCTCCCCTTGCGGATACAGCGCTACGCCTTGCGAACCGCGTTGGCCTATGAACCCGGCCCGCGAGGGTTGTTCTTCGATAATTTTTCCGTGTTTCCAGAGTCGCTGCAGCGGCTGCTGCTGAAGGAGGGGGCGGCGACGGATCCCTACGCCGAAGGTCTGCGCTACTGGCACGAACATGGCGGCACGTTGCTTGAGCGGATGAGTTACGCGGACGTTGGGACGCACCTCGTGGAGCTGCTTATGAAGCAGGACCAAATGAGCATGGCGGCGTCGTTGGAAAGCCGCGTGCCGTATTTGGACCATCTGCTTGTCGAGCAGGTCATGCGAATCCCCGGCGACCAGCGGATGAGACGGTGGCAGACGAAGGTCATTCTTCGTGAGGCGCTACGCAAGATGGTGCCTCCGGCAGTCATGAACAGATCGAAAATGGGGTTTCCGGTTCCCTTCGGGAGTTGGGTGCGCGGCCCCTTTCGAACGATCCTCGACGAGTACGTCCTCAGCACACGCGCCTT
>JARDZZ010000205.1 GCA_029240595.1 Nitrospira sp. | reverse complement strand
GAAACAAGCGATCGTAGGCAGAATCGGATATTTCCGGTTTAGCCTGAACATAGTTCAGATAATCATGCCGCCGAATCTCCTCCCTTAAGGCAGCCACTCGAGCTTGGATATCAGTAGTGCCCATGGAGACTGAGTTTGGAGAAACCGCGCAGACGATCTGGCGAAGGATGACCCTCGAAGCGGGACGACCGTATCATAGCCACGCCGGCATGGTCAAACGACGAAGTGACCTTATTCGCTTTGACTTCCGCTGCGTTAGCCATTATTCTATCCAATCCTGCTGAAGTTTTTATACCACAGAATCGCGCTTTGATCGGAGCGCACGAGAGAGTCCACGTGCGATGAGGAGGTAGCCATGTTGGAAGCAACGAGCGTCAGACCATCGCTTCGACCGGCGGTACGGGTCGTCGCTCTCATCTGTGGAGGGCTGTGTCTGAGCGGGTGTGTGCTGTCTGAAAAGTACGAAGCAGAAAAAGCGCGAAGTTTGAACTTCCAGCGACTGCTTGCCCAGGAAGAAAAGCGAACCGGCGAGCTCGACAATGAGGTGAAACGGACCAAGCGTGAGTTGGCGGAATACGAGACGCGCAATCGAGAGTTAACCGCTCAAGTTCAAGCTGTACGCGAGCAGATGTCGCGTGTACAGGAGGAGTCCGAGGCGATCAAGGAAGCCTCGCTCCTCGAACGCAAAGCGAAGGCGGACATGAAGCGCTCAGCGCCTCCTGCCGTCAAGGCGCCTCCAGTCGAACCCACCCCCGCCATCACTGAGTTATTGGGAACGGCGCCCAACGCTCAGTCGGACGTGGCACTCTCGACGTCCGACTCGCAAGTCGAAGGGAAAGGCGCTAGCACGGTCCATGTCGTCAAGCCCGGCGAGACGTTATACCGAATCAGCCGGCGTTATGGCGTGAAAGTAGACACACTGCGTAAGTGGAACAAGCTGCCGGACGATATCATTGAAGTCGGACAGAAATTAGTCGTCAGCCAGGAACAATAGGCATAGCGGCCGTGTCTGTACCAGCGTATTCACTCAGCCTCGAACAATTCCGGCATTACGCGGGACAGGGTAACCTCATCCCGCTGTATCGCGAAATTCTGGCCGATTACGAGACCCCCGTCTCCGCGTTCGCAAAAATCGATCATGGGCCCAGTGCCTATCTGTTGGAAAGCATCGAAGGCGGTGAAAAATGGGCGCGCTATTCCTTTTTAGGAAGCGGCTCGCCCGTAGTCATTTACGAAGATCGTGGGGATCTCATACAAGTCAGGGGCAAACGTAAAAAACGCATCCTCAGCAGGGGAAATCCGCTCGAGCGATTGCGGGAAGTCATGGCCGCATACCATCCGGTCACCGTGCCGGACCTTCCCCGTTTCGTGGGAGGTGCCGTAGGATATTTGAGCTATGACATGGTCAGAACGTTTGAGGAGTTGCCCGTCAGGCAAAAGGACCACACGAATCTGCCGGATTTTGCTTTTCTCCTGACCGACACCTTGTTGATTTTCGACAATGTCTCTCACAAGATCAAAGTCGTGGCCAACGCGCATGTCGCGTCCACGCGGGAACGGGATGTCAGGGAGGCCTACCGTGCGGCGACTGATCGCATCGAACGCATGATCGCACGTCTCAAGCGTCCGCTCGCCAGGGCACGCCCTCATCGGCGCCGTCTTCCCATCACCTTTACGTCGAACATGAACAGAGCCGACTTCGAGAAGATGGTGACACGGACGAAGGAATACATTCGATCCGGTGACGTGGTGCAGGCCGTCTTGTCCCAACGATGGGAAACCAATGTGCAGGCCTCTCCGCTGCAACTGTACCGGGCCCTTCGTGTGATCAATCCGTCTCCCTATATGTACTATCTGCGTGTAGCGGGGCTTGAACTGGTCGGTTCGTCCCCCGAAACACTCGTGCGCTGTGAAGACGGGGTCATCTCCGTCCGACCCATCGCCGGCACCCGTCGCCGAGGCCAAAGCACAGAAGAGGACCAGCAATTTGAGCGCCGTCTGTTGGCGGACGAGAAGGAACGGGCCGAGCACGTCATGTTGGTCGACTTGGGGCGCAACGACGTCGGGCGAGTCGCCCGTCCCGGTTCCGTGATCGTCGACTCGCTCATGCACGTCGAACGGTATTCTCACGTCATGCACATCGTCTCCAATGTGACGGGACAGGTGGACTCCGGGAAGACGTGCTACGACGTCTTGCGTGCCTGCTTTCCGGCGGGAACGGTTTCCGGCGCACCGAAGATCCGTGCCATGGAGATTATCGATGAACTGGAACCGACCAGACGAGGGCCGTACGCCGGCGCCGTCGGATATTTCAGTTTTTCAGGCAACATGGACATGTGCATCAACATTCGAACCGTCGTCATCAAGAAACATCAGGCCTTCGTGCAAGCCGGTGCCGGAATTGTGGCAGACTCCAATCCTGAACATGAATACGAAGAGACATGCAACAAGGCCCGCGCCATGATGAAGGCGATAGAACTGGCCGAGCAGGGATTGGAATGATCCGCGCGAGCCGACGGGGCAGCGACGTCGATCATGAGGTGACGGTACTCGGCCCTCACGCCCACAAAGACCACTGATCACCATGCTGCTGATGATCGATAATTACGACTCGTTCACCTACAATCTCGTTCAATATTTGGGCGAGTTGGGGGAGGACGTACGGGTCTATCGCAACGATAAGATTTCGATCGAACAAATCGAGTCCCTCAAGCCCAGCCGCATCGTTGTCTCGCCTGGACCGTGCACGCCGAACGAGGCGGGTATCTCGGTCGAGACCATGAAGCATTTCGCCGGACGCTTGCCGCTTCTGGGCGTCTGCCTTGGTCATCAGTCGCTGGCAGTCGCATTTGGCGGAGAAGTCATCAGAGCCATGCGCCTCATGCACGGTAAGACGTCTCCCATACAACATGACGGCCGGACGATTTTCCGGCAATTGCCCAATCCCTTCGACGCGACGCGATACCATTCGCTCATTGTCAATCGCTCGAGCCTTCCGGCCTGCTTTGAGGTCTCCGCGGAAACGGCCGAAGGAGAAATCATGGGAATGCGCCATAAGTCCCTCGGCGTGGAAGGCGTGCAATTCCATCCGGAATCCATTCTCACGGCGGCGGGGAAGGACCTGCTGCGCAATTTCCTCAAACTGTAACCAGGCGCATGGCCATGATCAGAGACGCCATCGCAAAACTGGCTGATCGACTTTCGCTGACAGAGAAAGAAGCGGAAGAGGTCATGAACCAGATCATGGACGGGATCGCCACTCCAGCGCAGATTTCGGCCTATCTCATGGGACTTCGTCTCAAAGGGGAGACCGTCGAGGAAATCGCGGGATCGGTGCGCGCGATGCGGGCTCGTGCAGTGCGTATTGCCGTCGGCGCTCCGCTCGTGATCGATACGTGCGGCACAGGCGGCGACGGCCGTCATACCTTCAATATCTCGACGACGACTGCATTCGTCGTGGCGGGGGCCGGCCTGACGGTGGCGAAACATGGGAACCGCTCGGTGTCATCCAAGTCAGGCAGTGCCGATGTGCTGTCCGAGCTGGGCGTGAATATCAGTCTTTCTCCAGACCTCGTCTCCGAATGCGTCAATGAAGTGGGAATCGGATTTTTGTTTGCGCCGCTGTATCATGGCGCCATGCGACATTGCGCAGGGCCCAGGCAGGAGATGGGCATCCGTACGATGCTCAATCTGCTTGGCCCGTTGACCAATCCTGCCGGCGCGACCGTTCAAGTGCTCGGCGTATACGAGCCTCGACTGACGGAACTGCTGGGGAAGGTGCTCATGCACCTTGGGTCGCAACATTGTTTTGTCGTACACGGCATGGACGGGCTTGACGAGATAACTCTTACCGAGCGCACGATTGTGTCTGAAGCCAAAGCCGGAGTCCTCTCGAACTATGTCCTGACTCCCCATGAATTCGGTCTGAACCGGGTCTCTCCAAAAGAGTTGGCCGGCGGATCTCCACAAGAAAATGCCCGCATCACGCGAGAAATTCTGCAGGGGAAAAAGGGCGCGAAACGCGAAGTGGTCTGTCTGAACGCTGCGCCGGCGTTGGTGGCGGGGAAAAAAGCGAAAACGTTGCAGGAGGCCTATCAGCTGGCCGGCGACGTCATCGACTCGGGCGCGGCCGCAGAAAAACTGGCCCGACTGGTATCCTTCACGAGCAAAGGCGCGCACGCATGATCCTCGCCAGAATTCTCGAGCACAAGAAGGCCGAGCTACGGCATAAGCAAAGCCGAGGATATCTGGCCGATCTTAAAGCGCAAATCCGCGACACCTCCGGCACATTGGGATTCTCAGTCGCTCTCGATGCCACCAGAAGCTCGGTGAGTCCCGCGCTAATCGCCGAGGTGAAAAAAGCTTCGCCCAGTCTGGGCCTGCTTCGACCAGAATTTGAAGACACATTCGACCATGTGGCCATCGCGCAACGCTATGAAGAAGCGGGTGCCTCGGCGCTGTCGGTGTTGACCGATAAGGATTTCTTTCAAGGCAGCCTTGACTATCTGCGAGCCATCAAACGGTCAGTTCCATTACCGGTGCTGAACAAGGAATTCATGGTTGAAGAAATCCAGTTTTACGAGGCGCGGGCCTATGGCGCGGACGCGGTCCTGTTGATCGTCGCGGCACTCGAGCGTCGGCAGCTGGTCGATTTTCATGCCTTGGCTGGGGAGCTTTCACTTGACGTCTTGATAGAAGTTCACCACGAGCGTGAACTTGATACGGTCCTGGAATGGATTCCCAACGCCCGAATGATCGGGATAAACAACCGAGACCTGACCACCTTTACAACGGATCTCACGGTGACCAAACGGCTGGCTCCACGTATACACTCGGACCGACTCATCGTCAGCG
>JARDZZ010000204.1 GCA_029240595.1 Nitrospira sp. | reverse complement strand
ATCCCAGCGTTCGCTGCGCCATCGTTCACCTACTCGGCCGCGTTCGAGGATCACATGCTCTCGCCCAAGTTGACTGAGAAAGTAACTCATGGTCAGGCCAGCGTGACCGCCGCCGATGATGACTGTATCAACGTGCTCCATTTATGTAGGCACCTTGGGGTCTTAGATTATTTCTTTTTCGACTCTGGCATCTCAAAGCGCTCTTCGCCCTTCTCCAACAGTCTGTGCCCAGGCACGGCGTCGGCGTCGGGGAGAATAGAAATGGACTTCAGCACTCGTCCGTCGCGGAGCCCGAAGGCGTGAACGGTTCCAGGCGGAACAACGACGCTGGTCTGGGTTTCGATCTTATGTTCCTCGTCGCCGACACGCGCGAACCCGTCGCCATCGACTTCGAGGAAGACCAGTACTTCTTCAGTGTCATGCCAGTGCAACGGTGTTCGGTGGTGATCTCCCATTTCAGCTAACCAGACAGATAAAGAATTCGACCCGGCAGATCGGTTCACCGCCAAGCGCAAAGACTGGCGCCACGGTTCGTCTGGGAATTCTAAAAGCGGTCGATCCTTGTGGTAAATTACTTTCATATTGTCGCTCCTCTTTTTGAACCGGATTGCATTTACGCCATTGACAAGTCTTCGATCGCTCTACTTCGTCCCAACGCCAATCAGCACCTCGCCAGGGGCCTCAAAGCCGTTCGGACCTTCGAACTGACCGAGTTGCTCCTTAATGTCGGTCCAAGCCATCTCGCGTTGAGCATCATTCAGTCGAGTCATGAGTTCCCGAAGGTCAACGGCAGAATTCTTCATTGTTCGAATCGCATCAGCGGCGGAAGGAAAACGTCGCTGGATGGTAAGCGCACGCACGGACACATTGAGGAAACCAGCCCGCCTGTAGACGTCTTCCAGCGCGCGTGGATCTCCGAGTGCGTACATCCAGGGTTCTCCCGGCGCTGGAGGTGGTATGTTTCCTAGGCGGCGAACAATCCCGAAGGGAATTCCATGGTACGGATTCTTTTCCAAGGCGGAGAACACAATCACTGCGACTTTTCCTCCAGGCTTCACCACGCGACGCATCTCGGTGAGCGCTTTCGCTGGATTCGGAAATAGCATCAAAGCAATCCGAGATATCACCGCGTCAAAAGAGTCCGGTTCCAACGCAAGGTTCTCAGCGTTCATTACGCGCGTTTCTACGTTTGTGAGGCCTTCCCTGTGGGCCGCTTCTGCGGCGACGTTAAGCATGCTAGGCGAAATATCCGCGGCAAGGACATATCCGGTTAGCCCGACATGGCGAGCTGCCATGAGCGATGACTCACCAGAACCTGCCGCGACGTCAAGCACCCGACTGCCCACTTGGACACTTGCCAATTCAAGCATCTTCTCAGTTGCAGCTCCAAAGATTTGCTGACGCAACGCTTCTCCGGCACTCCACCTATCCGCGATCTCTGTGAGTCCCCAATTTTCACGTGGGAGAGTATTCGTCATATGCGGTCCTCCTATTTTTCCGCGATTTGACCGAACGACGCTTCAGAAAATTAACGTTGGCACTCTGGTTCTGCGCATGTGAGATATCCCGTATGCGCCGAGCCGACTCATAGGGTCACTATCGTACTCGTGGATGTCTGCGGCATCCGAGAGCAAGGGAGCCGCATTACTAACCTTTCTGTTGTGAAGACTTCGGGAGCTTGGATCACAATCAAATCTCCTTCGGCAGTTTAACGTTGAAGCCCAGCCATGACCGTTTAGCGGTCGGCCTGAGGAAAAGCGCGCCTCTAAAAGATAGAATGTCGGAAATGTGCCGTTTCCCTCCCCGTGTTGCGCGATTTTCCATCTGAAAGTTCCTTAGGCGGGCGATCACCGTCCTAGGCATTTTCTAGCCACACCTTACCCTCCTCGTTTAGCGCACGTTCCTCGTCACTGTAGACAGAAATAATGTCAGTCGAAGGCGAACGACCACTGTGTAGCTGCCAATAGCAGAGGAACTTCGCTGAGGGTGGAAACGGCGACAGATCTATATCAGCAAAGAAGTCTTTGGGAACGCCGCGCGGATCGACCGGGTCCATACGGTCTTTTTCATAGACGGCCGCGCGCTTGACAATGCGCCAGACATTGTCTCTTCTTCCCAGCAGATCGAAAAAACGAATCCACGACTGGAGATCGAACTCGTGGCCGTTTATGGTCGTGCGGATGTAAAGGTTCGCATTGCAGCGGCTGAATGCGTGGTCTCGGTTGACCCGGATCCACGGCACGGAAATCAAATGCTTAGTGTGCTCCCCCGATTTGCGCGCCGCAGCCATAGCACGTGAACGGGCGATGAAATCCTTGGCCGATCCCGATATCCACGAGATACGGATCGTCGCGTCTTCGTGGAAGCATCCGGCGAGCGTTTCCCAATCGTCACCGTCCCTGGCCTGTCCCCAACGGATCAGCAGGCTAGTGATTTGATGCTCCTCTTCTATCGATGTCGACGACTGATTGTTGGACATTTATTACCTCCCCAGATGCATGCCTGCGCCCGAGGCCTCGTGCCCAGACCCTGCCTCTTCATCCTAAACAGCTACATGGCCTCGCGGTTGCCGTAGAACAAGTTTGTTCGGCCGTCTCCTTCACCTTGGCACACAAAAGATCAATGGCGTCTCTGACAGATTCGGACGAAGCACACACCGGGCGATGTCTTCCCGAGACAAACCTGTCTCTCGATTCGGCGGCTGCGGATGGTCAATCCTGTTTTCCTCTACTCTTGATATGTTCTGCGAGCTAGGTCGCGTCCTCAGCGGGACCCGCCATTATTAAAAAGAATGACTTGCGCTTATAGAGCCATCTCAATCCAAGGAAATACATCCCAGGAAAACTCGTGACCCCCGGTCGGTAAATGGGCCCGCCGGTCTCGTCGAAAATCGGTAGTTTCAGCTAACCACAGTCGTAGCGGAAGCCAGTAGCCCAAACAATCGACGAGATCCCGAGAAGTCTTGATCCAGTTCCAACGCCAACATTCACCAACTCGGCCCGTAAGAGAATCAAATGTTCGCCCAAGTTGACCGAGATAATAACTCATCGTCAGGCCAGCGTGGCCGCCGCCGATGATGACTGTCTTAAGGTGCTCGATGTTTCCAGTCGTAAACCGGCGGCTCCCTGTCCATGAGAACTTTTGCGCCATGAACACCTATCAACTGAGCTCACGAGTAGGGCAGACGGAGCAGTACGTAGTCAGGTCTATTGTCGCGCTTCAAGAACTATTCCCAGATAACGGAGAATCCCTAGCTCGTCGCGGGCGACCCACATTTCTGAGATCTTGCCACCCTCGAACCGAAAAAACACTTGGGAGGTCCATTCAATAGGACGTCCGGTTACATCAAACGTACCAATCGGTGTTGGGAACTGACCCCGATGAATTCCTTTGTGGGTCTCTCGGGTGGCGATCAAGTCGCCTTCCCCGATCATCTGATCAATTGTCGTCCGGAAGTCGCGGTAGAGTTGAACGCGCTTTTCGACAATCGAGCGTATCCCTGGTATACCCCGGGCCGGCTCAGTTAAATCGCCGCGATGAAAAACACAATCGTCCGTGAACAGGTCGTCAAGGATTCCGACATTCTCATTGTCTAGAAGTTCTTCGAAAAAGCGCGTAACCATGGCCTTGTTGTCTTCGATGGTCATTTGCCCCTCCTTCGAAGTAATCATAAGCAAGCTGAAAAAGATCCTGATAGATTTTCGTCACGCCCGGCCTGCCCGCGACCCCTGCGTTCGGCAACCTCGCGTGATGCCCAGTTCCTGCCCGTTTCTTTAAGATCGGCTGATTTACTGCTCATCATCTATGGCTCCTTGATTTGATTCATACGAGAACCGTGGAGTCTACTATCTCGTCCCGAGGGCAGCTTGAACCGCTTCTTTCCTATCGAAACCATAAAGGCTTTTTATGTCGATCTCCGGATTCTCTGAAGCATAAAGTTTCCAGAAAGTCTCCATACCTTTGCTTTCGACCAGATACTTGACCAATCGGTAGCTTGCAAAATAGTAATCGCTGCGCCGGGTCGGATCCGTTGAAACCCATTCCGGCGCTGGCTTGGTTGTGCCGAGGTGTTCGATGATTTCCGGCGCAATATTGCGGCGCGCCAGGTCATCATTCCCGTGGTTGGGACCGACGGCGGCGCCGGGAAAAATCTTCAGAGCAACATAGTCGGCGATGCCTTCGCGCAGCGTATGGCTGTAGTAACGCCATGTGAACAGGTGCGTGAGCTCATGAACGTGTGTCGCGTTTTTGCCCCCCATGGCCCCGTGATACGCCCTGAGATTGAGAAAAATAATGGATTTGGGATCGCTCGGATGATGATATCCCCTCCATACGTGCGAGACGCTTATTGCATCCGACACGTAGACGCGCACCTTTGACCCAAGAGTCGCGCTATCCAGTTTCAAGCCTGTGACACGCTGCACTTCTTCGTAGGCGCTTTCCATCATTTTAAGAAAGGATGGTTCAATAACCGCTCCATGCTGATAAATTTCCACATACGCGCCATTCGCAACTAGCTGAGCCCGCGCAACCACTTGCTCATCCGAGATCGAACGACGCGGAACGGCGGGATGGGCGTTTCCAGCAAAGATGCACAGGAGGATCAAGATAGGGCCGGCTTTTTTTAGCATGACTTCAGAGCTTTTACGCCCAGAACAACCGTCACCGCACGGACAGAACCGCGAGTATGGGCCTAGCAGTTTGTCCCGTGCGAAAATAGACAGAGCCTGATGGGTCTCTGCAAGCGATCAATTCGGATCCTCGTCACTCAAGGCCCCAAATACCCTTCCGGCGGAGGGGAATAAAGGTCGGACGTTACCTTGGTCACACCCGGCACATTTCTAATTAGCCTTAGGACTTTGTCTTCCGAC
>JARDZZ010000203.1 GCA_029240595.1 Nitrospira sp. | reverse complement strand
AGCAATCCCGCCATGGCAAGATTTCGGCAGAGGATAGACAGTCCCCGCTCGCTCACTTTCAGCTCCCGGGCGAGATCGGGGAGCAGCCAGGTGGCCTTCCCAATCACGGTAAACAGCTTAAGCTCAAGGGCAGCCAGGATGACACGCGGCAAGCGATACGCCGACAAGGCGTCCCGGAACTCGTCAAAGGTGGTAATCGGCTGTCTCATGCCGCTCCGCCGATCTGTCGGCAGCACCAGCGCATGAGGTCCTGAACCTTGGACAGGTTCTCGAGATCAACCTGGCGCTCAAAGCTGACCGCCACGTATTCCTCATTCATCTCGGTTTGCTCGGAAAAACCGGACTGGAGCAGCAAGGGACGGTATTTTGAGACAGCCGGTTGGATGAAGTACTTCGCCTGCTTGGCCACTTCGTCCGTGCCCAAATCTTCCGGCGTACCCTCCGACATCAAGCTCATCACGTCGTCTATTGCCACGCCATACTGACAGAGCAGCTTGCCTTCCGGTGTGATCTCGAGCAGCCAGCCGTCCTGGCCAAGATCGAGAGCGAGGGGACCGTCTGGCTCGAGCTCGTAGAGCTGCGGAAAGGCCTTGGACAACGTGCTGCGTGCCTCGGTCCATCGAGGTGACTTCCTGTCATTCATCCGTGAGACTCCTTAGGTGCGGCCGTCGTCGCGTTCTCGGCGGCAAGCCGTTGACGGAGACCCTCGAGCCGTTTCGTGTTCTCTCCGAGTTTAGGCAAATGATACTTGCGGTCCATCTCCACGACCCGCTCGAGCAATTGCGCCGCTTCCCGGAATCGACCCATCGCCTCATAGCAGTCGGCAAGAACATACCGCGCTCCACCGGTACGCAATTCATCCTGTGAGCGTTCGGCAATAGACTGGCTGGTCTGACAACAAGCGATCGCGTCGTCAAAGCGTTGTTGCAGCAAAAAGGTCCGCGCCAACATGCGCCAGGCATCCGCCACGCCTCCATCGTTGCCCAGTCTCCGCATCAAGACCAACGACTTCTCGTAATGGGCAATCGCCTCGTTAAACTCTCCTTTTTCCCTCGCAATCAATCCTAAATCCGAAAACAGGACAGCTTTCGAGGTCTCGTCCTGCGTCTTGGTCATGAGATCGAGTGCTTCCAGGTAATACGCTCGGGCCCGGTCCCACTCTCCTGCATCTGCGCGCAGATTTCCCAAGTTGGCCAGGGTGGTCCCGATGCCCTTTTCATCGCCGAAAATTTTTTGGAGCTCGAGAACTTCCTGGTAATAATTCTGCGCCGCGTCGCGGCGGCCGCTCACGGCACAAATATTACCCAAATTGCCCAGCGTTGCCGCCAGCGCACGTTGGTCACCGGTGAGGCGGTCGCATTCAAGAGCCTTGGCGTAGCACGTATAGGCCTCAGTGTAGTGACCGCGGCCGAAATGCTCATTGCCCTGGCGGTTCAATTCTTCGGATAGACCATTTTTCAGTGTCATGACTTGCCGGAGCCTTGTCTTGCGAGACTGTCAGCCCATCTCCTTTCGGCATCCAGAGGGTGCTGCCCTCATGATCCATGCTCGGCCAGGACTTTTTCAACGGCCGCCTTGGCGCCGGTCATGATGGACGTCCCATCGCCCACCAGCATGGCGTCGAAATTATACTTGAGGAGACGTCGGAGCCCTTCTTTCGCTTTGACGACATCATGGTACTTTTCTTCCGGCAACATGGTGAGCGCTCCAGG
This sequence comes from Nitrospira sp., assembly GCA_029240595.1. Lineage (GTDB taxonomy): Bacteria > Nitrospirota > Nitrospiria > Nitrospirales > Nitrospiraceae > Nitrospira_C. Next base: position 3,121 of record JARDZZ010000203.1, on the reverse strand, counting down.
AGGCTTGCCAATCAATGCATCACCGACGATGAGCACCCCCTTGCCCTGCTGAATGAACAGGGCCGATTCGCCGGCCGACTTTTGATCCAAGAGATGGATGACCCAGATCCCGCCGGGGAGGAGCTCGCCGTCTTTAAATGTCCTAGTCGGCTTGAGATCCATCTGTGGAGCATCAGCCTCCGGCAGGAACAACTGGCACCCGAAATCTCTCCGACACGCTTCAGCCTCTCGTGCGTGATCACGATTCGTCACGATAATGTAGTCGAGCTGGCCTTGCCTACGGATCACTGTCGTGGCTTCTGCCGTCAAGGGCGGCGGGTCAACAAGGATCCTATGCTCTCCGACGGTAAGAAACAGGCCATTGAAATTGAGCTGCTTCTCTTCGGAAAACCAGGACCATTGCCAGATGCCTGGGAAAATTGGCTTCATGAAAGATGTTCACCGATAGGCGGATTCAAGGACACAGGCATTTCACAAGGCTGCAACGGCGTCTTTGATCGTCTTCGTAACTTTTGTGAGGATGCTGGATTCATGAGGCAGATCGATGATGTCGTCCTCCGGAATCGTGATGAATTTTCGATTCGATCCTTTGGTCAGGGAAATCAGAAACATGCTGTTCGAGGGCGTAACAGGGATCACGACTTGTACCTGCTGATCTATGTCTCTCACGAGTGCAAGAAACTTCTGCTTTCCCTCTTCAATCTCATCCATTCTGTCTTTTCCTTTTCTCCGTCATCTTCAAACCTCTGCGCGATGGCTGGGAACTCTCAACCTGCGCAATAATCTCACCCACCCACCATTGGCACGCCGAGACGTGCCATTATCCCAATCGAGCACCTCCTAAGATGATCCCTCCAAGCTGGCTCGTTTCTCCCTTGGGGCGCGGGCCGATTGATCTCCTACTGCGCGCTTGGACGAGCACCGCCCATTGTTTTCAAAATCCAATTAATCCTGTGTGCGCGTTCGGCGAGCAAGGAGATCAACGGCCCCTTACGCCCCTCTTTCTGGTGTGCCGCGGTCGGCGAGCAGAGAGAGTCCCAGTCGTCGCGCTCTTCACATCTTGTTACCGCCTTCTGCCGCCAACAACTTCTCAACTTCAGCAATAATGACGTCTGAACCGGCCAGCTCCATATTGCCGACCCGCTGCCAGCGGATGACGCCCTGCTGATCGATGACATACACATTGGGAATAAACTTCCCGCCGCCGTACATTTTGTCTGTGACCTTCCCGGGATCCAAAAGATACGGATACGTCACCTTCACAGGGAATGCGGAAAGAAACTCGCCGACGTCTTTTTTGGAATTTCCGGATGAATTCACGCCGATGACTGCCACATTCTTACCCTGCGTCGCCTCGTACACCTTTTGGAGATTCGTGCCCTGCATCATGCAGGGATCGCAGATGTGAAAGAGGCCAAGGACTACTACCTTTCCCTTGTTGGCATCCAAGGAGACCGGCTCGCCGGTAATGGCATTCAGGGCAAACGAAGGCGCTCGCTCCCCGACCTTAAAAAACCCCGCTGCCAACAGCAGATGGGCGGTGAGCACTGGCCATAAAAGGACGGTTAAGATGACCCAACGACGTTTCATGCGAACCTCCATTCTGAAACCCTGCAGGAGTGTCGAGTGCCGACTGCATAGCCATCTTCTCGCCGGGTATCCTACCATGCGATTTTTTTCTGGAGCAATGTCGGAAGTTGGGTTTCCCAGCAGAACAATCCTGACCGGCCTAACCGCGGTTAGTGTCGTTCGAGCAAGGGGGTAAGAAGGCGGGGCAGATCTAAGACGTCCCTGCCAAAATGCAAGCGATAGCAGGCAGCCCGTTGCACGAGCTTCGAAAGCACCTGAAACTCCTGTGCGGCGGTGTCGGCATCGTGCTTGTGGGCTTCACGCCGAACAAGCGCTTCGAGCGCCAGGCTTTTAGCCAGGGGCTCGAGGCAACTATGAGATATGTTCGTGACTTGAGGAAACAGAATCATGGCCGGCTCGCATGACCGTCCCCGTGACCCCGGATACACATCTTCCGGATGAAATGATTTTCTGTATGCCCCCTGCCGTAAGAGTCTGAGCCCGGCGGTCCGTAACTCGGGAACCATCTCGATGGTGTGGTCCGTCACATCGATGGTCGGAGACGCCCCCAGCAACAGTTGCATAGGACCATGATCGCGTAACAGCGAAATATCGTCACCCAGGTAGCGATATCCGGAACGCAGTAAAGACAGCATGGCGGTCGTCTTTCCGCATCCATTGGGGCCGAAAAGCAACACGCCTTTGCCCTTCCATTCTAGTGCCGCCGCAGGCAATGGAAATGTATTTTTCCCCTTTAGCAACTCGATCATCGTGTAATGGAAAAAGGTTTCCAGTCGGTCAGGCGCCATGGTTTCAGGACAATAAAAATGGCCGGCCGCCGCACTGCGGTTTCGGTCGATCAGCAGCACGCCGTGATCCCGGACATCCACCACCAGACGCTCCCCGTCGCGATACACGTCGCATTGCCAGAGAGCGCGTAGGGAATTGCCCAGCGCTGGCATGGTACCGGAGAATACCCGCCTGGCACCGGGAGAAAGCGGGACCGGAACGGCCTCGCGGCTGCTGACGTGCTCAAAGTGGGCGGTCAATGAGACGTCCCCTTTCACGTCCCCACTGTCGACAGTGCGAACCCATGCGGCGATCGAAGACGACAAGGACGCCGAGGAGCTGCAGAAGCGGAACGGAATGCCATGAAATGAGAACCGGTGTTCACGTGAATCGCCGGTTGTCGTATGCTCGGCTCTGAGACCCATCACAAGCTGCGACACGTAGCCTCCTGACAGAAGACTCTATCGACCTGCCCCATCCGGTTGATGAAGGAGTCCATCATGGCTCCATTGCACAACACACGCGATCATCTGTTCACGCAAATCCCCAACATGCCATTCCAAGCGTGCAGAGATCGTATGATGGATTTGCTGGAGAGTAGCCGTTCCCGTACAGTGTTCCCACACTGCCGTTCCGACTGCATTCAGCCGGAAGGATTGGCCCGTGACCAGATCCAACAGCACAGTCTCACCCTCCAGGACCACGCCCCGGACATTCGGATTCTTCGCCGGCGCGAGGTGCATAATTCTGCTCCAATCTGGTT
>JARDZZ010000202.1 GCA_029240595.1 Nitrospira sp. | reverse complement strand
CATTGGAGGCTTTCACGTAGGCTTGTTGACTCCACGTGTTGCCTGATCGTGTAAACACATAGACGGCGCCTGAACTTTGGCAATTGGCATCTGCTTGATCGCCATTTATGCCTGACGCACAGCTGGTCTCCTGGGGAGCTCCGACGGCTAACGTGTCCCCGCTGAGACTGACGCTTGAGCCGAAGCTACCACCCGCTCGTGTATTGGAGGCTTTGAGATAGGCCTGCTGGCTCCAGGTTCCCCCGGTCCGTGTGAAGACATAGACAGCCCCAGCGGTTGGGCCGTTACGGTCGGGTTGATGGCCGTTGACGCCCGTAGCGCACCTGGAGTCACTAGCCCCGACCGCCAGGGTATCGCCGTCCAAGGCCACACTCTGGCCAAACCTAAGCAAATCTGGGAATACTGGTGTATTGGAGGGCTTCACGTACGCCTGCAAAGCACCACTGCCGGAACTCGGCAGCCGCGCCTCGACGACGACGCTATCGGACGCACTGCCGCTCTGTCCGTCGTTGACGGTCAGGCAGAACACATAGGAGCCTGCAATGTCTGGAGTGAAGGTTGGTCGAGCCGTATTGGCCCCGCTCAAGGTGACCATACTGCCTTGCGGCCGCCCGCGCAGACACCAACTGTAGGTCAGTGGATCACCGTTGGGGTCGCTACTGAGACTGCCGTCCAACGTCACCTGCTGCCCAGCTGTCACCGTTTGGTCCGGCCCTGCGTTCGCTACTGGCGGCAGGTTGCCTGTCGCCACGGTGATGTTCACATGATCGGCCGCGCTCGTGAGACTGCCGTCGCTGACGGTCAAGGCGACGGTATAGACGCCCAGTACATCGGCTCTAAACGTCGGTGTGGCTGTGGTCGCGTTGGATAAGACGGGGGTGCTGCCTGACGGCTGCGTGACAATCCGCCAGCTATAGGTCAGTGATGTATTGTTGGGATCACGACTCCCAGTCCCATCGAGTGTGATGGCTCCCCCTGGAGCGGCACTGCGATCGGATCCGGCATTTGCCCGAGGAGCAATATTGCCGGTGGAACACGTAATGCTGACGGTGTCCGGCTGGCTCACGACACCATTTGCCTCGACCACGAGGGTCGCGGTATAGGCTCCCGCTACATCCGGCGTGAAGGTCGGCCGTGCTGAGTTCGGACTGGTCAGCAATGCTGTACTGCCAGCCGGCTTACTCGTCAAAGTCCATTGATAGGAGACCGGGGCACCCGAAGGCCCTTCGCTGGCGCTGCCGTCCAAGGTGATCGCGGTTCCCACCGCTGCCATTTCGTCCGAGCCGGCATTGGCGATGGGCGGTGGCCCTCCTCCGCCACCTCCGCCAGAATCGCCCCCGCCGCATCCGGCAAGGAACACCATCACCAGGAGAGAACGGGTCAATACCAGGATTGACGACCATCTTCGTGACGCCATCCTCCCTCCCGGAGTGGCACCGGCACACTCTTAAAAGCAAACCCCTAATCTATTTTTGAAGAATATATGAAGGCAAAATCGGTCCCGAGCAGTGGCTACACTAGGTACGGAAAGAAAGACCCCTAGCGAAAGACGCTTTGTGCGAGTTGGCTGCTAGGGAGGTCACCTGCGTAGTCGCACTGAGGAGGCTTTCTTGGTCGCCGATAAAGCTGCAAATGGTAGCGTTTACAAGGTGCAGGTCTCAGCTCTTGGCGTCCCTTCGCCTGCTCTCCGGAGCTTTCACTGATATCCTCTGATGTGATCCGATGAAATGGTTTTTCAATGTAGGAGAGCACTGAACAAAATCGTTGCTGGAAATGGACGTTACTATGTGGCCCCACACCTACGATCTGGCGGAATCAGCGAGAAAGACCCATTCTTCCTAACGACCTCTCCGAGCCGTTCAAAGATCGGCCAGGAGGCGTACGACCGCTTCCTTTGTGAACCTAGCCTTAAGGGGATTACTCTTGACGAATGCAGTCGGCCGGACAGATACTTAAGTCTCATTTTTCATATTGTTACGTACGGCCGCTGTTCATGTATCTACGCTGAGAAAGCTTGTGCTTCCTGATGCGTGTGAACATTTAGCCCAACATGAATCAGTCATCCGTTCTCATTGTTGAAGACGAAGCAATCGTCGCTGACGATCTCGCCCACAAAATCTCGGCGCTTGGATATCGTGTGCTGGATGTTGTTGCCACCGGAGAGGCGGCACTTGAACTGATCCAAACACGAAGGCCGACGATTGTCCTGCTTGATATAAAACTAGGCGGACAACTCGATGGCATCGAGACAGCAAACCGCTTAAAAGATGTTTGCGACATTCCTTTTATATTTGTGACGGCACATTCCGACGCTGACACTGTCAAGCGCGCTAGCGCGTCTGGTCACTCTGGCTTCATTCTCAAGCCCTTTCGAGAGCATGACATTGAAATACAGCTTGAGACCGCACTCTATAAACAACGAGCCAACAAGGCGAACGTCTACCTCAATCTCGCGGAAAAGGCCGGCTCCGTAGGCTTTTTCGACTATCATTTCGAGCAGCGTCGATCGGTGTGGACCGAGGGCATGGCGCAGCTATTTGGCATTTCGCTAAGCGACTATGATGGCACATGGCAAGGATGGGTCAAACGAGTCATGCCTCAGGATGCCACAAATGTCCGCGAGATCATTAAGGCCACGATCTCCGAAGGACGGGACCATGTGGCCTATGAGTTTCGAGTTATTCTGCCTGACGGAACACTGAGATGGTTGGCTGCACGAGGGCAAATTTTTTACGGGCACAATGGCAGGCCGTTGCGCATGACCGGCGTGAATTACGACATCTCAGATCGCAAACAAGCCGAGCAGGGCTTAAAGAAAACTGAGGCCCTGCTCCTTCGTGCGCAACGTGGTGCCCAAGCCGGAGTGTGGGAAATCGATCTGCGTACCGGTCGGATGATCTGGTCAGAACCGTATTACGACGTCTATGGGTTTTCCGGGTCCACGGAACCCTCGGTAACTGCATGGCTCTCGAGCATCCATCCCGATGACCGTGAACAGGTCCTCAAGCTGTACCGAGAATCCATCCAAGAGACGCGGAATCAGAACATGGAATACCGCATCATTAAACCGGATGGCGAAATCCGATGGATTCATCGGCAAGGGCAAGTCGAAGTGGATGAGCGAGGCAACGCAATACGGATTCAAGGCATTAGCTTTGATGTGACCGAGCGTAAGAACAGAGACGACCTGTTCAAAGCGATTGCTTTGTTTCCAGCCCAGAATCCTTCCCCTGTCCTTCGAATCAGCTCCGCAGGCATTCTTCTCTATATGAATCCGGCTTCGGATGAGTTGCTTCGAGACTTACAATTACGATGCGGCCATCCAGTTCCATCGTATCTCAGTGAAGCAGTCAAAAACACTCTCGAAGCGAAGGGAGCTCAGCAAACGGAAATGAGCCTTGGAGCGTGTCACTATCTCATTACAATCAGGCCCGTCATCGACGAGCATTATGCCAACCTCTATTGGACTGACATCACGGAACGTAAACGCGCAGAACACGCGCTTACACAACAGACGCTTCAGTTCCAAACGCTTTTGAATCAGGCTCCTTTGGGCGTGTACCTCATTGATAGGCACTTCAAGATTTGTGAGATCAATCCCATTGCTCGAGGGTTCTTTGGCGAGAATGTCAACGTCATCGATCAAGATTTCGACGAAGTTATGCATGCTCTTTGGCATAAAGAATACGCAGATGAAATCGTCGCGATCTTCCGCCATACGCTTGTGACGGGCGAATCATACGCGACGCCCGAGCGTATTGAATCGCGTCTTGATCGTGGCGTGACCGAATACTATGAGTGGCGAATCGACCGTATTGTGCTTGCGGATGGTCACTTTGGGGTGGTCTGCTATTTCCGCGATATTTCGACACTCGTGCAGGCTCGTGAAGCACTCCAACAACTCAATGGTCAGCTTGAATACCGCGTCATCGCTCGGACCGAAGAGCTCACTCAGTCCCAACGTCAACTCCGCGCCCTTGCGGCCGAGCTAAATTTAGCAGAGCAGCGTGAACGCAAACATGTGGCGACTGAACTTCATGACCACCTGCAACAGCTGCTTGCATTAGGGAAGATTAAATTAGGCCAGCTCAAACGCATTGCCCAATCCTCTTCGGCATGTATGCATATCATTGCCGAGGCGGATAAGGTTCTCAGCGACGCCCTATCCTACACACGCACCCTCGTTGCAGAATTAAGCCCACCAGCATTACGGAATCACGGGCTATTGGCTGGATTAAAGTGGTTGGGAGAGTACATGAGGAGATATCAGTTAAATGTCACCGTCCAAGTGCCAGATGAGGAGATACGAATCGCAGATGACCACGCCCTTCTCCTGTTCCAATCAGTGCGCGAACTGCTGATCAACTGCGCCAAGTATGCGGAAACCTCTGAAGCATGGGTCACTACCAACATAGACACAGATCAGCTTGTTATTGAGGTTATGGACAAAGGCAGGGGATTCGAGTCGGACCGACCGGCGAACGTTTCTTCTGATGTCTCTTCGAACTTTGGCCTCTTCAGCATAAAGGAGCGGATGCACGCACTAGGAGGATCGTTTCAGATAGTGTCGTCGCCTGGAAGTGGAACGATCGCAGCGCTTCGTTTACCCTTGTCCGCCGCCCGAGCATCAGCCGAGGCAAGCGGTCTCTCGGACACTTGCCAAGAACTGTCTCTTCCGCTTTTTCCACTGTAACGGTCGCGAACGTAGCCAGCGGTGCTCAAGCCCGATACCTCGTGTCATGATCTGCTTTTCAAGCGCAGTTGCGGCTTTGCTTGCGGCTTAGAAGGCACCTCGAAAAACTCGAAGCACAACACGCACAAGATCTCTGGTGGTTTTCACAAACCCTCCGTTTAGCCGTAAGACTATAAGCGACGAGGTTTAGGAAGCACACTTACTTGAACT
>JARDZZ010000201.1 GCA_029240595.1 Nitrospira sp. | reverse complement strand
GAACAAAGAAGCCGGTCACGCCGGAGACGAGATTGGTGATGAGGGCAAACGGCCCCTGGCGAGAAATTCTTTGAACGGTATGGCGGGCAGCGACGTGGCCGATCTCGTGGCCGACAACCCCGGCTAACTCATCCTCTGTATTCACCAGGGCCAGCAACCCACGTGTGACGTACACGTATCCGCCTGGAAGCGCAAAGGCATTCGGCTCGACCATATCCACGACATGAAATTGATAGGGGATGTCCTGGCGTGGAGACTCCTTGACAAGCCGTTGGCCAAGCGCGTCGGCATAACTATTCAATGCGGCATCATCCAGCAAGCCCATCTCTTGCTCGACCTTCTTGGCTTCCTCCTCGCCGATTTTTTTCTCCTGTTCAACCGTAAGCAGAGTGACTTCTGGAAGATTGCTGACAGGGTTGATAGAGCATGCACCGGCGGTCGCTGCCAGCAGCGTCAAAATAACGAGTGCCTTCCCCCATGTTCGGGCAAATTCCAGAGCGCGGATCATCATGGTCGTTCTCCAGATCGATGTGTGTTGCGTCGCACACCCCACAGGAGGTGTCATTTCACCGGTTTCACTTCGGCCGTGTATTCCGTTCCGTCAGCGGCGCGGCCTTTCGCCTTGAGCATGCGTTGACCACCGGCCTTATAAAGCACAGCTTCAACTGTTCCGCGTTCGGACTTGGAAAGGAGTTTGCCTTCATCGAGGGCGAATTGACCACCTCCTGAAAACACGCCGATGGTCCGGAGGCTGCTGAATTCGTACCTGCCATCCGATGCGATAGTGACTGTGACCCAATCGTCCCTGCGTTGGTGCGGGACCACGCGTATCAGTCCGTCCCACTTGCCCGCTACGCTTGACAAGTCGGCAATGGGCACCTGCACCCATTGCGGCTGGCTGGAACGTTCCATATTTTTTTCACACCCGTAGCCCATCACGAGGCAAATCAAGAGAGATGTCACTGACCATTGAACCGATATTCGCATGAGCGCTCCTGAGTGCCTGACCGGGAAGATCCGACCACCGGTTATACCTATTGGCTCGGTGAATCAGTCCTCTTCTGAAGGTCGGATTTTGCTTCGGGCATCGGAATCTGTATCAGTTCGTCGACGATCTTGTTCAGCGGCGTGTACGTTGACGCCGTCTTCCGGTTCAAGAAGTCTGCGACGATGCTGCCTAAGGTCACTCGAACCGCATCTTCGAGGTAGACAGGATCCTTCGCAAGGGCTTCGCTCTGCATGGTTCCTTCAGCCATCGAGGCCCACAGCAGCTCACCGGTCTTCGTATCCCACAGCTGGACTGACATTCGCAAATTACTCTGCCGGGTTTGCGATACGAGCACTCCAAAGCCTGGAAACGTCCAGCGATCGTACATCGTTTGCGTGAACGAGGCTAAGCGGGGCTGAAACACGTATCTTGCGCCGATGGCGACTCCCACTTTCTTTAAGGGATTTCGATCGAGAATATGACTCTGCTCAGCGTCGATTCTCATCTGGTTATATTCTGGTTCGAGACCCTGTTGATTGATTTGCGAGATGGTCTGCTGCTGGTTGACAATACGTATGTGAGGCGCAACGCGATTCAACACTTCCCCCAGCATGAAATCCAGCCCTACCTCATTGCCACGGAGACCCGGCATCGTCAACGCTCCCAACACCGCGACCGGTTCTTGGCCGAGCGACCCGGGATCGAACGAGGGCGAGAATGCCGTGGAATTGGTCCGTACCTGCCATCCATAGATCGAGCTTGAGCAGCCTGTCACGGATACAAGCACGAAAACCAACAAGGTATTCCCGAGCATCATCTGAGCAACCGCTGATGCTTCATACTCGACAAGAACATCAGCCTACACGATAGACGCGATGAAGCCGCCCGCGGGAATAGCTAACAAGGGACAAGGAGTCTTTTGAAGAATTCGCTCGCTATGACTTCCCCGCAGCGCATCGAGAAAGCCGTTTCGCCCATCCGTCGTGAGCACGATCAGATCGGCCTTGATCTCTGCCGCCGTCTCGCTGATCACATCGATAACGTCACCCGTCCGGATCTCCGTAGTCCAATTCCAGCCGGACACATTTGGGAGTTGAAGCTGAGGCATACTGGCCTTTTCACCGACATGGATGAGGGTGAAGACACCGGCAGGACAGTGGAGCCTGGTGGCCATTCGAGCGGCGGCCTGAATCGCCGGCTGCGCTTCGGGAGTTTCAGCGACCGGGATCAGGATCTTTTTCAGCGAGACGGATCCATCGCGAGCCGACACGAATCCCTCGACGCCCTTGGGAAGGAACAGCGTCATTTGACGCGCTTTGCGGGCAATTGGAACGCCAATCGACTGGCTGAGCCACTGGACCCTGGCCTTCTGTTGGTCGATGGCCAGCACAATCAGATCCGTATTGTGGGTGTTCAAATAGCCGGTCACCGATTCGACAGGATCATCGTGCTTGGCCTGAACCTTCTTGATGTTGATACCCAGCTTGAGCACATCACGCTGAGAGCTGTTCTTCGGCAAGAGTCCCCAGCGCTCAAGTGTCGATCGGACGCCGGGAAATTCCATCCACTCCAATTCGTGCTTGGGCGACACGTGCAGGATGGTCAGCTCCGCCTTGGCGACGAGAGCCGCTTTCAGCGCGTGGACAAACGCCACGTCACTGGCCGGCGTAAAATCAGACGGATGGAAGATCTGTTGCAAAATCGGTAGGCCGGTGGTGTCAACTTCTGACATACACTCCTCTATACTTCTGTGTATCGACTAGCCGGCCAGCGCACCGAAGACACCGGCCTGGCACGCCTCTACTCTAATAGACTAGGGGAATCTGTTGTGCCAACTCAAACCTAACTAGGGATCGAATTTTGTTTTCCAACTGAATATAGCGGGCGACCTTAGTCGCGGGCAGCACCTTTCCAAGCTTTTCCGCATAGGTGCGTTTCAACTTCACTTCTTGTTCCTCGACAGACAAGGCTTCACCGAGAAGCTTTTTGGCGGTGTCATTCGGGATCGTCCCTTTGTTGAAGGCGTCCGCATAATCCTTGATCGTCTGACCTAACTGTTTGTTGATGCCGTCGAGTTCCTTTTGATAGGAGTCATAGATCGGCCAGAATTGCTTGGCTTCCGAGTCCGTGAGATCCATGTTCCCGGCGATCAACAGTTTCTTGTCGGCTTTGAGTTTTTCCTTCAAAATCTCCATGTTCGTATCGGAGACCGGTTGGGAAAAGGCCGGAACAGCCGCCATTACTGCACCAATGAACATACAGCACATCAGTCTTGACATCATGATTCATCCTTCCTGTTGGGTTAGACTTTCTCGCTGAAGCAAACGGTCATCCATAACATCATTCGTTGGGCCTAGTAACTGTCAAAACTGACAGGCCGCTGATCGGTGTGCCTGCCCAATCGGTGGTCAAGGGTTGGGTTTCGCCTGGATATCCATCATCAGTCTCTGAAACTCCTTGTTGCCGCGGATCAGCTTGGACGCCGCCATGACCAGGCGATCGATCTGCTCATCCTTCAAATACAGCGTTGTCGGAATTTTCATCAGGCCAACACGTTCGTCGGGATCGGCAATTTCACTGAGGCTGGCATTGATGAAATAGATGTCGGCATCCGGAGCCCAGGGGCTCGATGCAGATCTGGGATTATTCTTCAGCTCAGCTTTCCATTTTTCCACTCCCATGTTTATGAGGGTCGTCGTATCGAACGAATACCGATTGATCGGAATATCAATCATGGAACTCATTGCCTTGGAGATGACGGGGATATGGTCGCTCCGGAATTCGAGGACATCAGGAGACGTTTCGGCATTCACGGCGAGAATCACCAGTTTCTTGACGTTCTTCACGCCAGCCAGGACCAATAACTTTTCGAACGATCCCTGGAGGCCACTGCCTTCGATGATTCCTCGGAGAGCCAGATTGTCCGAGAGTCCTCCATCGAGCAGATGGATGTAGGGACGCTTTTCCGCATCCGTCAGGGAGAGCAATTCATTGGCGCGTTGTGCACCGATCCTCCCTCCCCTCTTGGCCTGCGCTAACCAGTCCGGCGCGTGGAAGTCACACTCGTTGGAATAATTTTTCAAGGAAATCGGACTCAGTACAAGAGGAAGCGCAGCAGAGGCCGCTGAGGCATCGGCGATTGGCAATTGACTGAGATCGGAACACAGGAAATCGAACTGAAATTGCGTAAACTCGAATCGTGCCAAAGTGGCCATGTCGGACGCATGAATGATGAGCATGGGTCGCTGGTGGAGGGCCGCGAGGTCTCCATAGGTCTTTTTATCGAACAGGGCTTCATTGAGCAATTCGGCCATAAGATGCGCGCGACCGAAGTAGGGCGACCACAACCGGATCCAGTTACTGGGCGACCGGAAGACCCGATGTCTCAGTTCGGTCTCCCAATCCTTCCGAAGGAAGCGGTGTTCAAAATCATGAAAGATTTGGTCGCGATACAAGGCATAATAGCCGCCGGTAAACGTTCCTCCGGATAAGGCATGGATCAGATCGAGTTCATCGAGCAGACGCTTCTGTTTTCCTTCCCAGACAATCTGCTGGTTGGCGAGTTCTCGAAGGGCGCCAAAGGCGAGAGTTGACGCGCGGGTGCCACCGCCTGAAAAGGCAGCAATAAAGAGCAAACTATCTGAGTTATTTCCCCCTGGCGGGGCAACATTGGTGAAACGATATCCGCCGCCAGGCTGCCATGTTTCCAAGGGTCCGTTGAGGGTCGGACGCACATATTCGCATCCCGTGTGGAGGGCGGGCAGCAGGAGCAGCAGGCAAGTGCACACGCTTCTCAAACGTCTTCGCATGGTTTCCTTTCGATGGCGTGAACAGCGTTGTACGGCAATCCAAACGCTTTCTCATGTCAACACGTAGGTCCGCCAACTCCGTCACCCCCGGGCCGGTGAAAATTGCGG
>JARDZZ010000200.1 GCA_029240595.1 Nitrospira sp. | reverse complement strand
ACAAATCGATTCGTCGGTATCCTTCCGCGACATTCAGGCCTCTCCGCAACGCCTGCAGGGGAAAACCGTCTTGCTGGGCGGGGAAGTCTTGGCTGCCAAGCGTGTGCAAGAGGGGACCGAGCTGGAGATTCTCCAGCTCCCTGTAACCACCGACGACCCGCCCGCCGAACGACGAAGCGAATCCCAGGGCAGATTTCTCGCACTGGACCGGACCCTGACCGATCCGGCCTCCTTACCGCCAGGCACGCGCCTGACGCTTGTCGGAGCCGTGACCGGCGAGGAGACCCGCCGGCTTGACGAATCCACGTATCGATATCCTACCGTCGAGGCCAAGCACATGTATGTGTGGGAGCCGGATGTGTATCGCGAACGATCGCGCCGGCCCGTCGGACTCTTCGGCGGGGTGGGATTCGGCTTCGGAAGCGGCGGCAGGAGCGGCAGTTTTGGCGGAGTCGGGATCGGCACGGGATTCTAATCGCTCTGCTCCCTGTCCATGTTCAATTGACTGCGCACGTATCCCGCGCCGGATCGCATCGGGTGATCGCCGGACGGCATGCCTGAAGGCATGCGCGCCCTGAACGAGTTCAACTGAGCAGGAGTTGAGCGGGAACCTTCACCAGGAAGGCGTCGATCCGGTTCCCTCCCGTATTTGTCGTCCAGATAAAATACTGCCCGGTGATGTCCAGATTGCCCTTCGGCAATTTATAGTACTCGCTCCCCCCTCCGGACGCATCGAGATCGGTCATGACCGGCGCCACTACGAGCTCCCGCTCAGTCCCGTCGAGCAGGAAACACAAAATCTCGTTTTGTGCCGCCCCTCGATCGGCGCTGCTGCCGCAGGCGAACTGTTGATGCATCGGCAATCCCGGCTTGGCGTTTTGATGGGAGACGTGATTCACGCGGGGGATATTCGAGCTCGAGCTATGGAAGACAGTGGGGCCCTTGACCAACGAAGGTGCGAAGCTCCACGTGATGAAGGCGTTGGGCAGGGGACTGTACCCGTCGGCGCCGACCACATAGTTGTAGCCCATATCAGCGTGCCCCACGCCGCCCTTCTCATCATAAATCACGGTCTCGACGCCGGTTTGTAAATCCACGATGACGTTCTCCGAGCCGTTGCGGCCGTCGATATTTTCTAGAATCATGAGATAGTGGCCGCTTTTGTCGATATGGCACTCGTCGTAAGTGCCTTTCTTTGCGAAATAGGAAAATTGTCCTGTGGTTTCGGTAAAGACCAGACAGCCCAAAAAGGTGCCAGCTCCCTTCGCGCGCAAGGTGGCGCTGTGGACGAGGTCGTCGTTGCTCGAGTGCATTTGCCAGACCTCGCGATCGCTTCCGAATTCTCCTGTGAGGTCGAAGACCGTTTCAAAGGTATGCGTGGTGACATCGTAGCGCAACAGCTTTGGTCCGTCATTGATGTACAGCTGGTTGGCCCTGCTGGCGCTGAAGTACCAGCCATCACCACTTCTGCCGGAAAACTTGCTGGTTGTGGGAAAGAGCGGCCCGACCTTTGTAATGCTGTCGGTGGCCTTGTCCAATCGGAACAGCGTCGGACCAGAACCACCTTTCTGGCTATTGAGACTTAGGAAAATCCACATGTCGTTGCTGCCTTCGTGTGCGTTGCTGTTCCGCCAGTACGAATAGCCGACAGGGGTCACGCAGTCCGTGCCTCCGCAATCCGATGCGTCGGTGATGCGGAAGGCCTCGGTATTGTAGGGTGCGGGAAAAATGAATTTCCCCCGGGTCGTCGGAAGGAATGTGCGTAACTCCGCTGCACTCCAGCGAGGTCGAAGGTCGCCAGGCACGTGCTCGATGAAACCACCTGCAGCCGTAAATGTCCCGAGCGCAGAAGAAGAGCCCGCATCCTCGCCGGCGCAGGAAGTAAGGAACGCCACGGCGTACGTCGACAAGAGGATAAAGATAAAGAACCGGCCTAACAACCTCATGGGCAACCTCGTCAGGGATTGGCGATTGGATTGGCGTTCGTGAGTGTCGCGGCGCGACACGTACTGGCGGCGCAACCATATCGCGACCCTTTCCGGCGGTTGCAAAGAACCCGGGTGTGCTATGTAAAAAATCAGCGAAGAGAGTGTTGGTAAGGGGTAAAAAGATCGATTCTCGGAGGATCTACCTAGGTGGACTCAACCAGTATTCGTGCGACATGTGGAACGGTGCCATTACCATGCATGGAATCGAAGGGAATTGCACGGTTCTCGCTCCGTGGGCGAATTCGGACCACTTGGGAGATGTCCTGGGCAACGAGACTCACCTGGAGGAAACGCCAGCTTCATTCGCAGCCACCCCTTGGTAAATTCAGGAATGGGGTGGTGTAATAAGAGGACAACGCCATCTAGACATCCGGCTTATGAACCGAACACAAGTCATCGTTGCCCTGTCTGTCTGCATCGTGATGCTGGGTTCGGGCTGCGCAAAGTCGGCCCATCAAACCGGAGAGGATCAATTGCAGCGGCTGATCCCATCCTCCGTTCTGTCGCAAGTGGATGAGACGGTATCGTTCTCCGATCTTCTCGCCGAACCCGGTAACTATGTGGGACGTACGGTGATGTTCAGCGGGTTGGCCCTGAAGTCGCGGCGGGCAAAGGACAGCACAGAGATTGAGGTGCTCCAACTGCCGACGGATCGCGGCATGTCGCCATCGGATCGAAAGGCACGATCGGAGGGACGCTTTCTGGCGGTGCAGTCGGACGGATTTTTAGATCCCGCCGTCATTGAAAAGGACTCGCCGGTGACCGTGGTGGGAGAGGTCAAGGGTGCGACGACCAAACCGCTTGACGAAGGCGAGTATCAATATCCGGTTCTCGACATCAAGCAGCTGGTCGACTGGAACGAGGTGAGAACCCGGGAGCGCGACACGTACTACGACTCGCCCTACGCTGGGCGATATGGCGGATACTACGGGCCCTGGTCATCGTGGTATTACGGCTTTGGCAGTCCTTTCGCGGGGCCTTATGGCTTCTATCCCTATTCCTACTATGGGCCCTATTACGGACCCTATTATGGGTTTCCCCGCGGCTATTCGGTTCCGGCTCCCGCTCCTCCTCCGCCATCGTCCATTCCACCCCAATTCAGAAAAGACTAGCGGCCCATGAAGCGTGCGACGGTTGCCAGCCAGCTCCAACGCTATCGCCGCAAACGCAATTTCGTGAAGACGCCGGAACCCGCCGGGCATCCCGGCGCGATCCGTCAGACCCCAGCCCCCCTGTACGTCGTGCAGAAACATGCCGCCACACGTCTGCACTATGATTTCCGGCTGGAACTCGACGGCACACTGAAAAGTTGGGCGGTTCCCAAAGGCCCCAGCCTCGATCCGTCCCAGAAGCGGCTGGCGGTTCACGTCGAAGATCATCCGCTGGAATATGCCAAGTTCGAGGGCATGATTCCGCCGAAACAATACGGTGCAGGGACGGTGCTGATCTGGGATCGGGGCACCTGGCAACCGCAGGGCAATCCGCGAGACGGTTATCGCAAGGGAGTGCTGAAGTTTCGATTGGACGGCCGAAAACTTCACGGCGCGTGGACACTCGTGCGCATGCATGGTCGACGGGATGAGCGGGGCGATAGTGACAAGGAGAATTGGCTGTTGATCAAAGAACAGGATGCGGATGCTCGAAAAGGCGCAGCCGGTGAAATCGTGGACAGCTCAACGAAAAGTGTCGAGAGCGGACGAGATCTGAAAGACATTGCCGGGAAGGGTGCTCGCGTCTGGCAGTCTAACCGAAGTGCACATGCTTCCGTCGCTCAAGCGTCCGTTCACAGCTCGCGCGCGCCATCCTCTTCGCGTCCGGTGCTGAGCGCTCAGGACTTTTCGTCAGTAACCGGTGCCGTCAAGGCGCGCCAGCCGGATTGGATCGCGCCGCAATTGGCGACGTTGGTTGACCGCATGCCGACGGATGAGGGGTGGCTGCATGAAATCAAATTTGACGGGTATCGCCTGCTCTGTCGAGTGAGAAACGGTGAGGCGCGCCTGTTCACCCGCAATGGCAACGATTGGACCAGCAAGCTGCAGACTCAGGCCGATGCCATCGCACGTTTGGGAATGAAGGACGCCTGGCTCGATGGCGAAGCAGTCGTCTTTACCGAAGATGGAAAATCCAGCTTCCAGGCCTTGCAGAATGCCTTCGATTCCCGGTTCACGGGTACCATTGTGTACTGCGTCTTCGACCTGCTGTATGCGAACGGATATGACTTGCGCCAGACTCCACTCATGGAGCGGAAACGCCTCCTGGCTTCACTCTTGAACGGTCGACGGATCGATTCCGTGCTCAAGTATAGCGATCACATCATTGGAGATAACCAGGCCTCGTTTGAGGAAGCGTGCCGGCAGGGGCTCGAAGGGTTGATCGTCAAACGGATGGATTCCACCTACAAGGCGGGCCGGGGCCGCAGCTGGCTCAAAGTAAAGTGCGAACAGCGGCAGGAATTTGTGATCGGAGGGTTTACTGAGCCTACGGGATCGCGGGCAGGATTCGGCGCGCTACTCATCGGCTATTACGAGAACGGCCAGCTCCATTACGCCGGTAAGGTCGGCACCGGTTTTACCGAGCGCCTGCTGAAAAAGCTCCATCGCATGCTGGGTGAGCTTGAACAGCCTCATCCACCGTTCGCCAATCCGCCGACCGGGTACGAGGCGAAGGGCGCTCACTGGGTCACTCCGAAGCTGGTCGCTGAGGTCCGGTTCGCAGAATGGACTCAGGAGGGCATTCTACGGCAGGCGAGTTTCCAGGGTCTCAGGACGGACAAGCCGGCCGAAGCCATCGGACGGGAACGCCCGCAGGAATCTCCGGAAGAGGCGTCCCCAGGGCCGGTGGACAACGCGCGCAGTAATCAGGAGCCGAACCGTCAGCGGCCCGTCAAGGGACTACGACTCACGAATCCCGATCGAGTTCTGTATCCGGATATCGGTCTCACCAAAG
>JARDZZ010000199.1 GCA_029240595.1 Nitrospira sp. | reverse complement strand
TAGTCGGTGATGAACACCAACGCCAAGGTCACGACGAGTCCGATCAAGGCTGCAATGTAGTAGTTCATGCCACTCACGCCGCCGATGCCTTCCATGACTTGCGTCGTGACCGGGTAAAACGCGATCGCCGCGATCCCGCCCGCGACGAACAGGCCTTTATACAGCGCCGGCATGATTTCCCCGCCTGGCCCCACCTTCACGAAGAAAATGCCGATGATCGTCGCAAAGATCGTCACGCCGCCCAACGCCAATGGATAGAGGATTGGTGCGCTGGCGCCTTTGAACATCGTGTATGCCAACACCATCGCGGCGACGGTGGTCACGGCATAGGTTTCGAAGAGGTCTGCCGCCATGCCAGCGCAATCGCCGACGTTGTCGCCGACGTTGTCCGCAATGACGGCCGGGTTGCGTGGGTCGTCCTCGGGAATTCCCGCCTCGACCTTGCCGACCAGGTCCGCCCCGACGTCGGCCGCCTTGGTGTAGATGCCGCCGCCGACACGCGCGAACACCGAAATCAGGCTGCCGCCGAATCCCAGACTCAGCAAGGCGTGTACGGCTTTCTCCTGTCCCGAGATCGATTGCGCGATCATGAAAAATCCCGTGATGGCGAGGAGCCCCAGCCCGATCAACAACAACCCCGTGACAGCGCCGCCGCGAAAGGCCACCGTCAAGGCGGCATTCATCCCCTGATGCGCCGCCTGCGCCGTGCGCACGTTTGCACGCACTGCGATGATCATTCCGACGTAGCCGGCAATCGCTGAGGCTCCGGCTCCCACAAGGAACCCTACCGCCGTCAGTATCCCGAACTTGTCCGAGACCGCGCCGGCCGCGGCCAGGACCACGAAGAGCACTGCCGCTACAACGCCGACGGTCTTGTACTGCCGATTCATGTACGCACCGGCACCTTCTTGAATGGCCTTGGCAATTTCCTGCATTTTGGCGTTCCCGGCGTCCAATCTGAATACCCACATCGCCAGATAGAGACCGTAGCCGATGCCAGCACAGGCGGCAACCAACGCAAACGTCACAATGGCCGAATCACTCACTGGATGTCCTCCTCCCAGGTTACGAAGTCTGTTGTCACAACCATTCCCTTTGCGCTCACCATACGTCACACTTCATGTGGATCTAGGGAGAACCGAAGGTGGTGCAGAGCGGCTGAGGCAACTGCATTGAAAAAACGCGCCATTCTATACGCATGACGTGGGGGGATCAAGGTGTAAAAGGCCGTAAATGCTCAGGCGAGACATCTAAGGTGAAGGCCCAGCTTGTCAAAGGAAACAAAATCGCTATAATAGGCCCGCAGATGACAGGCAAAACCCTAGTTCACACCTCGGTCCGACCCTTGCTTCACCCCTCAATTTGGATGGTTTTCGGATTGGTTTCCCTGCTGCTCGCGACGACGCCCGCTGTAGCGGAGTTGCTCGAAGTGGCTGACGTGATCGCACGGCCCCAGCATTACGATCGAAAAGAAGTGGTCGTCATGGGGCAGGTCAGCGGGATCCAGGCGATCACCGACAAGCAAGGGCAGCCCGCCTTCCAGTTTTTGTTGAAAGATAACATTGGCACCATAAAAGTGATTAGCCGTAGAGAAGTTCTAGACGGTGACCAAATTATCGTCGAAGGCACATTCACTCGCCGTCGTCAGGGCGGACGCCTCGCGGTCTACAATGAAGTGAATGCCATCGTGATCCGCCCTCTCAACCAGTTTGACGCAGACCTCGTTGGATAGTCCCGCACCTTCCCAAATTTCCTAGGCGGTTTACTAGTACACACTCAGGGAATCCCGTAGGACAGTGTGTGGAGGGAGATGTCGTGCGCCATCCCAAGGCGTACGTGTGACATTCAATACCACAAGGAGGATTCCATGAAGTCGATTATGCTGTCATTTCTCGCGGCCGGGCTTTTCTGCTTCGGCATAAGCGTCGCGCAAGCGGCCAATCCGATGTCAGAGAAAGAAGCCTCGCCCACGCTCAAAGAGCGCATCACCAAGGATACGGTGAAGGGTACCTTGATGAAGACGGAAGGCGAGTATTACTGGATTAAGGACACCGACGGGAAAGAAGTGAAGATTCACGTCGACAAAAGCACGAAGATGGACAAGGTCGTCGTGGGAGACATGGTCAAGGCCTACATCACTGACAAGGGCCACACCACCACACTGCAACGCGCTGACTAGCTGTTTGCGACCAAGTTATGACGCCGGCAACCTGCCGGCGTCTGCTCATCCGCACATGATTCTTCGCCGCGAAGGGGGGTGTGTGCATGGCTCGCTACGGTAAGGCTGCTCAGAAATCGGTGAAGCGCACGATGCATAAGCGAAAAAAAGGGACACTGACCAGCGGCAAGAGCAAGAAACGGGTAAAAAACCGCAAACAGGCAATCGCCATCGGATTGTCGGAGGCCAGACGGAAAGGCGCCAAAGTTCCGCGAAAGAAGGCGGCGTAACGCTCAGCGTCCATCAGCTGCCTGGTTTTGCACGGCCGTCCTGGCCTTTCCAGGACGGCCGTTTTTGCTCTCCCCTTGTGGCCTCCCCACACCAGAGAACGATGGCAGGAGAAACACCAATGGGCGCACCACATCACAATGTGACCGATACCTTTCATCACTTTGCCAGGCAATTAGCGGAAGCAGTCGGCTCGCCGTGGGCATTCCTGCTGGCCTTGATCGTCGTCGTCGTGTGGCTCGCGAGCGGTTCGACCTTCCACTATTCGGACACGTGGCAACTGGTCATAAACACCGGCACCACGATTGTGACCTTTTTGATGGTGTTCCTCATCCAGAACACACAAAACCGGGATGCCAAGGCGATTCATCTGAAACTCGATGAACTGATCCGCGGCGTAACGGGCGCTCGCAATAGGTTGATCGATCTGGAGGAGATGTCCGAAGCCGAGCTTGACGACTTGCAACGTCAGTTCGCTAAGTTTCGGCGACAGCGTTAGTGAGGGTCCTTCCCAGTTCAAGAAGCGAGCCGAATTGTAGAAGCTACTCACAACATACAGGAAGGAGCCCCACATGCCCAATACCAACGCCTCGTTTTCTCCGCGCATGCGCAGCGATGAGCTCAAGGAACAGATCGGAAAACTCGAACGGCTGGAACACCGTACGCCTGTCCTGCCTACCCTGGATAGTTTCGATGAAGAGACTGAAGCGCTCTTGGGCCGCCTTTACGGGGACAGTCACAAATACCTCGAAGCCTATAAGTATGCTACCGTCGCGGAGAGCGAAGCGCTGGTCAACCTTCCCGAATCTGCGCAAGAACCGATGGCCAAGGATTTACCCAAGACCGCCGTCCAACAGCGCCGCCAGGTCTTGCTTGGCATTCTCACCGAAATGCAGGATATGGAAGCCAAAGAAGTCGCGATGCTGACTGGAGAGGACCGAGAAGACCCTCCGAGTATCTAGCTCCCCACCTGGTACCATCCCTTGACTATGTCGAGTGCATGATTATGTGATCCCCCATGCGACATGGAGATTTCATGGAGATTTGTACCATGCTCGGGGAGGTCAACATGAAGAACCTGCGCAAAGAGGTTCGTGAGCTCATTAGCATAAACGAAAAAATCCAGAGCGCTCTGCTGCATGGAGATCGCATGACCGACGATGAAGCGACCCTGATCCGCCAGTGTGCGAGTGAGCTGCTGGAAAAGATCCCGCCTCCATCTCGAACCTGGATAAGAGCCGGCCGAACGGAGGAGGGCGGTGAAGCGGTCGCAGGTAATCCGTAAGCCGCTCAGTCGAGCGACAAAAAAGGCACCTTCTGTACAAACCTCGCATGCGACAGGCTTCAGACAAGGTACGGCTCTGAGACTGCACTGGCCCATCCACCTGCCCTAACTTCAGATTTCCTCTTAATCTAAGAGGCACCGCGGCACCCGGAGTCCTATCTTCGGAGTCCGCGAGTGTCCGACGATCCAGTGGCACCCCCCTTGCTTACCTGTGAAACGGTTCATCCGCACAAGGAGGGGCAGCATGAAGAATGCAGCTGGATTCATCCTCATTGGAACGCTTGGCCTTGGGTCGATGCTGATGCAGGCCTGTGCTAGCCAATCAGGTTCAGTCGGGGGCGATGAATTTGCCCAGGAACAGATTACCGAGCCCATGATAAAACACATTCCTCCTCCGGAATACAGCATGAACACTTCTCGGCGGCCGTCCCAACGAGCGGAGCTGTCAGCGGTAAATGCGACGGGTCTGCCGTTCGGCGCCTTGTCTGACGTGCTCTTCGATTTTGATCAGGCCGTGTTGCGGCGCGATGCCCTTCCCTTGGTAGAGGCAAACGCGCGACGCCTCGTGCAGGACGGAGTCACGCGCTTATTGCTCGAGGGTCGCGGCGACGAAGTCGGCACGTCGGCCTACAACATCGTGCTGGGCGAGCGCCGGGCGAGAAGTGTGAAGTCTTACCTGCAGGAGCGAGGACTTTCGCTTCAGCTGAAGACGACAAGCTATGGCAAAGATCGTCCGCTGTGTTATCAACACAATGAAGAATGCATGCAAAAGAATCGCAGCGTCCACTTTTTAGTGAAAGACTAATCCGGCATTTCTCACCGCAATAGGTGAAGATAGGGATAAGGCCCGCTTCTTAAAGGAAGCGGGCCTTATCTTTTTGCGTTGGGAAAACGTTCCGGTCGCTATCCCCGATTACGTTCGCGTGAGCAAACCTCCACCAAATGATCCTGGAACTTCAAGAACATCATCGTTGCGTAAGAGCGCTGATCCTTGGTTTAAAAGAATGGCCCGCCCCGCTGGCCTACGACCGGCTTCGTCCATCAGGCTGAATTACATGGGTTTTTCAATACTTAGCCGTGGCAGGAGCCAACTAAACAAACTCAATGTCTAGGGAAGTTCCTAGTGGGAGCCACTTTGCAGCCAGCCTATGATCCCCCCGACACATGACCCCCCTAAGCAGACATTCACCGGAGGATCACATGACCCGCCAATGCGCATGGTG
>JARDZZ010000198.1 GCA_029240595.1 Nitrospira sp. | reverse complement strand
GTGATGCCGAGGTAGGCGTGCAGCTCCCCACGGCTACCTACCAGGCCTATAACAATTACGGCGGCGAAAGCCTCTACCAATCCTCTCACGGGTTATCGGGAGGGGCAGCGCGTAAGGTTTCTTTGGACAGGCCCATTGCAAGGCAATATGGGAACGGGACCGGCACCTTTCTCTATCAGGAACACGAAGCGGTCATGTGGCTCGAGGATCACGGCTACGACGTCGAGTATCAAGCCAGCAGCGATACCGGAGGCGCCAACGGTCGAATCGGAGCGCACCGGCTGTTTACCATCATCGGGCATGAAGAGTATGCAACGATGGCGGAGTTCGACCGGCTACAAAGCGCGGTCGCAAACGGCACGAGCCTGGCGTTTCTCACAGGGAACACGTTGTATTGGCAAATCCGCTATGAAAATAACGACCGCGTCATCGTCGGCTACAAAGACAACGCAGCTGAAGACCCCATGCGATCGACCAATCCAAGCCTGGTCACATCCACTTTTCGCAACCCCCCCGTGAATCGCCCTGAAAATCAGTTGGTCGGTGTCATGTCAGACGGCAGCTTCATCACTCAGCCATCCGATTGGGTTGTGACCAATGCGAATCATTGGGTGTATGCCGGGACCGGCCTCAGCAATGGGAGCCGGATTCCAAATCTCGTCTTTACCGAATGGGATGCACTCGTGAACAACGGGTTGACCCCGTCAGGCCTTACTGTCCTGGCGTCATCCGTTGTGCCGAACAACATCCCCGCCATACCCAGTCGCCACGAATCGACCATTTATGAACGGGGTAACGCGTTCGTGTTTGCCGCCGGCTCAATCTTTTTTAGCCAGCATATCCGAAGTCAACCCGCTGTGGGACAAATGGTCGCGAACCTCTTGGCGCGCGCCGGCGCAGGCGCACATGAACCCTAGCAGACGGGTCTACTCTCAGTGGCAATCTGTATGGCGGGTCGTGCAGCAGAAGGAGCGGAGTTCAAGCAGCTCGGCGGGTCATTCTCACGGAAGGCTTGATGACTGGAAGGGACCAGGCTCGGGCCTGGCGTTCATAGCACACCGGGCAGTACGTGTGACTCAACCGGACATCGCTAAGACGCAGCTGATGCCGCTCAAGGTACGTCGACATCGGCGTCCAATGAATAGAGGACGAGACCGGCTCGGCAACGTGTTTGCAAACACAGCACGCGCTCAACGTAGGAACGGTTGCTGTCATGGTTGCCACAGGTCCTCCTGAATGTGGTCACTGTAAGCAAACTCCCGCGCCGGTCCAACTAGGCGGTTCCCTAGGTGCGAACTGGGCAGGTCATGTGACAGAGTGACGCATGGCATCATCTGGACCAGGATCGCCCACAGTGCAGTCAGCGACGGATAATTCGCAAGGATGTCCAGGGGTTATTACGCGTGGGTGAAGGAGCGCAACGAAAGGACTTCTCTTTGATCTCTCGCAGTTCAGCACCGCTCATGCCGTCGCCTAGAACGAGCCGGCTCGAGAATCGGAACACGGAGCCTGCCCCATCGCTCGTATCCTGTCGGCTGCTGCTCGCCGATGATCACACGCTGCTGAG
The DNA here is from genome assembly GCA_029240595.1 of Nitrospira sp. Lineage (GTDB taxonomy): Bacteria > Nitrospirota > Nitrospiria > Nitrospirales > Nitrospiraceae > Nitrospira_C. Next base: position 3,357 of record JARDZZ010000198.1, on the reverse strand, counting down.
ACAGGGTGTGAAGGCCTTGATCGAGACCTATGGGGTTACCGTTGTGGGCGAGGCCGGCGATGGACGCGAAGCCGTCCGCATGGCGGAAGAGATGCAGCCCGATGTGGCGGTGATCGACGTCATGATGCCATTACTGAATGGTCTGGACGTTGTGCGCGAGATACGCAGGGTGTCGCCGGGGACGAAATCGCTCTTACTCACGATGCACACAGACGATGCCTTCGTTCTTGAAGCGCTAAAAGTGGGCGTCAAAGGCTACTTGCTCAAATCTCAACCGGTGACCGATGTCGTGCATGCGATCCGCGACGTGTCCAAAGGATCATTTTACCTGAGCCCGGGCATATCCCAGACGGTCATTCAAGCATTCCTTGCCAAGAGCGACATTCCCTCAGATCCGTTAACCACGAGAGAACGGGAAGTCCTGCAACTGGTCGCTCAAGGCATGTCGACGAAAAAAGTCGCCGGCATGTTAGGTGTCAGCGTGAAAACGGCGGAATCGCACCGGCATCGCATCATGGACAAGTTGGATCTTCACGATACCGCCAGTCTCGTGCGATACTCCATCCGCCGCCGCTTGATCGAACCCTAGATTTTTTCACAGCCGCTCATGGCAAAGATACTCGTCGTCGAAGACATGGACAGCGTCGTCGACCTCCTTCGCAGTCTCTTGCACCGCGAAGGATTCGAGGTGGCCGTCGCTCAGGACGGCCCGGAGGCGCTGGAAGCGGTTCGTCGTGAAAAGCCCGACCTGATCTTGCTCGACCTGATCCTTCCGGGTCTCGACGGGTTGGAGGTACTTCGCCGCATACGCCAGGATCCTATTACCGCTCATCTGCCGGTGATCGTACTGAGCGGAAAAGATGAGGAGAGGGACAAGGTCATCGGCCTGGAGATCGGTGCTGATGACTACATCACAAAGCCCTTTCAAGCCAACGAGCTGATCGCCAGGGTCAAGGGGCGTTTACGCCGATCCGCACCCACCGATCCGGCTCGGGTGCTGAAGGTCGGCTCGTTGGAAATGGAACTCGATCGTTACCAGGTGACGCTTCGCGGGAAGCCCATTCACTTGACGTCGAAGGAATTTAGCTTACTTCGTGCGCTACTCATGACGAACGGTCGCGTCCTGAGCCGGGATGCGCTCTTCGAATCGGTATGGGGAGCCAGCAAGGACGCCGATCTGCAGTCCCGCACGATCGACGTCCACATTCGTAGCCTGCGCAATAAGCTGGGCGCCGAAGGTCGCCGTATCTTCACGGTGCGTAACGTCGGGTACCGTCTCGATCCTGCTCCCACGGAATAACTTTTCCGGCCCTATCACACCTTTACACCTCCCTGTCTTTCCGGAAGACGAATTCGTTGCATCCCAAACCTACGGTGGATTTCAATCGACGGAGGCTGAAGCCTCGGGCCTTGTAAAATTCGAATATCTGCTCCGGTTTTGCCACTTCGTACGGATATCCGCCTATCCAGTCGACCGCATCGCGCCAATGAGTCATCCCTCTTTCATTTTTGTCCGTCCAGCGCCTGATGTAACGGCTGGGATGCCCGGAAGCCAACGCGCTGAGAACGGCTTTGAATTCCAATGGTGCGGCAACGACCGCCGTATAGGGCCACCGGAGAGGGCGGGGTAAGGCGTTGTAGAGCTGTTTGATGCGGCGCCAGCGCGCACTCTGTGTTCCTGTATCATTATAGATCGCGATAAACAGCAGCCCTCCGCTCGCGACCGAGCGGTGCACGTTGTCCAATGCCTTCCACATCGCACCCGTATGGTGAAGCACGCCCCACGAATACACCACGTCGAACCGACCAAGGGAGGTGAGATAATCTGTATCCAGGACTGATTGGTGCTCGATCCGCCACCACGGATCATTCTGTGAGTATCGTCGGCGGAGCTCTTTCGTACAGGCGACCGATTGCGGGTCATAATCGAATGAATGCACTTGAGCGCCAAGCCGACGGGCTGCCAGACTGAATAGCCCGCTGCCGGAGCCCGCATCCAGAAATTTCTTCCCGGTCAAATCCGAGATCTCCAGCATTTCACGAAGGGAGGTCTCCGCCGACACAATCTGTTCTTCCTTCAGATTCTGCAGGAACCTGTACCAATTATCCCCAAACTCAAATCGCCTTCCCTGCCGGACCTCTTCGACATGTTCCTCTGCAAAACCCTGTCGGCTCCGCTCTGCGATTTCCATAGTCATCCCTCCCTCGCTCCCATGCTCAGCTGTCGTCGGGTTGTTCGGCATCGTGCAATAACTTCTATGCCGGAATTCGTACCACGGCTGCCATCACGATTTTACCGGCTCTTCATGTAGTTCTTTCCATCTAAGCACATTGTATTTACGCATCTTCACTGAGGGTTTGTCTGACGATGGTACCGTCCCTCTGGAGAACCACCCACCAGGAGGAAGGCCATGTTGTTCGTCACAAAAAGTGCCGCAATCCTACGTGCCGCCGTGTGTTGTTCGCTCGTGCTGCTCGTTGCCACCGCGGTCGTGGGGCAAACCACCACGTCATTCCCCGGCGGCTGGATCGAAAAACAGGGTACGTATACGCGTGCTCGGTACACGGCCTCCCAGATTCAATCCTTCGTTCCTCCGGCACGCGGCACCTTCACCTTCCCTGCCCCCTACAAAACCAAAGGCATTCGAATTACCGACGCGTCCGACTGCGGTGGCGCAGACTGCGTGAATTATATCGGCTACTCGTATTGGCGGAACACCAATGCCCACGAGAGCAGCGCGGACATGTGGATCTTTGTAGGATTGAGCACGGCCAGGGGCGGACAAGGTCCGACGCTGTTCAAGCTGAATAAGGCGACCGATGTCATAACAAAGGTAGGCCCGCTCTTTCCGGCGGGCAGCCCGTTCAGAACCCAATCCGGCGAAACGTGGTACTTCAGCGCCAGCCGTCCCAACAAACTCTACATCAACGACGGCCCACGACTGCTGCGGTACGATGTCGTCTCGAAGGTCTCTGATACGGTGTTGGATATCACCGCCCAATTCGGAAGCGGCCGGTACGTGTGGCAGACGCATTCCAGCAACGACGACCTGGTTCACAGCGGGGCTTTGCGCGTCTCCGCTACCGGTGAGGATTTAGGCTGTTTCGTGTTCAATGAAACGACTGGAAAATTCTCGTTCTTTCCGAAGATCGGCACGTACGACGAATGCCACATCGACAAGAGCGGGAAATACCTCATGATCCAGGAAAATACCGACGGGCAATACGGCCTGGAGAACGTGTTCATCGATCTAGAAACGGGCAAGCAGAGCATCGTGATGGATCAGAACGGTGGCTTGGGACATGCCGATATGGGGTTCGGCTATGCCCTCGGAATGGACAACTGGAATTCCAGTT
>JARDZZ010000197.1 GCA_029240595.1 Nitrospira sp. | reverse complement strand
CACCAGTTCTTGCGGGACGTCTATAATGCGTTCGAATACGAGGTCCAAACGGGGATCGGGTTGTACAATCGAGCGAGTCATCGTGTCTGCTCCTCCATGGTGATGAGATAGTCGTCCAATTGCTCAAGGCGGGATTCCCACACAGTGCGATGCTTCGCCAGCCATTTTTCAGCTGCCCTCAGTGAGTGTAGTCTCAGCTCATACGTCCGCACACGACCCGTTTTTTGCGAGCGGACCAAGCCACAGTCCTCCAAGACGTCCAGGTGCTGCATGAATGACGGCAGCGCCATGTCGAACGGCTCCGCAAGATCGCTGACCGGAGCCGGTCGCGTACTGAGCCGTTGAAGTACGGAGCGTCTGGTCGGGTCAGCTAAGGCAGAAAAGATCCGATCGAGAGATATGTGTTTGTTAGGCATGTGCCTAACTGTAGAGTTTCACGAAGGGGAAGTCAATGGCGGAAATGGAGTGAACCAGGCAGGACCAGCTGTAGGAGCGTAGATTCTGCCACGCATGCGGACGTTCCGCGCCGGCCCTGCCTCATGGCCCGATGAGACCCACATCGGGATGAGCGGGCTAAGAGGCACGGAGAAGTTCGCCATACATTGACTGCGACGTGCGCGTCCTGTATGCTGTGTCCGGCTGTTCCCTCGTATGAGTCCGGCCTGGGACATGCAGAGTATCACGGACTTCGCGATCGCATCGCGACCAGGTCCAGTCTGGAGCGGCACCCTTCCTGGTTGTTTCTCCCCTCGGTTCTCTGATCCCGTCATCATGCGATCACACTGAAAGGATTGTGTAGTGGATACGTCTGTGCAATTAAGTTTTCGCGACATTGGTGTGTCCGAGGCATTGGTCAACGATCTTGCCAAGGCAGGGCTTTCATCTCCAACTCCGATTCAAGCCCAGGCGATTCCTGCGGCGCTGAACGGGCGTGACGTGATCGGATGCGCTCAAACGGGGACCGGAAAAACCGCCGCATTTGTCATCCCCGTCATAGAACGGTTGGCTCGATTGCCGAAAGGTGAACCGCAAGCCTTGATATTGGCTCCGACCCGAGAGCTCGCGCTCCAGATCCTCAAGACCATCGAAACACTCGGTCACCGTCTTGGAATTTCCGCGACCGTCATTGTGGGCGGCGCGGACATGCAAGCCCAGATACGAGGGCTGCGTCAGCGACCGGATATTCTTGTGGCAACGCCCGGGCGCCTGCTCGATCACATGTGGAATGGCACCGTCAATTTGCTTCCTATCAAGATCCTGGTTCTCGACGAAGCCGATCGGATGCTGGACATGGGATTTGCTCCCCAGATCAGTCAAATTCTCAACGCACTGCCGGAAGAACGGCAGACACTGCTGTTCTCCGCCACCTTGCCATCCGATCTGACGCAGTTCGTACAAGCGAGCGTCAATGACCCGGTGGAGGTTATGGTGACGCCGTCGGCCACAACAGCGGACGGAATCACGCAAGCGTTACACTATACGACCCATACCGGCAAGCAGGAGCTACTCCTTTCTCTGCTGAAGCAGGAGAAGGAGACCGTCCTGATTTTTACCCGGACCAAGCATCGGGCAGAGCAGGTGGGGCACGTGCTCGGTCGTGCAGGACATCGTGTCGGCATTCTGCACGGCGACCGCAGTCTGTCACAGCGCAGAAGTGCGCTTGATGGTTTTAAGCGGGGGACGTTTCGCGTGCTCGTCGCGACAGATATTGCGGCACGCGGTATCGATGTGGCCAATATCGGCCACGTAATCAATTTCGATTTACCGTATTGCCCTGAGGATTACGTTCATCGAATCGGCCGGACGGCCCGGATGAAAGCGACCGGACGGGCCACGAGCTTTATTACAGCCGAAGATCCCCAGCAACTCCGTGCGATCGAACGCCTTCTTGGCCATGCGTTGCCTCTGGCCGCGGGAAGTCCGCAGCCTGTCTCTATTCAACCGAGCCAAACAGGATCTCGGCGACATGGAAGGCCCTTCTCAGGGCGTACAGCACGAAGCCGCTCGCACGTTCATGAAAGCCATCCCATGACTCAGGGCAGCGTTCTTCAATAGCGGATCAGCGGACTACATCGTGAAAGGGGGCATCATGACGCCAAATCAGACGACGAAGAGTTGGAAAAGAATTCCCGACGGAACTCGGGTACGTCTCAGGGAGAACGCCCAAGAGGGCGTCATCGATGGACTGACGGAGTTAGTCATCGGGCCCGCAAGAAATCCTGATGGGCGGACGCAGTATCGCATTAATCTCGGCGATCCGGAGCGAATGCTCGTGTCGGAAGATGCGCTGCTGATCGTGGTCGACAAGGAAGGGTTGGTCTTCATCCTGAAGGAGAAGGCTGAGTACCGACGCCTCATCACCGAGCAGTTGCGCGGGGGATTTTCAGCGGACAGGTTTGTCCCTTTGAATTGAAGAGAGCTTCAGCCACTCCGGATGATCAAGAACCAGATGCATGAATGATACGGACCTCAGTCGCATCCTCAGTTTGATCATCACGGTGCTGACAGACCCCTACGATCAGTTCATTGAGAAACTGCGTACTCACGGCAGAATCACCGACGAGGAAGTGCAAGCGCTTCACCTGGCCCTCAAAGAACAAATTCCTAAGTTGTCCGAGTTAATAAAGCCCCCCCAGGACCAATCGCCAGAAACCTGACGACGAACTGCAAGTCGTATCCCGCCGCTCAGAATGGATCGAACAGCATCTCGGCGCACCCGTTCTGTAGCTTTAAGTAAAGCAGCAGAAGACGGCGAAGGATCACACCCCGAGCTTCTGGTATTGATTAAACAATAACTTAAGGAACGAGTACCAACACATTGAAAAGCTGACACTATTTTGTTCAATGCTATTGATTGCTGCAGAGACCACCTGCAGGCGCTGCTAGGGTAATCCCCAGTTATGGGAGCTACGGCTAGGCCAGAAGATAAGGCCGAACAGAGACCCTGCATATAACCATGGGGAGGAAGTTATGCATCGGCTTCCCACCATACCGTTCGAAAGGCCAATGCCGGTTGACGAACTTGAAGACCATCCGCAATCAAGCGACGATTCGGCTCTGACCCATCTAAAACTCGCCACGGCCTGGCTGTGCACGACGCTGGCAGGTGTTGCCGCCATTGCCTATGCAACGAGCTCAGAAACCTCGCCTCCGCTAACAATGGTGACGCTTGCCGTGCTGTTGGTCGCCTATGCGGGTTACGGGTATTTCATTCCACGGAAGAACAGCATTCAATATGCCGACTCCCTCTACTACATGGGTTTCCTCTGGGCGATCTTTGCCCTGATCGCAATGTTCGTGATCTGGCCAGCTCCAAAGCTCACGACCGAGGCGGTCCTTACGTCCTTCGGATATGCGCTGGTCACCACTTTCTGCGGAATGTTTCTTCGGCTGGTGATGATCCAATTTCGAGACGACACGGCTCCGGATCGGATTGAGGTGGCTGAGGCCATGATCCAGCGCCGCATAGCGGCTCTCATTCAAGAGATCAACGAAGCGACCTTAGAGATGGCGACGTTCAGAGATCGAGCAGCCGGTGATCTCGGTGGAACGATGCGGGACCTCGTGCAGTCTTTGACAGCTGTCCGCGAGAAGATCGCTGAGCAACACCGGACGATGGCCAAGGCGATGAGCGATGGCTTTGAGTCGTCTCTCAAAGAGATTCTCGGCAGGCTCTCGGCAATCCAAATTCCTCAAGAATATCTTACCGGAGAGGTGGCCAAACTTGCCTCGACATTAGGCAGGCAGGGGGAAAGCTTCCAAACGGCGGCGCAGAGACTCGAGACGAGTTTGTTGCGTGCAGCCGAAAGCGTGACGTCGTTTGGCGACTCCTTGCATGGATCGGAGGGCGCGAAGCAAGTCGGAATGGCCGTCAACGATCTGTCCATGAAGATCAAAGAAAGGACCGAGCAATTTCTCAAAATGACCACCACATTCGAGCAGAGCCGGGCTGACCTGGACAACCAGCTGATCAACCTGCAATCTCTGCGATCGGCGGCTTCAATGGTCGCCACACGTTTGTCGTCATTCGAACATGAATTGCTCGAGTTATCGTCTGCTTCGTTATCGGCTGAAGTCAAAACCGGCCTGATGAGTGTGCAGCAGGCTATCCGTTCGAGCCTTGAAGGAAGCAAAGCCATCGAGTCCATGATGCGTGATGTCCTGCTCTTGATGAGACAGCGAGTCACCGAGGAGCATTCGGGTGAAAGACGTTGAAGCGCGATCAGACTGGGTGTTCGGCTTGTCACTGATTCAAGTGATACTCCTATTGTTCTTCGCCGCGACGTTGATCTATGTGACACAAAATGGGGATGTCAGCGGACGAGAGCCGTCCCCAGCATTCGGTGAAACGAATCATCACGATGTCAGTCTTCGGGCAAGGCTCGATGCGGCAACGGAGAAGAACCATGCGTTGGAGCAAGAGCTTGGGGATATGAGCGCGTTGGTCGGTGAGTTGAAGGTGATGGTGGGCGCCAAAGCTCCATCTAAGGAAGGCTTTCGAGAGGCAATCGAAACGCTCAAGCGCGGATATGCCCTGTGTCAGAAGGATGATAACACGCTGATCGAAGCGACCATTCGTCAAGGAGCGGAAAACGTTCAGGTGATCGGAGAAATTCCGTCCGATCTCTATGTGAATTTAGCCAAGGGGAACAGCACGTCGGATCTCGACGAAATTGTGTCGTTCATCCAGGACGTGTATGAATATGAGAAGGACCATAAATGCCGATTCAATTACCGACTGAAGTATGTAACCGATAATGACTATAGAAAAGCGAGAGAGGGATACGAGAAGTATTTTTATCCTGAGAAGATGATCAAGGTCGGTTGACCGCTGTTGACGACTGTATCTGCGTATGGATGCTAATTTTTGGCACCAAAGGTGGGGAAAAACTGAAATTGGGTGGC
>JARDZZ010000041.1 GCA_029240595.1 Nitrospira sp. | reverse complement strand
GAATGCCCCATCGCGGTCTGCATGGAGCGGGATCGCAAAGGCACCTATCAAAAAGGGTTGCGCGGCGAATCCTCGACCGTTCCCGGCCTGCAAACGCTCTATGAGTCGCCGGCGAAGCCGGATTTGCGAATTGACACCACGAAAGTCTCGGCGCAGGAGGCCGCGCAACAGATCAGCGACATCGTTCGAGCAAGCCTTCGCCAAATCTGATGGGCGAGGGATAATCGCCAGTCGCTTAGGACAGCGGAGGAGCTGGTAGGCCTGTTGATTCATTTCGATGACGGGGTAGTCTTCGCCTCCGACCAGGAGCAAAGTCGGTGCGGTCACCTGAGGCAGATCGCGTTCTGCAAGGTCAGGCCGTCCGCCGCGTGAGACAATAGCACCGATACGGAATGGAGCTCGTGCAGCGGCTTGAAGTGCCGCCCCCGCCCCCGTGCTGGCGCCGAAATACCCCAATGCCAACTGCCCTGTACGGGCATTTGCGCGCAACCAGGCGCTTGCCATGAGCACGCGATCGGCCAGCAACTCGATATCGAATACGTTGCGGCGATCTTCCTCTTCCTCCCTCATCAACAAATCGATCAGTAACGTGGCGATCGCGCCCTGCTGAAGGTGTTGAGCCACAAAGCGGTTCCGTGGACTAAACCGTCCGCTTCCGGTGCCATGGGCGAAGAGAACAACGCCCTTCGGCTTCGATGGGATGCCGAGAAAACCAGACAGAGAGATGGCCTCACTGCTGATCGTGACAGACTGCTCCTGCTGTTGTCGCATACACACCCCCTGAGTTCGATCTCGATGGAACGAGACGGCAATTTCGGTGCCCACGGCCCCCACTTTATCCTGAGAGTGGTGCTGTCATTTGCCGTCCCGCAATGAAGAACATTTTCGTCTGGAGAAACCGATGTTGAAAAGTCTTCGGTCGGTTGGGGCATCTTGGGACCACCCTGGCTCGTGCGATGTGGTCTTTCTCGCCACAATCTCTGCTGCTTAGACGGACGGCCTGCAGATCCCCAGAATAATCCTCTCAATTTTCGGCATCAGCAGCGGCATGGCCCTTGCCAGAGTCTGTACGTAATGAGGTCGGTCTTAGGATGTTTCCCGTGACAACACAAAAGACTGCTACGGTGCTTATCGTCGAAGATGATGGAGAGATGCGTAGTCTCCTTTGTGACGAATTTTTGAGTGCGGGCTATCGGCTGCGGGAAGCCAAAGACGGCGATGAAGCGTTGAAGGCGGTTCTGCAATCAGAGCCTGATCTCATCCTGACTGATCTGCGGATGCCGGCAGGCGGAGCGGAATACATCGGACGCCTGCACTCGCTGGCTCCGCACTGTCCGATCATCGTGATGACCGCTTTTGGTGATGCCGGTTTGCGGGCCAAGGTGCTCCAGGCCGGGGCCAATGCGTATTTTGATAAGCCGGTCCGCATCTCCGCCCTGAAGCTCAAGGTCGAAGAATTGCTCGCCGATGGTGCATGAGCAATCGCTTGGATGGAGGAACATGATGACGCCGTCCCAATTAGCGCGAATTTCTTCGTCGGATGATCCGATTCTTACCGCGCGACTTGAAGCGATTAGCCTGCTGGCTGAGAGCATCACTGAACGTGTCGCGGTGATGGACGGAGAGTTTAACTTGATTTATGCCAATCGCGCGACCTCGCTCGTACAGGACTCTGAGACGCCCAGCGCCGGTAAGTGTTACCAGGCGTTCGCTCATCGCAATGAACCATGTGAAACCTGCCCTGCCATACAGATATTTCAGGACCCCTCTGTCAGCTCTGTCTCTTGTTCGAGCGAGGAAGATGCGCCTGCCTGTGGGATGAGGCAGACGTTTCCATTACGCGATAAGGATGGGCACGTTGTCTCCATGGTGGTCCTGAGTGAACAGCTCTCCCAATCGAGGGGCCTTCCCGAGGGGCTGGTTCCCAAGGAGATCGCTCCCCCCACAGTGCGCGAGCACTTGGGCGATATCATCGGGCGTAGCCCGGCTATGCAACAACTCTTCGACATGATCAGCCTGGTCGCTGACAGTTCCGCCACTGTGCTGATACAAGGCGAGAGCGGGACCGGTAAGGAACTGGTCGCAAAAACCATTCACCAACTGAGTGCCCGCCGGGATAAACCCTTTGTGGTGATCGATTGCGGATCATTGCCGGAAACGCTGCTGGAAAGCGAACTGTTCGGTCATGTGAAGGGCGCGTTCACGGGTGCAGTGACGAACAAGCCCGGGTTGTTCGAAGAAGCCAATGGCGGAACGATCTTTTTGGATGAGATCGCGGATACCACACCGACCTTTCAAGCGAAGCTATTGCGTGTGCTGCAAGGGGGCGAAATGAAGCGCGTCGGCGGGAATCATCCGGTGAAGGTCAATGTCCGCGTCATTTCGGCCTCGAATAAGGATCTGGCTGAGTTGGTCAAGACGAGGCTATTTAGACAGGATCTGTATTATCGGTTGGCGGTCTTGCCGCTCTCCGTCCCTCCACTGCGGGAGCGTCGAGACGATATTGCACTGTTAGTTCAACATTTCGTTCAGGAATCTTGCGCCCGGCATTGCCAACCCATCCGCACGGTTTCGCCGGATCTCTTGCATGCTCTGAGGGAAGCGGCATGGCCAGGCAATGTGCGGGAACTCCAACATTGTATCGAGCGGGCCGTGGTGACCACGAAAAGTCCTGACTTGAACTGCGCCGATGTCGGGACTAGAGGATTGAAGAAGGCGGAATCAGATCTCCGATCGGTGTCCAAAGGGGCGAAAAAGCAGGCAGAAAAGGCGCGCATCATTCAGGCGCTTCAAGACAGCGAGGGGAACCGAGTGCAGGCAGCCAAGAATCTCAGGATCAGCCGGGCGAGCCTGTACAATAAATTACGCGAATATGAGCTGACCTCGGCTCAGGCGGGTCGAGGAGAGGATTCGACCGGCCGATAATTGAGTGCAGCTCTAATAGGCACGTCTCACTTCCTTTCTTCTTTCCTGTGCTGTCCCAATCATTCCCGTCGAATTTCATAAGCCATCGACTTGACCTCTTGCAGCTTAGGAAGTGCCCCATTGCGCCTCAATTTCCTTCTGGACTGTCTAGACAATTGGACAACGTAACTCTTTGGATTGTTTTGAATGTCCCCGCGGTCAGCGTCGTATTGTCCAAAGGACTGGAATTTCTCTCCGTCTTCTCGAAGGAGGGACTACGTTCGTCTGCACCGCTAAGGGTTCAATTTTGTAGAAGTTATCGCTTCTTCCAATCACGCCACCTCACCTCGGCACGCCTGTTGCGCTTATGGAGGAACCGCTGGTGAAGGTTCGGGTGATTAGGACCGGCCTCCGAATGACCCGCTCCTTCGCGAGAAGGAGCCCTTCACCAGCTCCATTCGGGAGGCCGTGGCGTTTTTCATGAGAACGACGAGACGAAATATGGACACTGAAGTCTTTTACGCAACCGCTCGCATTGGCGGAAACAAGAAGGGGAGGCCGAGTATGAAGTCTTTTATAGAACGTTCACAGGATAAGCGACGACAGGGTGGGCTGCTGCTGATGCTTCCCACAGTCATGCTGGCGTGTGGCCTCACGGCGACACCGTGGCTGTTTGCGGCGAGTACGGAAGAACCATCGCATGATGGCCATGCCACGCCCGTCGCCATGCCCGGCTGGACGCAGCAACTCAAAGGCCAGACGGTGGTGGAGAACGCCATCGAAGGCCGGGCCGGCAATGCTGAAAAGATGGAAATGCAGCACCATCGGCTGATGCAGAAGCTGGAACAACAGGCTCAGGAGGACGCCAAGGCGCAGCAAACCTCGGGCGGCTTCAACAACATGTCGATGATGCATCAGTACATGGGCCAGGACGGCAGCAGTTTCCTCCTCATGACGGATTCCAGCAAAGGCGAACCGGTGTCGGCATCGGGTGGGACGTGCCCCTCTCATGTTCCGGTGCGGAAATACGATGTCTCGATGATCAACATCGAGATCACCTTAAATCGCTGGCTCGATTACTATCCCGGTTACATGTACGTCTTGACTGAAGACGTTGAGAAAGTCCGCGCTGAAGAAACCCGAAATAGAGAAGCACGCGACAAAGAGGGATTCGATGCCGGTTCCGTCACAACCGGGCTACAGGGCGACATGATCCAGCCGTTGGTGCTTCGAGCCAACCAGGGTGACTGCGTCAGGATGACGCTCCGCAACCAGATGGAAAGCGAGGACGGCAGCCTCTTCATCCAAGCTTCCAGCATGATTGTGAGTGCGACAGGTAAGCCGGCGACGACCACCAATCCGGAATCGATCATTTCGCCTGGCAAAGCGCAGGAATTCGAGTGGTACATCCACCCGCAGATGCAGGAAGGCGTCCGGCAATTTCATTCCTATAGCCATGACCGCGAATTAACGGTGCTCGGGCTCTTCGGCGCGTTCGTTGTAGAACCGAAGGGGTCGAAGTATCTGGATTCCATCGGCACTGGGCCGGATAAGCAAGTGAAGACGGGCTGGCAGGTGAACATTGACAACGGATCCGGACCCGACTTTCGCGAATTCGTGCTGTTCTATCATGAGGTCGGCGACGAGGCATTCCGGCCGTTGAACAAGAAGGGCGACTTCCTGCCGCAGCGCGATCCGCTGACGGATGCCTATCGGCCAGGCGGCCGTGCGATCAATTATCGCAGTGAGCCGTTCGGCATCGATCAGATGCATCTGCAGCATGAGTATTTCGGCTTTGAAGACGAATCCATGGCGTACAGCGCTTACACGTTCGGCGATACGCCGACCACCATCGCTCGAGGCTATCTGGGCGATCCTGTGAAGTGGCGGCTGGTTCATGGCGGATCGGAAGTGTTTCATTCCCATCATCCGCACAGCGGATCCATCCGCTGGCAGCGCAGTCCGGGTACCGAGACCAACAACATGTGGGCGATGGGGCAGGACGGCCCGGTGAAGTATCCGGTCGTGCGGACCAAGTCTGATCGCGTGGATGTTGAAGTGATCGGTCCTTCGGAAGCGTTGGATCTTGAACCGGAATGCGGGGGAGGAGGCTGCCAGCATCTGGCTGGCGAGTTCCTGTACCACTGCCACGTGGCGCATCATTATGTGGCGGGAATGTGGGGCTATGGCCGCTTTTACAACACATTGCAGGTCGGCGCGGCGCACACCGATACGATGCCGGATCTGCAAGAGCTGCCTGATCGCAAAGGCCGGATGAAGGTCGGTGTGACCTCCGATAAGCTGATCGGCACGACCGTCGACTGGTTCGGCAAGTCCTTCAAGATTGTCGACAAGGGTCAGAAGACGAATTGGAAGTCCAATCCGGTCATTGTGAACATCAAGGACTGGGTCGAGATGTTCGTGCCTGCGCAGGGCAAGCCGGGCCATACGGACAAGGAGAAGGATCAAATCCTCGCCTATGACTCGACGGTATGGGATTGGAAGTGGGATGGGAATATCGCCCGAGGCGAGCGAGAGAGCACCGCACAGAATCCGAAGTATTCATGGGCCGCCAAGTGGGACGACAGCACCAGACCTGCCATTCTCTTTGATCCCACCACGGGCAAGATGGCCTGGCCGTTGTTCAAGCCGCACTTCGGCAAGCGTGTGCCCTTCTCGGCGAACCATAGCGGCGCGCCCTGGCTGGAACCGATTCACCAGGATGCGAACGGCGAACGGACCAGCGAGCCGGCCAAGCCAGGTGAGCAAGGCCGTTGGAGTCTCTGCCCGGACAATGCCAATCAAAAGTTTTATAACCTTCACTTCCTGCGGATGCCGATCACCTTGGCGAAACAGCAGGGGAAAGAGCCGCCCATCGTCGACAAAGACGGGCTCATTTACGTGCTCCATGAAGAAGAACGCCTGACGAGAGGCAATGACGATCTCAAGCTCCCGGCGGTCATCCGCGCCAATGTCTACGATTGTGTCGACTTGGTTCTGACGAGCGAATGGGACGACGACGATTACACCAATTTTCAGTCGTCCAAGATCAACATCCATCCCCACTTCTTCCAATTCGACACAGGGAATTCGGATGGCGTGATTTCGGGGTTCGAATACGAAATGTCCGTGCGTCCGTTCACCATGTGGGGCAAGCCCAAGAAACACGGCTTACCCGCGCCGATGGTGGCCAAGATCGTCGGCGGAGCCAAGGCGGGAGCCAGCTCCATCAAGATTCAACTGGCACCCGGTGCCACGCCGTTCCATGTGAACACCGAAGTCATGGTCGGTGTGGACTGTTTGGAAAAGGGAAACGATCCCGCGGCCTCCCTGCCACGAGATAAGAGCTGCTCCGAAGTCGCTCGCATCAAAGACATCAAGGGCGATCAGGTCACATTTTTCAAGCCGCTCAAGCACAACCATCCGGCCAGCGACCTCGTGTCGCCGGAGTTCGTGCGCTACCGTTGGTGGGTGGACGTGGATATGGGAACAGTGTTCTGGCACGATCACGCGTTTGGCGCGACGACCTGGCCGCACGGCGGGTTCGGCGTGACGATCGTGGAGCCGTTCGGGTCTACGTATCATAATCCAAAGGACGGCAAGCTAGTATATAGCGGTCCTGTTGCAGACATTCACTCGAATGAGCCGATCGGAGCCGGCGTCAGCGGAAGCTTCCGCGAACTGATGGTGTCGATCCACGATACGGTGCCGCACACCGTCAACGTCATCGAGGCCGGTAATCCCCCGGGGCAGCCTGTCGAGGTGGCGCTGGAAGCGGGAAAGACGGTGTCGTTCCAGATGCCCGAAAAGATCTTGAACGCGCCCAACAAATACATCAACGGCGGGACACATACGACGGGCAGCGGGTTCAATTTCCGTGCGGAACCCTTCGCTCAGCGCCTCTCGAATAATCCGGATACGTCGAAGTTGTTCAGCAGCGCAATCCATGGTGATCCCGATACCCCGTTGTTACGGGCGTATACCGGTGACACGATGGTCTTCCGTCTGCTGCATCAGTTGATGAATGAATCGCATGTGTGGACGATCGCCGGCCATACCTTCCTCACGGAGCGCTATGCGGCGGATGCCAACAGGAAAAACTCGATTCACGTCGGGATCGCCGAGCGGTACGATCTCGTGACGAAGGCGGGCGGGTTCCAGGGTATGCCGGGCGACTACATCCACTTTAATGGTCGAAGCTCACACTTCGCCGAAGGCGGATGGGGCATCGTGCGCGTACTCGATAAGGAAACGTCCGACCTCAAGCCGCTGCCGAAGGGCACGAATCCGCTCGGCATTCCGGCGACTCCCAGTGGAGTCTGCCCCGCCGATGCACCGGTCAAGAGCTTCACCGTCGTGGCGTTAGATCGCCCGTTGAAGCTGCATCCGAAAGCGCCTGAGGCAATCGAAGTTGATTTCGAGCGCAAGATCGAGCTGACCGTGCCGGAGGGCAAGATCTTCGCGCTTGAAGAGGAAGCGACGACGGTGGCGGGCAATGTCATGCCGAATCCGCTGACACTGCGCGCAAACCTGGGCGACTGCATCAAAGTAAATCTCAAGAATAAGATGAAGGCCAGCCGGGCATCGTTCTTTGCGCCCGGATTAGCCTTCGATCCTAAAGATAGTCAGGGCTTGAACGTCGGCAACAACGGCGGCGATCAGACCATCGGACCCGGTGAGAGCCGGAACTACACCTATTACGCGCATCCGTCGAACAAGGAAACGACGTCGTTGGTGTGGGACGGCGGCAACATCGTCGTCAATCCGCGCAACGGATTGTATGGCGCCATTATCATCGGCCCGAAAGGATCGCAGTATCGTGATCCGGTGACCGGGGCCGATCTGTCGCAGAAGAATGCCTGGAGAGCCGATGTCGTCGTCGATGCCAGTTTGCCGGAAAACGTCGGCAAGCGGAATTATCGAGACGTGGCTTTGTTCTTCCAGGACGAAGACAACATCATCGGGACGTCGTTCATGCCCTATGTGCAGAACGTGGCTGGCCTGACGTCGGTGAATTATCGTGCCGAACCGTACAAGTATCGTGAAGAGCAAGGCTGCTCGCTGGGGAAGATTTTCCAGCCCTGTGTGGTGGACAAGCCTGAGGACCCGGCCACGCCTCTGATCGAGGCTCATGCCGGCGATCCGATCCGCATTCACGTCATCGGGGCGAATAGCGAGCAAAACGGAATGTTCGGCGTGGAGGGCCACGAGTGGCCGATTGAGCCCTATATGCCGGGCGCCGACATGATCAGTGTGGTGGAGTACGCCGGTTCGGAGGTGCTCGACGTTTTCATCCAGGGCGGAGCGGGAGGTCCGTATCGCCAGACTGGTGATTTCGTGTGGTCGAACAATCGGCTGCCGTATGCGCAGTCAGGGCAATGGGGTTACCTGCGTGTGTTGCCAACCGGCGATTCGCGGATCCAACCGTTGGGTGCAGCCAGCGCGGGAGCCAAACGGGTGGACGTGCAGCCGGCGCCTCAGGCGACGCCAACCGCCATGAGATAACCATGCGAGAGATGGTCTAACGGCTACAGGGGAGCTGCCGCCAACCGGGAGCTCCCCTGTTGTTTCTGCAAGGCATGCCGGCGGCGAGCAAGGAGAAGTGAATGCACTCATCCGCTATTACCTGAGAGAGATGGAGCACAGATACGATTCAGATATCGGTAACCATCAATCCAAATGCTCAGAGGGCCCACATCATGGAACACAACGAGATCAATAAGTGGCGTCGATGGGAGTTGACGGTCAACGTGCTGCTGGTCGCTGTGGTGCTATTCGTGCTGGGCCGGGCAGTCTGGGCCTAGAGAAGTCCGTTGACGCTGTTCGGTTTTCTCCATGGTCGTTTGTGTGATGAGTAGTCCCTACCGACAATCCGACCGCCTCAAGCTGCCTCAAAATAGGACCTCTTTCAGTTAAGATCGCTATTCCGATCTTTCCTCGCAGTTCTCTCGTTGCACTCCTGTAAAAAAAAGGATTAAGTTCATCCTCCCGGACGGAGATCGGATTGAACCGGAGCAGGGCACGTATTCATTATTGTGATTTGAGATGAAGACGTACAAACGTCATACTCTTGTACTGATCGTGCTGGTTGTCTTGCTTGGCGGGGGCTATTTGGTCCTCGGCGCCGGATTCTGGAGCCGCGGCTTACCGGAAGGATTGATCCAGGTCAACGGTCGCATCGAAGGCGATCACCTTACCGTTGCGAGTAAGTTTCCCGGGCGCATCCAGGAATTGCTGGTACGTGAAGGAGCCAACGTCACCATGGGGCAAGTCATGGTTCGCATAGATGACGTGCAAGCGCGCAGCAGAGTGGATCAAGCCCGGCATGGCTGGGAGGCAACTGAAGCGAAAGTACAGTCAGCGCATACGGCTCTGGCTGTGCTGAATCTGGAAGTGCCTTTGGCAATTGAATCGGCCCAATCTCACGTTGATGAGGCGAAGGCAAAGTTGGAGAAAAGCAAGGCGGTCGAACAGGAGGCCCGTCTGGACGAGCAGCGATTACGCAGCCTGCTTCCTGAGCAGGCAGTGGCGCAACAACAGTATGAACAAGCGCTTGCGCGATGGAACGTGGCGAAGAGCGAAGTGCAGGTCGCGAAGGCGACACTGGCGAAGACGATGAAGGAGTTGGCGCAAGCTGAACTGGGATGGAAACGGATTCATGCGCAGGAGGATGAAGTGGCTGCGCTGGAAAGGCAGCGAGACCAGCTCGAAGCGGCTTTGAATGAAGCGGAGAGTGTGTTGGCCGACCTGACGATTCGTGCGCCGGCGAACGGTACCGTGACCACGCGAATGGTGGATCTTGGAGAAGTCGTGACCCCTGGGACGCCGCTTTTTGAGATCGTGGATCTGGATCGTCTCTATCTCAAGGTCTACGTGCCCGAGATTCAAATCGGGAAGATCCGGTTGGATTTGTCCGCGCGTATCCATACGGATGCGTTTCCAGACCGGCCGGTCGATGCAACGGTCCAATATATTGCCTCCAAAGCCGAATTCACGCCAAAAGAAGTCCAAACTCCAGACGAACGCGTGAAGCTCATCTTCCCCGTCAAGCTTTACCTGAAAGACAATCCTGATCACCGATTCACTCCCGGTCTGCCAGCCGATGCCATCATTCGTTGGAAAGAGAATGTAGCCTGGGTGCCGCCCAAGCGATGAACGCCACGGCCAACGAATCAGTGCCTAGGCCCGCCACGGGTCCAGCCGTTGTGAATGTTGAACACTTCTTGAAATGCTACAAAAAGCAGGTGGCGGTGAATGACGTCCAACTTACGATCAAACAAGGCGAGATCTACGGCCTGATTGGTCCGGACGGCTCAGGTAAGAGCAGCTTGATGAAAGCCATCGCGGGAGTGTTGGCGTATGAGGGCGGGGTCGTGGAGGTGTTTGGAACCTCAGTTGATTCAGAGTTTGCCGCAGAGCAAGTGAAGCCGCAAATTGGGTTCCTGCCCCAAGGACTTGGCCTGAATCTGTATCCTGAGCTCTCGGTGGAAGAGAACATCGATTTCTTTGCCCGGCTGAGATTAGTTCCCGAACAGAAGTTAACTGAGCGAAAGACGCGATTGTTGGCCGTCACAAGACTCGACAAATTTCGCCACCGGGCCATGAAGCACTTGTCCGGAGGCATGAAGCAGAAGCTCGGGCTTATCTGCACATTGATCCACGAGCCGCAACTTGCGATCCTTGACGAGCCGACGACCGGAGTGGATCCGGTGTCCCGCCGGGACTTCTGGGCCATCCTGGCAGAACTGATTCACACGAAAGGCATGACCGCATTGGTGTCCACCGCCTATATGGACGAGGCTGCGCGATTCCATCGCTTGTCGTTTTTCTCTCAGGGAAAAGTCCTGGCGGCGGGAACACCGAGTGACGTGCTACGGCTCGTTCCCGGATCGATCCTCTCCTTTGAAGCCACGCCTCAAATGGAAGCGATCGCACGGATTAAAAAACAATACGGTCAGGTGGAGGCGTTTGGATCCAGGCTGCATGTGTTCACGAACGAGATCGACCATGCGGAAGCCGTGAAGCATCTCAAATCAAGCCTAGGTGATATCGAGCCGAACAGGATGCAAGTACGTGAGCCGGAACTCGAGGATGTTTTTGTCGCCCTGCTACTCAGGCAAGCTTCAGGAGAACAAACCTACGCATTGCCCACGATCTCCGGCCAGCGGAGCAGCGGGCTTGCCATTGAGGCAAGAGAACTTGTTCGCGATTTCGGACAATTTCGAGCGGTGGATCGCGTCAGTTTTCAAATTAAGCCAGGAGAAATCTTTGGCCTACCTGGTGCGAACGGTGCCGGAAAGACGACCGTCATCAAAATGCTCACCGGTATCCTGCCACCGACCGGCGGAGAAGGATGGGTCGCCGGTGCCGATATGAAATCTGCAGGAAACACCATCAAAGAACGAATCGGCTATATGTCCCAAGCCTTTTCACTGTATTTGGATCTGACCGTCAATGAGAACATCAGACTCTTTGCCGGAATCTATGGACTGGATAACAAAACGACGAATGATCGGTTGAGCTGGATTGTGTTGATGGCTGGGTTAAAAGGCTACGAATCGACTCTGACCGGCCGACTGCCCATGGGCGTTCGTCAGCGGCTTGCGCTTGGCTGTGCATTAGTCCATCGCCCACGGGTCCTTTTTCTCGATGAACCAACATCCGGCGTCGATCCAATCGGAAGACGTCACTTTTGGGACATTCTGTCACGCCTTGCACGTGAGGAAGGGGTCGCGATTCTCATTACGACACACTATATGAGTGAAGCAGAGCACTGTGACCACCTTGCGTTGATGTACGCGGGTCGAATCGTCGCCGAAGGATCTCCTGCCGCCATGAAGGACCAAGTTGAGGCTGAGGCGGGTCAGCTCTTGGAGGTAACGACGGATCAACCCGGCGACGCGCTTCAACGATTGGCACAGGCGGGATTTGTCGGAGCTGCTTTGTTTGGAACGAAGATTCATCTGCTGTCGAAGGACCCCTCTACGGAGGAGACTCGCTTACGGGAAGCACTCTCATCCTCTTCTGTTCATGTGCAGGCCCTCGCGGTACGTCCACTGACTCTCGAGGACGTATTCGTGCATCGCGTCATGACACTCGAAAGGCAGGACCGACAGGCGACAAGAGGGTAGTTGCATGAACCTTGGACGCATCGCGGCTGTCGCCTGGAAGGAATGGCGTGAGACCATTCGGGACCGGATGTTTGTGCTGTTAGCCTTTCTCCTCCCAGTCTCATGGATGTTCGTGTTCGGCTATGGACTTGTCCAAGATGTGGAACATATTCCATTTGGTGTCATAGACCGCGACCATACTGCTCTGAGCCGCGATTATCTCTACCGGTTTTTCGAGTCACGGTATTTCAGCTTTCAGGGATACATTCCGAGTGAGAAGGAGGCCGATGGCCTGCTTCAGAGTGGCAAGATCAGGGTCGCCATTGTTGTTCCAGAACAATTCGAGGAAAGGTTGTTGCGGGGGCAATCGCTTGGCATTCAAACCCTTATTGATGGGACGTTCCCACTCAGAACCGATATCATCAAAGGGTATGTGATTGCCATCAATAGCGCCTTCACCGGAGAAAGACTCGTCAATTACTTAGCCCGTCGCAGTGGAAGTTCCGTCGAACAGGCCGAGTCTCAGGTGCACCCGATCAGGGTCGAGGTCCGATATTTGTACAACGAAGAGGTCCGAAGTACCTGGTCCATGGTACCGGCGCTTGTGATGTTTACCCTAATGGTCTCATCGCCATTGTTGACGGCGCTGGGGATTGTGCGAGAGAAGGAGACCGGTTCCATCTATAACATTTACAGTTCAACGGTCACACGGTTTGAATATCTTGCCGGCAAATTACTCCCATATGTGGTGATCTCCTCCATGAACGCCGTCATTCTCTGGACGATAGCCACGCAATGGTTCCAAGTGCCGTTTAAGGGCAACCCGGCGTTTTTTTTCGCCGCCTCAGTGGTATTCGTGTTGACCAGTACAGGGATTGGTCTCATTGTCTCACTCCTCGTACGCACACAAATCGCGGCGCTCGTCATTACCATGGTCGTGAGTATGCTCCCAACGATCCTATTTTCTGGGCTGATCGTTCCCGTCTCCTCTCTCAGTCGAGGGTCTCAGATTCAGGCTCACCTCTTTCCAGGAATGTATTATACAAACATCGTCAGGGGCGCGTTTCTGAAAGGGGTCGGTCTCGAAGTGTTGTGGTTAGACGTCATGGCCCTGGCTCTGTACGCCTTGCTGTTGCGCGGCGCGGGATACTGGTTGTTTACCAAGAGGCCGCGATCATGAAGCCTGTGTGGACACCCCGCATGCAACGCATCATCCTCTGGTTGCGGCGTTTGGCCGTCATGACGCGAAAGGAGATGCTTCAGTTGTCACGAGATGTTCCCATCGGACTGCTCCTCGTGTACTCCTTTACCTTGGCAGTGTATATCGCAGGAAACGGCATCCGCTCACAATTGCACAATGCCAGCCTCCTTGTGCAGGATAGTGACCACAGCGTTTCGTCGCGTGAACTGATTCACAAATTCAAAGCTCCGTTCTTCCGTCTCGAAGGGGAAATCCACGATCCTCGGGAAGGGCTTCGTTCGCTGGATCGAGGCAAGGCGATGGCGGTCCTGGAGATCCCACCACGTTTCCACGAACAACTCATGACCGGCGAGCCCACCGCGGTACAATTCCTGGTCGACACGACGAATGCGCCCCAAGGCCTCTCTGCCGCCAGCTATGCGGTGCGTATCATCGCGCAGTTCGAGCAAGAGATTGTGCTGGCCAGACTTGGCGGCACCGAAACATCGCCACAGAACCTTCCGGCGATCGTGAGCGACCATCGGGTCTGGTACAATCCCGACCAAAATGACACCTGGTTCGAGTCCGTTTCACACCTCCTCCGCCAGATCACGATCTTTGCGATTCTTCTTCCAGCCGCGGCCCTGGTGCGAGAAAAAGAACGCGGTACTGTGGAGCAGTTGTTGGTCTCGCCATTAACGCCGTTCCAAATCATGTTGCCAAAAGTCTTGGCGATGACTGTCGTGATCCTGTGTGCCACAGCCGTGGCACTGTTTGGAATCATGAGACCCGCATTCGGGGTGCCGATTAGAGGCAGCGCACTGCTGTTTTTTACCCTCACCGCCCTGTTTGTCTTTAGCACTGCGGGCATGGGCTTGGCTGCTGCCACGATAACCAGAAATCAGGCGCAGGTAGGGATGATGACGCTGCTCGTCGTCGCTCCCATGATGCTGCTGTCCGGACTGGTGGCGCCCATGGAGGCGCTGCCAACTTGGACGCGCAATCTCATGATCTTGTCGCCCCTTCGATATTTTATCGACATTGCCAATGGCATTCTCTTGAAAGGGAGCGACTTGAGCCTCCTCTGGGAATCAGTCCTCTCGATGGTCTTGCTCGGCGGCGGTCTCTTCGGATTTGGAATGTGGAGATTTCGACGACAGTTTGACTAGCGGCAGCGTTGAACAAAAAACTTTCGTTCTCCATCTGGTACGTCATCCTCGCGATCTGGGCCGTGATCCTGGTACACGATTTTATCCATGCGCTGCAACAAATCGAAGAACTGCCCTGCAGCGAGTTCAAGACGTTGGTCGCAGGGGGGAACATTGCCGAGGTGTCGGTCGGCAGCCAGACATTGACCGGGAGCGAGAGGTCATGGGCAGGGCCGAGTTGAAAGCGATCATGGATAAGGAATAACAATCGCCCGCAGGAACCGATTATGAGCACTCTGATGCTTCAGAGATCGTATGCATTGCCTAGCTCTGGAACCGTTACGTTGAGCCCCGGGTGTTCGAGTCGCATTGCCGCCGCCAGCGAAAATGCCTGCCGCTCCTCTCCGTGTACGATAAAGACCTGCCGAGGAAGGGGCTTGATGGCGCGGAGGTAGGTCAGGAGATCTTCCCGATCCCCGTGTGCCGATAAGCCGTTGAACCGGACGACTCTGGCCCGACGAGGCACGGGGACGCCGAAAATGGGGACGGTATCCCATCCTTCGACAAGCTTGCGTCCCAATGTGTGCTCAGCTTGGAAGCCGACAATGGCCACGATGTTGGCATCATCCCCAATCGCATGGCGTAAGTGGTGCAGAACACGGCCCCCTTCACACATGCCCGAGGCGGCGATGATAATGCACGGCCCCGTCATCGTGTTCAGCTTTTGGCTTTCCTGGACGGATGACACATAGCGAATATACTTCGCGATGAAAGGATCTCCCTCGGTCGTGAGTATCCGATACGTGTCTTCATCGTAGCATTCCGGATGACGACGGAAGATCTCCGTTGCCCGCAAGGCCAAAGGGGAATCGATATACATGGGGATCGGCGGGACCTGTCCCTTCTTGACCAAATCCTTCATCCACATGACAATGTCCTGAGTGCGCCCCACGGCAAAGGCCGGCACAATGATTTTACTACGGTGCGCAATGGCATGTTCGATGAGGGCGCAGGCTTTCTGCGTGGCCTCCTCTGCCGTCTCGCCGTGCGTGCGGTCCCCATATGTGGATTCGATAATTAAAATGTCGCAGGGTGGCGGTGGTTGCGGATCCCGCAAGATCGGCATTTGACGACGGCCTAGATCTCCGGAGAAAAGAATGACTTTCGTCCCGCCGGCCTCCGTAATCCGCAGGGAGATCGCCGCCGACCCGAGAATATGCCCGGCATCATGGAATGTCGCCTTCATACCCCTCATGGGGCTGACGACGTCTCCATAACGCACTCCGACGAATTGCCGCACGATCGCACGCACGTCGTCGGCCGTATACAATGGCTGGCGGAAGGCCCCATCTATCCGTCGTTCCTTACGGTTCACATACTGACAATCGCTTTCCTGAAGATGCGCCGAATCCGCCAACATAATTTCGCTTAAATCTGCCGTTGCCCTGGTCGCGAAGACCTTTCCTGAAAAGCCATACTTAGCCAATGCCGGCAGAGCTCCCGAATGATCAATGTGGGCATGAGAGAGGAGGACGGCGTCAACTTCCTTGGGATCGAAGCCGAGATACCGATTGCGGCGCTCTGTCTCCTCCCGCCGTCCCTGAAAGAGTCCGCAGTCCAAGAGCACACGATTCCCGTCGGTCTCAATCAAGTGTCTGCTCCCAGTGACCGATCGAACAGCGCCGTGGAAGGTGAGTTTCATCGGAACCAACGTGGGGGCGGTGGCCGGCGCCGGAACGTCTGCTGCTTCCGGGCGATGATTTTCCAGGCCTCCTCGGCCGTGTCGGCGTAATGGAACAGCTTTCGATCACGAGAGCTGATAAACCCGTTGTCCTCCAGCAGTTGCCAGTTGATCAGCCGTCTCCAGAACTCCCGGCCGACCAGGATAACCGTGATGCCGCGCACCTTCTTGGTTTGTAGCAGCGTCAGGGCGTCAAACAGCTCATCGCACGTCCCAAACCCTCCCGGAAAGGCGACGAGCGCCTTTGCCCGCAGTAAGAAATGCATCTTGCGCAGCGCAAAATAACGAAACTGAAAACACAGCGCGGGGGTAATATAAGGATTCGGTCGCTGTTCGTGTGGAAGCGAAATATTCAGGCCGATGGACTTCCCCTTGACATCGGCGGCCCCTCGATTGGCCGCTTCCA
>JARDZZ010000196.1 GCA_029240595.1 Nitrospira sp. | reverse complement strand
CGACGACTGCTTCTGGATCATTTCACATTCAGCCAGAATCGTTTCCGAGTCAGTATCTATCTTACAAATGTCCATGGCTGAATTCCGCAACGCGTGATGAACCCCCTACGCCAGCCTTGCATATTCAATGGATCAAATCGTCTCCAAGAACCAACGATCGATTGGCCCAGGCATTGCAAACCTTTATTTATCAGATGCTTCTCACAACCTGGAGCGTAATGATTTCTTCCTCAGAAACTCTGAAGCGGATGATGAGTCTCGGTGGCGCGTTCGTCCAGAGGCGCATCGATCTTTTTGAGAAGTTGCCAAACACCACAACTGGACTTCGCGCGTTCTTCTTGTCATGCGCAGCCTTCCTGTTTGTAGTTGACGGCGGGGCGACCGAGTTCTCGACCCTCGTCGTCTCTGTAATCGACGGCGACACGATCGAAGTCTTGCAGTACCAAAAGCCTGAGCGCATCCGCCTGAATGGCATCGACTGCCCGGAGAAAGGCCAGACGTTCGGCCAACGAGCGAAGCAGGCAACATCTGACCTCGTTTTTGGCAAAGATGTCATGCTCCAGACGCACGGCAAGGACAGGTATGGTCACACGATCGCGGACGTGTTCCTACCGGATGGAAGAAAAGTGAACCAAGTTCTCGTCAAAAATGGCTGGTGCTGGTGGAATCGGAAGTATGCTCCGAGAGATGTGATCTTAGAAGAGTTGGAACGAAGAGCACGCGCGGATCGATCCGGCCTTTGGACTGATCCTCATCCACTCCCGCCGTGGTTATACCGTGAGCTTACCGCAAGCGCAAACCCGTAGAGCGAGGCGCTTCAGTTGTTGCTTGAAGCTCCAATACCCGGTGCGAGGAATCAATTCGCCGCGCGTGGCGCGGATCTGGTCTTATCTGGTTGATCCGATGTCATTGATGCACAGCGTGCCCGACCATCGTACCAATGCTGACTTTACCGGTCGGCAATTTGGCACCGTGAGGCCATAATGAAAAGATGACCCCGTCGGTCTGGGCAACCATGTCTGCGAACTCCTTGGCCTTGTCGGCAGACATATCCAGTATCTTGATGTTCCCTATAACACCTTCCACGGAATGATCATGCCAAACCTTTTTCCACACCTTCTTGGGAAGAACCTTCTCGTCACGCGTCACAGTCTTGGCGACAATGTACTCAACACCGACGAGTTTCGCGTTGTTGTCTTCCGTCTCGTAGAGAAGGCACTCGATAAACGGCTCAGGAGAGACGATCTTGCAATAATGATGAAATGGCCCCCGTATCTTTCCATCGATCAAGTGCGGTGCAGTGACGTGGATGACATGGCCGTCCGCGGGAGTCGCTTTCGCCGCGGCTTCCGGTGCAGCCGGCGAGGCAGGAGGTACCTCTTGGGCTTGTGAAAGCGCAGCCGCGATCGCAAAGACGAAACAAGAGCCTAGAACGCTCAGTGTCTTTCTCATGGGGCCCTCCTTTCTTAAGACACCAGAGCTTATGTTTTTTGTTATAGTCGCCGCAATAGGCTCTGCATGGACACTTGGCGACACCTTGGAGGGCTCCCCGGTGTTGCCCATGTGGAGGAAACGGTCAAGAAACGGTGTCAGGAACGATTTCGCGGCGCGTGGCGGGCTGCTGATCTATCCGGCATCAGCGTCTATATTGGTCTCTCTACTCCATTCCCAAACTTCGCCATCTTCACTGTGCACCGTAGAACCGGTTTTCGTAAATCCCAGGTTACTCAGTACAGTTGTTGATGCGTTGATTTGAGGCAGAGTTTGAGCCGTTATTCTCATTGATTGGTTCCGGGCTTGAGCAATCTTCAAGAGCTCTTGGGCCATTCTTGTTGCCACCCCTCTTCCTTCATTGCCGGGGAATGTGAAGTAGGCGATTTCGACTTGCTGATTTTTTGGAGGAGTCTTAAATGCACAAGTTCCGACAAGTTGACCATTTTCTATAGCAAAATACGCGCACCATGGTTCTTCGTATCCATTCTTTCGATAGTTTTCTTGATTTGCCTGCATAACATCTCGTGCGATCTCTGAGAGTTGGAAACTAAAATCATTTTGTGAAGGCTTAATCCCAATCAATCTCACGAATGCCTCTTGTTCATCTTGAACGGCTAGATCCCGCCACTCACACCTGAATGTAATGGATGTGCCCAGCTAACAGGGATTAACCGCGGCCAGTGCGGTCAGCGAAGACTCGATATCGGACAAGATGTCCGTGCGGCTGGGGTCGGCGGAGAGATAGCCGATAAAGCTGTGGCCACCCGAATAGGATGGAGACAGGAGGAGCGGAGTGATGCCCCAGTTCGTATTGGGCGGCAGCGTTCCAGGCCGGATGAGGCGAATGGCATTGATCAGCACGTCGGTGGTCGAAGTGCGGTAGAGCCCATTGCCTGCGACCGTCTGGGCCGGCGTCGCCACACCGACGATTTTTATTGTGCCAGGAGGCGGACTCGGCGGCTGATTGAACAGCAGGTCGTAGGCGGCATTGGTATAAAGGTTGCCCTGAGAGTGGGGCACGATGAGCACGCGGCGGCAGGACGGAGACGTAATCTGCTCCCGATACGCCACGGCATGGCGCTCGATGGTGGAGGCGTCGATCCGGTTGAGATCGGTCATCGGACCCTCCAAGGCGTCGCGGATGAGTTCCCGCGTGAAGAGGTTCAGTCCTTCCAGTTCCAGCCAAAACCTCGTTGGCGTGATGTCCAGTTGCTGCTGCGCCGCCTCAAAGAAATCGTTCACCTCGCCGCCGGTCGGATTGTAGTTCAACGCAAATACGTGGCAGTTCGCCTGGACGGCCGCCGACATGCCCGGCAGCCGGTTCAAGAATTCCAACTCGAGCTTGCCTGCGTTCAACCGCGCGTCGTCGAGGGTCGTCGTGATGCCATTGACGAAGAAGACCGTCGTTCTCGGTGCCATCACATTTTGGCAGGCCGGTGGAGCTGCGATCTGGGCATGCGCCCGATCCACCGACGACGCCGCGACTATCCATGCCACGGTCAAAGCGAGCCGCATCCCTGTCCGAGTCATAGACAAGCGCCGCTCCATTGATCGGCCGGCAGTAGCGGAATATTCCCAGCCCTGACATGATTATCCGCCTGGAGATACGCGAGCGAACGGGCCGCGGTATTCAGCAGGCGGGCGCGCAGTTCAACGAAGGGCACATGAAAATCTCCAGGCCGGCGTGCCATCAAGCACTCCAATGCGCGAAAACGCTCGGCCGCATGCGCCACCGAGGGCGCAGGCTCACTCGCATCAATCATGGTCAATTGCGCTGCCCGGGCAAATTGTCGGAGCGCCCGGTTGGTGTCGCCTTGAGTCGAAACGGGATACGTCGCGTCGATATACACTTCGATGTCGTCACGGACACCATCTCCATTAGCATCAATACCGGCGACGGTCTCCGGGGCAGCCGGCGGAGGACTGTCGGACGAGTCGCCAGTGCAGGAGGTGAGCCCGAAGGCAAGCCATATCATGCCGACCACCAAACCGATCATTGCACCTTCATTCTTGGCACCTTCATTCTTGCCGTTACTGTTCCATGTCATAAACTTTTCGTCGTTGATTATACCGCATGGCTCCACCGGCAACCTGTCGGTGGCTCGCTGACGGAGTTGCCATTAGTCATATCTTCTTGGAGACGTTCCAAATTTGACCGGCTCATCGCACCTCACACCGGGCTTCACTCGCCTCTCTCTATCTTGACCACCTCTCACATACCGATAGACCCGGCCGACGATTAAAAGTAGAATGGCCTCGGTTCGTATCCTCCCCTATCAAGTCGTCATCCGTCTGAGGGCTACACCTCTGAGGATACGCCACTATTCCAGGGAGCACGCATGCAAAAGACCCGCATTATCTGTACGATCGGCCCGGCCACGGAATCCTACGAGATGTTGCAGAAGATGTATGAGGCCGGGATGAGCATCGCTCGACTGAATATGTCCCACGGCGACCACGACTCCCACGCCAAGGTCATTCAGCACATTAAGACACTCAACAAGAAGGTCAAGTTTCCCATCCCGATCCTCCTGGATACGCAAGGTCCGGCGATTCGCACCGGGGACCTCTCCAACGACCTCGATCTGCGGCAGGGCGCCATTGTCTCGGTCACCACGCGGGGGCCGATGGACGTTGAGGAAAGCTCCATCCACATTGACTATGAGGACTTGCTCGAGCAGGTCAACGTGGGCGACAAGATCACTGTGGATAATGTTCAGCGCACGATCGTCCAACGTTGTGCCGAGCATGGAAAACGAGTGATCGTTGCCACTCATCTGCTCGAATCCATGATCCACAACCCGCACCCTACCCGCGCCGAGGTCACCGACGTCGCCAACGCGATCTATGAAGAAGCCGATGCCGTCATGCTGTCCGGAGAAACCACGGTTGGGAAGTATCCGGTGAAATGTGTCGAATATCTGCGCAAGATTGCGCTGAAATCCGAGACGATACCCGGGTTGCGGTTTGCGAAACAATTGCGCGATACCGGCAATAAACAACAATTGGCGGCGGCGGCCGTTCAGCTCGCCGAGGGAGTCAACGCCAAAGGAATCGTCGTGATCACGAGACGCGGACTTATGGCCGATCTCGTCGCCAACTGCCGTCCGTTCTCGACCAACATCTATGCCTTTACCAACATGAGCCAACCGCGACGGACCATGATGCTCAACCGTGGCGTCTTTCCGTTCAAGATTGATTTCAGTTCGGATCCTGAAAAGACACTGCAGACGGCGTTCCGGATCTTGAAGGAGCGAGAACAATTTCAGGTTGGGGACAAGGTCGTGATCATCTCGGACGTCCTGGCCCAGCAACGAGTCGACTCCATTCAAATTCGAGACGTCCCCTCGGACGACGTCTCGCCCGACACATCTTCCGCAACCGATGCAGTCTCTACACCGATCGGGTAGCCTTGCAAAACGGTGTCAGAACCCCATTTCGCGGCTTGGCGCCAGATCACCTTCATCTCCGGTCACATGTTTCTGGCGCGCTTTAATGGGCACCTGTTAACAAATTCAGCAGCCGCGGAGTGCGCAGTGCTAGGCCGCCCCATAGAAATATTGCGACATACACTCCGAACAGGACATGAGTGGCCAGCGGACTGCCCACGCGAACATGTGTTGCGACAGCACCACCGAGGAAGGCAGTAAGGTAAATGGCTCCTAGAAGCGAAGTCCATGGCATTGCATAAAGCACCACTCCAACCAACAGAAGCATGCCCAAAGGGAATACAACGGTTTCGGGGTATCCGAGTTTGACCGTACCCTCCACGACGGGGCCAATCCGCAGTAGTTTTCCGATTGCATCAACGAATAAGAACAGAACCGCCAGACCGCTCAGTATTCGTCCAGACCAGAGCTGAACTGCCGATATGGCTTCCATAAGACACCTCCATGAGAGTTCGGTATACATCATAAATTGGGTATAGTAAACTACATCCAATATGAGAAAGCCGTCAAGACCATATGTATCGGATGTGCGGAGTCAGGCTGCTGAGGGCACCAGAGCACGGATTTTACAGGCCTCTAAAACACTTTTTGCGGGCCGTGGTATTGACCGAGTGACAGTCGAGCAGATCGCCAAGAAAGCCGGAGTCTCAGCCTCGACGGTCTTTGCTCTGTACAAGTCGAAAGCGGGTATTTTGCGTGAGCTTATAAGATCGGCGCTCTTCGGCCAGCGCTTTCAGGTGGCACTTGCAAGATTGGAAGGTGAGACTGATCCTATTAGGCTCATTGCCCTCACGGCGAATGTGGCGAGAGCCATCTACGAGGCCGAAAGCTCGCAGCTCGGCCTTATCCGAGGAGTTTCTGCCTTTTCCCCGGCGCTAGGCAAGCTGGAAAAAGAATTCGAGAATCTCCGCTTCCAGATGCAGAAGGAGCGGGTCAAACTCCTTTTCGCACAATCCAAGCAGAGGAAGGAGCTCACCTTAGACGAGGCCCGCCGAATTATGTGGATGTACACCAGCCGTGATGTCTATCGTCTCCTCGTCCACGAGGGTGGTTGGACGCCGAACCGCTACCAGAAATGGCTCTCATCTACCTTAGTAAATGCGCTCGTCAATCCTGCATCGCGCAACCGACGGAATAGCAGATCCTGGTTCGTTCGAAATTAGAAAAGGTGCAGGCACCATTTCGCGGCGCGTGGCGAGCCGGCTCGTTACTCGCCTCCCGCTCCTCGCATCTCACACCGCGATAGAGTCCGCTACCACGTCGCGTGCGCCGAGCGGGTTCTTCAACTTCATTCTAATCATTACAATCACACCCGACCGGAAAACAACGCAGCGCATCCCACGACTTCAACGGTCACTGCGGTGAGATGCTGTGACAGCATCCATCTCAGACCCTGGAGATCGTCCTGTTCGTTAGTAAAAATCCCCTTCGAGTTGTAAAAGGCCATCAATCGCTTAGCTGCCCAGCTCCTGTACACGCCATCGTGTAAAAGCGTGGCTCCGAACATGACTCCCCCCTGGTTGAGCAATGGCTTGAGATTCCGCAAAACAGCGCTTTTCGTTTTAATTGTCCCCGGCAGACAATGCAGTAGATACGTCATGCTGATGGAATCGAAACGCGGAATCTCAAGGCCAATCGGATCCAGTACATTCGCCCGATAGACCTCCGGCTGGTACCGTGCCGCTCGATTCGCAGCGGCATCCAGGCAATTGAGATTCAAATCCATCAAGCCCAGCCGCGGGCGATCTGTCGGAAAACGACAGCGGTCTAAAAAATATCCGGAGCCAACCCCGACATCGAGGTGGTTCGCCGTCACGTGTCGATCGTACAATGCCAGGATTTGCTTGGAGGGACATTTCCAGATCAGCCGATTCGAGAACCGCAAGACCAACCAGTCATATATCGCCAGCATAGACTTCGAATAGACGGCTTGGCCTGCCTCAACTTGCTGCCGTGTACTGGTCACTGTGGTTCCTTCTCGTCCTGCGCCGTACTAACGATCCTAATCCCTGGACACCAAACGCACCGCAGAATTCAAACCTGACAAAGGCTTTGTATTGTAACTGGATGTGTCAAGCAAGGACAGGATAGGTGAGAGAACCCAGTGCGCGGGGCGTGGCGAGCCAGTATGATTTGAGCCTCTCCCCTCACC
Source organism: Nitrospira sp. (assembly GCA_029240595.1). GTDB lineage: Bacteria > Nitrospirota > Nitrospiria > Nitrospirales > Nitrospiraceae > Nitrospira_C. The sequence continues at coordinate 2,077 of JARDZZ010000196.1, read as the reverse complement.
GCTCATCGCGCCTCTCAGACAGAGAAATTGCTTCAGACAATTATCTCTGTTAATACATTCCCCCATTGTTGTGCATCTCTTCGCCAACCCATGAAAACAGCTATCATTCTGATGAGTATTGTTCTCACAGCATGTTCTGCAACAGTTCCTGCCACGATGAGGATCGAAAGACATCACATCCTGCGAGGATCTGCGAGCGGCAAGGTAGGGAGAGATGCGGTTATTTCCATGAAAAGTAAAGAGGGTCTGTCCTGCGCGGGCAAGATGTTTGTTCCTGCCACCGAGACCACTACGGAAGGCACAATCCACTGTAGCGACAAACGGAAAGGGAACTTTATTGCGAAGGGTAAGGGCGACTCGTGGGCGGGAGAAGGGAAACTGGACGATGGATCGAAGTTCTTGATATTGCTTGGAACGAACAGGACATCGCTCGAATACTAACACGCAATGCCCCTGTCGGATCCTTCCGGCCCCTCCACAGTGCTCTACTTTTTCTGAAAGATACACTCACTCGACAAGCATTTCGCGGCGCATGGCGGGTGAGATTGTCCGTCTGTGGGGCTCGCTCACAAGGAATCGCTACTGCTCATAATTCTCGACGATCTGCGGCGGGCGAACTTGCGCGTCCTCCGGGTCAAGCCCGACATCGCGAAGGGCACGTCGCTGGCGCAAGAGATCCCAGCACTGATCCAGTTCGACTTGGACTTGCGCGAGCCGTTTACGATCGGTGTGCGGGAGCTTCCCTTGGTGGTGCAATCGGTGTTCCTCTGCGACAAGGCGCTGAATATAATTGAGGACCGGCTGATCCCCGACTTGATTCTCCACGAGAGGCTCCTCTCACGCGGATATGATCGGAAGGGGCACGATTTTATGTTACGCCCAACGCATACGGGGGTCAACCGAACCTCTTTACGACATGATGCAATTAATTCATCCGCTGGCACCCGCGCGATCAAAACCGTTTTTCTTCGAGATCATACACGTCGAACCAGACGTACACCGGACGATGGTTCGGCACGAATTTGGGAACGTACTCTTCTAAATACTGTTGGGCATGTAGGCTCATGTCACTGAGCCTCATGTCGCGCATGCGATTGTTCCATTTAAGCACGTCGTCGGGGTCCGCGATCTTGGAGTGCTCGCCGATCCAGCGGGCGAGTTCCTCATCTGTCGCACCCGTCGCGACCACGTCCTTGAACTGATCGGGCGTAATGCCCGTGAACGCGAACCACTGACTCGCTAATGAACAGGGCCAGTAGTTGTACTCCCCGTTCATCTCCAACAGGAACGCCCGGCACTTATCTGCGCAGCGGGCTGCGATCACGTAGCCTCCCAACTTTTCCCTTGGACTGCGTGGATAACCTTTCCGAAGATCCTTCCCGAGCCGCTTCACCTTTTCAAGATCGGTCTTCATGCTCCCTCCTCCGCTGAGAGGACGCTTGTTTCCGCCAAGCTTGCTCCTTTCGGCTTCACTCTTTCAATCAGGTCGGGAAAAGCAGTTGCTACTAGCCCCCGCGTCTTGCGAGAAGTCCCAACCGGCCTGAATCAGACTTATCATAGGGGCGATAATAGGACTTGACCAACCGGGGCGTTTAGGAGCTACATATATCTATCTATCAATCGATCTATTTTGGTCGAGAAGGAGGCACGCGTCATGGCACTGCTGATTACCGCCGAATGTATTAACTGTGGAGCCTGTTTGCCAGAATGTCCGAATGAGGCCATCTTCGAAAAGCGCAGTGACGCCGAAGCGAAAGGAAACCATGTGGGCGACGGCCAGGGCGAAGGAGATGCCATTTACGTCATTACGCATGACCGCTGCACCGAGTGTGTCGGCCATTTTGACGAACCTCAATGCGCGGCGGTCTGTCCGGTCGACAATTGCTGCATTTCGGATCCTGCCTATCCCGAAACGACGGATGTCTTGCTGGACAAGGCGAAGAAGCTGAATCCTGACAAGGGTATCGATCCGGCAAAGGTGTGGAGCGGCGTGCGGAACTGATCGTGTTTGATCCGACTTCCGCGCCACGTGCAGAATGCTGAGAACTCTGTCCGTACAGCGCTCGCGTGAAGTACG
>JARDZZ010000040.1 GCA_029240595.1 Nitrospira sp. | reverse complement strand
GAGCGCCATGATGGGAAGCCAGAGGACGAAGCCCACGCCGATGACATCCCAAAAGTAGTGGCCAAAACTCTCGACGACGTCTTTGATCGTCAACGTCCGAGCATAGGAAATCGATTGCTCAATCAAACTTAAGGTCACCCCCACGAGTAAGGCGTTGACGGCGCCCAGCAGAAAGCCGCCTGCAATTCCCAGCGGAGCTGCGATTTGTTGGGCCAAGATGAGGAGAAATAAGAATCCGATGACTGCTAAAATAGTGATCCAGCCTCGCTGCAGGGATTGCCATGTCTGACGCAACGCCTGGCGATAAAGATCGAAAGCTCCCACAAGGTGATTCATCATGAATGACAATAGTCTGGTCCCTCGCGGCCGGTCAAGGCAGTCGCCGTTCCAAGTTGACTTTCGACTTCCTGTGATTATGTCGGTATACGAGTGAATACACTGAATCTGGAGCCATCATCATGGACATGAATCGGATGACCATCAAGCTGCAGGAAGCCCTACAGACTGCATCGGCCCACGCGATGCGCCGCAGTCACCAAGGCATGGATGTCGAGCATCTCCTCCTGGCGTTTCTCGAACAGGAAGGCGGTATCGTTCCAGCCCTTTGCGAGCAAGCCGGGGTTTCGGTCCCTGCTGTCCGCCAGGCGGCGGAACAAGCCTTGAGCAAATTGCCGCAGGTGCAGGGTACTGGCGGCGGCCCGGGGCAGCTTCACCTCACCTCGCGGCTCAATCAGGTGCTCACAAAAGCGGAAGACGAGCAGCGCGCGTTGAAAGACGACTATCTCAGTGTGGAGCATGTGCTGCTCGCCATGGTGCATGAAGGCGGCATTTTCAAGAAACTCGGATTGTCCAAAGACAAGCTCCTTGCAGCCTTGCAGCAGGTCCGTGGCCATCAGCGCGTCACCAGTCAGGATCCGGAAGGAACGTATCAATCGCTCGAGAAGTACGGACGCGACCTGACCAAACTGGCCGGCCTAGGCAAACTGGATCCCGTGATCGGGCGCGACGACGAGATTCGCCGTGTCGTCCAGATTCTGTCCCGTCGGACAAAAAATAATCCCGTCCTCATTGGAGAGCCCGGCGTCGGCAAAACAGCCATCGTCGAAGGGCTCGCCATCCGGATCGTGAAGGGAGACGTACCGGAAGGATTGAAGCAGAAACGCGTGGTCGCTCTCGACATGGGCGCTTTGGTCGCCGGGGCGAAATTCCGCGGCGAGTTTGAAGAGCGGTTGAAGGCCGTCTTGAAAGAGATTCAGGCCTCGCAGGGCCAGGTGCTGCTGTTCATCGATGAATTGCACACGGTCGTCGGGGCGGGAGCCGCAGAGGGCGCGATGGATGCCGCCAACTTGCTCAAACCCATGCTGGCCCGCGGCGAATTGCATCTGATCGGCGCGACGACGCTCGACGAGTACCGCAAACATATCGAAAAAGATGCCGCGCTGGAGCGTCGGTTTCAAACCGTGTTCGTGGATCAACCCTCCGTCGAAAATACGATTTCCATCCTGCGAGGCCTGAAGGAACGGTACGAAGTGCATCATGGCGTGCGGATCAAGGATGCTGCGCTTGTGGCGGCGGCGAAGCTCTCGCATCGCTACATTGCCGATCGGTTCCTGCCTGACAAGGCGATCGATCTTATGGATGAAGCTGCGGCGCGCCTCCGGACGGAGATCGACAGCCTCCCCGCCGATCTAGACGAAGTGTCCCGCAAGGTGCTGCAGCTCGAAATCGAGCGCGAAGCATTACGCAAGGAAAAAGATCCGGTCAGTCAGGCGCGGTTGACGGCACTCGAGAAAGAGCTGAGTGAGCGGCAACGCGATCTGCAAGCCCTGAAGACCAGATGGGATTCCGAGAAAGCCTCGGTGGCACGGCTCAGAAAAACTCGTGAAGCCATCGAAGAGGTGAAGCTGGCGATCGAGAAAGCAGAGCGCGCATACGATCTCAACCGAGTGGCCGAGCTTCGGTACGGTGAACTGCCCCGTCTCGAACGTGAATTATCGATCGAGCAACAGCAGCTGGGGAAAAAGCAGGGAGAAAGCCGCCTGGTCAAGGAAGAGGTGGATGAAGACGATATCGCGGCCATCGTGAGCCGTTGGACTGGCATCCCCGTCTCGCGGTTGATGGAGGGCGAGACGGAAAAACTTCTCAAGTTGGAAGAGTTGCTGCATCAACGGGTCGTCGGTCAGGACGAGGCGGTTCGGGCCGTGGCCGACGCGGTCCTGCGCGCGCGATCAGGCATCAAGGATCCGAACAAGCCAATCGGGTCCTTTCTCTTTCTGGGGCCGACGGGCGTCGGTAAAACGGAATTGGCGAGAGCGCTCGCTACCACGCTGTTCGATGACGAAACCAACATGATTCGTATCGATATGTCGGAGTACATGGAGAAGCATACCGTTGCCCGGCTCATCGGAGCTCCGCCCGGCTATGTCGGTTACGAGGAAGGCGGGCAGTTGACCGAGGCGGTGCGGCGACGCCCTTTCTCCGTTATCCTCTTCGATGAAATCGAGAAGGCCCATCACGACGTCTTCAACGTGCTGCTTCAGGTCTTGGACGACGGGCGCCTTACCGATTCTCAAGGACGGACCGTGGACTTCAAAAACACGGTGTTGATCATGACGTCCAACATCGGAAGTCCGCAAATTCTCGAGGCGCAGCAGAAAGGTTCCAGCTACGACGACGTCCGCGCCGTCGTCATGGGCGAATTACGGCGGCATTTTCGTCCCGAGTTCTTGAATCGCGTGGACGAGATCGTCGTATTCCATCCGCTGGAGACGGACCAGTTGACCAAGATCGTGGAAATCCAACTGGAGCGGTTGCGGGGGCGACTGGCCGAACGACGCATCACGCTCACGATGTCGCCCGCGGCGCTTCAACATCTGGCAGCGCGCGGATATGATCCGGTGTACGGCGCTCGGCCGTTAAAGCGGCTGATTCAGCAGCATCTCGAGACGCCGATGGCCAGACAACTGGTGAAAGGCGAGTTACGGGACGGCGATACCGCGATGGTGGACGTGAAGGGCGACGGTATCGTCATCGTGCCGACGGTGACCAAGTCCTGATTTAATTTCACCCACCCACCCCGGCGCGCCGAGACGCGCCCTGACCCGCTCTCACAGGGTAGCTATCCGATTTTTACCGGACCACCCTCTGCATTCTGCGTGGTCCCGCTTTGACGCTGCTTGTCCACCTTCCACTCCGTCGAAGACACTTCGAGCAGATGGCCCTTGACGGTATGAAATCCGCCTCGCGTAAAGGTGACAACGTCGGGCTTCTTGACGTCCATTTGCAGCACCACGTTTTTTGACTCCAGGTGCCTGAGCGTCACGCTGGTCGGGGCTCTTGTGACTTCATAGGCCCTGCGCTCATTGAACATGAGGGTGCTGTCCACCAGCTTCGCCGTCATCTTGCCGTTGGCATCGAATACGGCAAAATTTATCAGCAGGGCGTTCGGCTTCAGCGCCACTTGAATTTGCGGGACGCCCTCGATTTCAATCGTCCCGTCCGTGTTCTGGTACAGATTCGACCCGACCTCCAGATCCATTGTCACTCCTTTGTCCCCTGCCGTCAGGTGGAGGCTACGATTTTTTGATCCGATCCAGGATGAGGGCAACGCAGCCGCCGAGAAGACCGCCTCCTACGATGGTCGTCACCAGTTCCATGAGCTTCAACTCCCAGACGGAGCCTTGCGCCTGCATCACTTCCCGCATGCCGCCTTGCAACATGATGACCGCGAGCGCCATTGTCGCTCCGACGAGAAACCACCAGACGAACACTTTCATAGCGGCGGTCACAGGATTCTAGAACTCCACACGCCGGTCCAAGCTGCGGTACTGAATGGCTTCGGCCACGTGAACGGCTTGAATGTTGTCTGAGCCTGCCAAATCCGCAATGGTTCTCGCGACCCTGAGGATCCGACCATGCGCGCGCGCCGAGAGGCCCAGTCTCATCATGCTGTGTTCCAGAAGATCCTGCCCTTTCGTATCGAGCCCACAATACCGCTTCACGAGTCGAGGCTTCAACTGGGCATTTGTGTGAATCCCGTCCGATCCATAGCGGCCAGCCTGCCGTTTACGCGCTTCAATGACCCTCGTGCGTATGCTGATCGAGCCCTCGGGTGCTGCGTTGGTGTCTTGCAGATCGCGAATCGGCACCGGTGGAACCTCGATGTGAATGTCGATACGGTCCTGCAGCGGGCCTGAGAGCCGTGCGCGGTATCTCCGGATTTGATACGGCGTGCAGATACATTCCCGAGAGCGGTCCCCATAATACCCGCAGGGACAAGGGTTCATTGCCGCAATCAACATGAATCGAGCCGGATATCGGAGCGAGCCGCTGATCCTCGTCAACGTGACAGCGCCTTCTTCCAGGGGCTGCCGAAGGCCGTCAAGGACCGGTCGCCGGAATTCGGGCGATTCATCCAGGAACAGGACCCCGTTATGGGCGAGGGAGACCTCACCCGGCCGGGGGATGCTTCCGCCGCCGATCAAGCCGGCGTCCGAAATGCTATGGTGCGGCGCGCGAAAGGGCCGGACGGTCAGCAGTGGACGATCCGCGGGGAGCTGGGAAGCCACGCTGTGGACACGAGTGGTTTCAATCGCTTCATCGGGTTCCATGAGAGGAAGAATAGTCGGCAGACGTTTGGCCAACATGGTTTTGCCCGAGCCTGGCGGACCCACCATGAGAACGTTGTGCCCGCCCGCAGCGGCGATTTCCAACGCGCGCTTGGCGTGATCCTGTCCTCGGACATCGCCGTAGTCCTCGTCGTCCGCAGGCGCGGGGGAGAACCATTTCGTCCGGTCGGCGTCATGCGGTTCGAGCTTACACTCACCCCTGAGGAATGCGACCGCTTCAGGCAGCGTGTGCAGACCGTACACGGCCACTCCATCGATCATCGCGGCTTCAGGTCCATTCTGTGCCGGTAACAAGAGACTGTGGTTGCGACAGGCCAGAGCGATTGAAAGGGCTCCGGACACCGGTTTGATCTGTCCGTCGAGAGACAATTCCCCGACGAGCACGCGATGGTCGAGCTGCTCAGCGGCAATGACTTCTTCTGCGACCAGAATGCCGATCGCGATTGCTAAATCGAGGCCTGCCCCTTCTTTCTTGATGTCGGCAGGCGCGAGATTGACTGTGATTTTTTTTGCGGGGAAGTGAAAGCCTGTGTTCTTGAGTGCGGACCGGACTCGGTCGCGGCTCTCACGGACGGTGGCATCCGGCAGCCCGACAACGGAAAACTGCGGCAGCCCGCCGGCAATATCTACTTCAACGTCTATCAAATGTGCGTCGAGTCCGGTCAGCGCGACGGTGAGCACTTTCGCCAGCATGAAAACTCCATGCAGTCACTGGGGCGCTGAATTATAGAAAGCGTCTGTGCTGGATTCAAGAAAAAGCACGTCCAGCAAGGGGGAAATGCTTCCATTGGCCAACCCGTTTCATGCTGTTGATGCAAGCTGGTGCACATGAGGTCCCTTCGGTATAATCCGCGGCATGCGTTGGCCGGGCATCGTCTTGTCGCTCGTCTTGCTGCATCAAGCGGAAGTGTCACCGATGGCCCCGGGGCAGATCCGGACTCCATCCGGACCGGTGGGAGCCTCGATGGCGCTTTTAGCCACGCTGCAAGATGCCAGCATTCTTCCCCCTGAAGGGACTCCGCGGGCGAATCGTGTGATTCAGATCGTAATTCAATTCCAAGGTGTATTCATGAACAGCACCGATCCCGCCGTACGGCAATTTCTGGATCACGCGTTGGCGTCGAAGTTTGCCGATCGCACGGAGGAAGCGGAAACGGAATTCCGTCAAGGAGGGTGGACTTCTCAGGTCCTGGAAGCGATATGCGCCCGTTATGCCACAATTTCGAGAGAAGAGCGGGACAGGTTAGCAGCACCTTTCGCTCGTGTGAACATGCGATTGGCGGATTTGGAATGGCTGTGCGAGCTCTATGCCAAGGCGCGTGCCGTATTTATCGAGCAGAAGCGCGATATCCATCAGATCTTTGCGGAGCACCGGCGGAGCATGCCGGGCGGTAAACACTTTGATCGAAAGGAGAGACCCCATGGCGACCAAGGCGTACATACTCATCAAAGTGAAAACGGGCCGGACGAAAGACGTGTTGCAGGCCTTGAAGAAACTTGCGGGAGTGGAACAGGCGCACTCCTGCTTCGGGCAGCCGGACATTTTTCTCTTTATCAGCGTCCAGGATGAGCGTTCTCTCTCCGATGTGGTCATCACGAAGATCCATCAAATCGAGGGGGTGGAGGAAACTGATACGCACATCGTGGCAGACAGCTAAGGCTGCAGATATTGTTGGCGACGGATTTCGATTACGGGCGGATACGCGTCTCTAGCGGGTTGCCCCAACCAATGTGATGGCGCCATGATTGGCCGCCGAACGATAACAGGCGTCGGCCGCTTCGACGGCGAGACAGCCATCGAGGCCGGTAATCGGCGGGACAGTTGCAGTCCGTATGGCGTGCACGAAGGCTTGCAACGTCGCCAGGACGGTTGGTTTGACGTCAAGCGTCCAGGCCTCCACGCGTCCGTCCTTTGCAGTTCTCATGAGACTCCGCGCCACCCAATCCGCCGTGAGTGTACCTTTCTCTCCGGTCCATACCGCCCTTCCCGTGCGTTGGACCTCGACGCGGGCGATGTCGAGGGTGCAGGCAATGCCGCTGGATGTCCGCAACCGTACCTCCACCTGGGTTTCCGGTGCCACTGAGGGCAAGGGGCTCATCGTGCATTGCACCTCGAGAATATCCTCCTTCGTGAGAAAGCGGACGAGGTCAAGCAGATGGATCCCGAGTTCAAGCAGTGCACCGACCTTCACCGATCCATCGCCCACGGACATGACGTTGGGTTTTGTGTCGATATGCGTGGTGAGACAGGCCGACTGCAGCGGCTCAATGGTGTGAATTTGTTCTCGCAGCATCTCAATGACGGGGTCAAATCGCAACGTGTGAGCCGTCATCAAAAGTACCCCGCTCTGACTGGCCGCGGCCACCATTGTGCGAGCCTGAGATCCATTGAGCGCCAACGGCTTTTCAATCAGGATCGGTTTTCGGGCGTGAACCGCCGCCAGGCAAATATCGTAGCAGAGAGAGGGTGGAGTCACGACAACGACCGCATGCACGCGAGGATCCGAAATCATGGCTCGATAATCGTCATACACGGGAATGGTGGCGTCGGAAAACACACCGCTTTTGCTTTTGCGGCACACGGCGGCGAGGGCAACGTCAGGAAGATCGCGGAGCAAGTGCTGCACATAACGGCTGCCATGCCGGCCGATACCGATCAGGCCGATGCCGAGCATTGCCGTCGAGAGAGAACTGATTGAAGAGTGCATGGCGAAAACCTGAGGCAGACTACTGCCTTTGAGGTTACATTGACAAGCGTGCGGAGCGGTCCCTATAGTACGATGAATTTTTCGCGGAGTTCGTATCGCGCGATGCTACGCTGGTAGGGAGTTTGCCGGATTATGGTTTCGACGACTGCTCCGTTTACGTTACAGCAAATCGGCACAGGGACTTCTCGGTTTCCGAGCGGAGTGGCACTGCCTACCATCACCGATGCATCGGTCGATCCCTATATCAGAACGCGTCCGATCCAGACTGTCCAGGTCGAGTGCATCGAGTTCTGGCCGCAAGAGAAAGGCACCTATCCGGGTATCGTACTCCTGCACGAATGGTGGGGACTAAATTCCCAGATTAAGGATCTGGGCGCCCGCCTCGCGTGCGAGGGCTACGGCGTGATCATTCCCAATCTGTACGGTCGCATCGGTGGAATGGTGACCGGCAATGCGGAGGTGGCCGAGGCCTTGATGGGAAAACTGAACGACTCGATGGCTTTGCAAGATATCAATTCGTGTTGTGAGTTCCTGAACAGCCGTGAGTTCATTAAGCGGAACATTCACGGTGTGGTGGGATACGGAATGGGTGGGACGCTGGCGATGAAATTTGCCTGTCAGCGGAAGCGCCTGCGGGGAGCGGTCTCTTATTATGGACGCATGATTCAGCCGGACTCCGCTTTGGAGAACGCGCTCTGTCCCATCCTCTATCATTATGCGGAACAGGATCCCTGGGTGTCAGGACAGGATGTTCAACGTCTGCGGGAGCTCGCTGCCAAATACAACAAGCCGATAGCAATTCAGTCCTACTCCAATGCGCCGCATGCGTTCAGTGACGAAACGAGACCTGAGAGCTACCGCGAAGCCGCGGCAACTGAAGCATGGGCGACAACCGCCATGTTCTTGAAAAAGCACCTTCAAGGATCATAACGACCGTCCCTCTGCCGCGAATCATCTGTCCGTCACCATGCTCGTCTCCGTCACATCGCCCAGTCTGCAAGCCTTACGGGCGTTGCTCATGATCGCGTGCTTCGTCCTCGTCTCGACTTTCCTTTCCGCTGCGTCTGAGGAACGCGCTTCCTCGTCTCCGCCGGCGTGGCACAAGTTCATCAACCTGCACCATGATCGGCTTGCTCAAGTTGAAACTGATCAAGCGGCACTCGACCTGTTCGTCGCTGCGATCGGCCGAGCTGCTGAGGTGAACGACGTGGCGGCGACGATCGCCGCCAAGGGACTCTCTCCACAAGTCACCAAAGATCTGATGGTGCCAGAAATCACGAAATCGGCGCAGCGATTGGTTGCGGCCTTGGTTGCCTGGGACGTCGCGGACCGGATGATGCGGGGTTTGGAAGAGAAAAGCGCCCGTACCGATGTCCTCACGACGCCATCCCAAGTTGCATGGCTGACGGCAAACGGCCCATTTACATCTTTGCAGGAGGTGGTGAGGCAATGGGATAGCGGGGACGCGACGGCCGCCGCCGGCGTCGCGGCCGGACAGCTGGCGCAAGACGCCGCTCAGCGGACGATGGAAGAATGGTGGCGGCTTAAAACGTGGAAAGATCGCGTGCGCACGGCGCGCGGACAGTCTCGCCTCTGCGGGACATGGCTTTGGGTCGTCCACAACCATCAGCGGCATCACGAAGAGCGTAAGCTGTCGCTCGTGTTCCCGCCACCCGGGATGGGCACGGCTATCCCTGGTCTCACTGAAACGGTCGTACTGGGTGATGCCGTCTATCTGCGGTGGGAAACAGACGGGCGGATTCAGGAAGACAGCCTGCTTTTTTCCAAAGAAGGTCAGCGGCTGGAAGGGAGTTTCGTCAATTCCCAAGGTGGGTGGGGTTCCATTACAGGAAAGCGCACGGCGACTTGCACGCCATGACGCTACAAGGTCCGATCGGATCGCCAGACTCCCCAGGCCACTAAGGCCCAGCCCGTCATAAAGGCGGCTCCACCGAATGGGGTGAGCGCACCAAGCCACGGAATCCCAACCAGCGAGAGAGCGTACAGACTTCCGGAAAACAGCAGAATTCCGGCCGTAAAAAGCCACCCTACCGCCGTGCCATTTAAGTTGGGGTAGCGTCCGCCTGCCGATGAGACGAGGCAGAGGGCCAAGGCATGGTACATCTGGTAGCGTGCTGCAGTTTCGAAAACGGCCAACATCGGCGCATCCAGGACAGGTTTCAACAGGTGCGCGCCAAAGGCGCCAGCCGCGACGGCCGTGCCCGCAAAGAACGCTCCCAGAACGAAAAATCGGTGGGATGTTCGGTGGGATGTCATGTTCACTGGCCTGACCTATTATCTGAAGGTCCGGCTATCCCCTCCTCTTGAGGGATAGCCAACCACGCCTCATCGGCTCTACGCTAGCCTCAGCCTATGGCTATAGGGAAACAACAGGCTTGTTGGGCCACTCCCACGACGACGATCAACTGCGTCCTGATCCGTGTGGACCGCCAAATTGAAGCCGAAGGCTGTGTACTGAAAGTGTCCGAGTCCAGTTCCCAGCTCGCGGCCCCTGAGTTCCTGGCTCCTGGCGACTTTGTCAAAGTGCGTCTGTGGTTGGAGGGGGAAAACACCAGTATCCACATTGGGCTTGCCGAGGTGAGGCGAATCCAGAACCATTGGATCACCCTCGAGGTGGTACAAGTGAGCCGGCAAGAACGAAGCCGGTTGCAGCGATACGTCGAATCACGCCAAACGGTCCTCCGCAATCAACCGGTCTTTATTGACCATCTCCTCATTCGGGCCTGATCCGCCTTTAACAATTACACGAGCCGCGCTGAACACAGGAGCGCTGGTGCAGGAGACGGGGATCGAACCCGTACGGCCCTTTCGGGCCACAGGATTTTAAGTCCTGTGCGTATGCCAGTTTCGCCACTCCTGCAGTTTCAGTCGTACACGCGGAGCCTTCCGCTCACCTGGTATCTGACGAGCCGAGAGCGGACAGGTACAGCCTGGCCTGGAGAGCTGTGAGAACTAACCGAACTGAATGAGAAAGCAGGCGGACTCTAGCATCGAGGTGGAGGACGGTCAAGGAGCAGAACACACGCAAACAGCCTGCAGCCACTGTGGCGACAGACTGAATGCGTCGGTGATTATTTGCGGATTTGAAAAATAAGGGACCTACGCAGCTTCGACCATAGGCCGCTTCGTGCGGTCCATTGCTTCCTTCACTCCCGACTGAACCGCCCGGCTCAACCGTGTCGCCTGCAGCTGCGCTTTCTTGGCGTAGCGGGCGATTTCACGCCGTGTCTCCGTTCCTGGCTGGGGCGCAAAGAGCAAGCCGATTCCTGCACCGACGGCTGCGCTTCCGGCTACCAGTGCGGCCCATCGAGCAACCTGCTTTCCTTCACTAGACATGGCAACCTCCTTTGGAAGATAACGTTGATCGAGTTTGTACGCCTCACGTTCATTCGCTTCAGCATCAAGCGTGCCAGTCGTACCGTAGACGGATTGACCGATAATTCGTTCAAAGGCGGTCAAGCCGATTAACGCCTGCTAATTTTCGGTGGCCTTTTTCTCACAGAGGGCGACACAGTCGTGCGGGAAAACCAACAGCATCGAGCCAGGAAGTCTGAAAACTCCGCGGCCAGGGCTTCTCTCCAGGCGCTTGCCTCATCGGTGCCAGGCTTGCAATGCCTTTAGGTGTCACTTATGATCCAGCCAGAATGCCACATGAGACAAGAATGAGCTGGCTTCAAGCCATTCCCTATCCCCATCTGAGCCCGGTCTTTTTCGAAATTGGTCCATTGCAGTTCCGCTGGTATGGCCTCATGTACCTGATCGGATTGACTGCAGCGTATTTCCTCATTACGCGCAAAGTGCGTGAAAAAGGATTGGCAATCACGAAAGACCAGATTTACGATATGGTCGTCTGGGCGGCGTTGGGGGTATTTATCGGCGGCCGGATCGGATATACCCTGTTCTATAATTTTTCCTACTACGCGCAGCATCCCCTGAAAATCTTCGCCGTGTGGGAAGGCGGCATGTCGTTTCATGGAGGGTTGATCGGGACCATCGTCTCGCTGATCTGGTTCAGCAAACGTCAGGGCATTCCCGTCTATACTATTGCCGATCTCGCGGCCTCCGTCACGCCAATCGGCCTGGGGTTTGGCCGCCTTGGAAATTTCATCAATGGAGAGCTGTACGGACGCCCCGCCGATGTTCCCTGGTGTATGGTGTTTCCCACCGGCGGACCGGCCTGCCGCCACCCCTCGCAGCTCTATGAAGCCGGTCTTGAAGGCCTGCTGTTGTTTACTGTGCTCTGGTTGATCGGACGCAAAGTTACCCCGCCTGGCACCGTGTTTTGGAGCTTTCTGACCGGTTACGGCCTCTGTCGCATCGTTGTAGAATTTTTCCGGGAGCCGGACGCTCATATCGGGTTCTTCTTTGGGTCGATCTCCATGGGACAGCTGCTGTCGTTACCCATGATTGTGATGGGAATCTTCATGCTCACCCTCGGGTACCAACGATACGCGATAGCCCAACGAAGGAACCCTTCCCTCAAGCCCCAATAGGTCTGGTTGCAGCTTCCTGCCCACCGTCAAGTCACCCGCCAGGGGCCTCTTGCGCGCCCGCACCGGAAATCAACAGGATTGCCATATAGGTGGCAGACTGCATCTTCGCCGATGCCCGATACTGCGCCGCTGAGAAGCGACTGAGGCTCCATGGACGAACTCGAGAGCTGTGCCAGGAAAAACAGAATTCTGAACGCCATTCCTACCTCCGAGCTCCACCGTCTGCTTGCCTTGATGGAACGAGTGCAGCTGTATCCGCGACAAGTCCTGGAACGGCCCGGTGGGGGAACTGAGTATATCCATTTTCCCATCGATGGAGTCCTGTCGATGATTGCCTCAACCCGTGAAGGCGATACCGTGGAAGTCGCAACGGTCGGCAATGAGGGAGCCACTGGAGTGATCGCGATGTTGAGCGGCTCTAAGCAGCGTGCGCAGCAGGTACCATTGGTCCAAGTCCGTGCGCTCATTCCCGGCGCGGTCGTGCGTATGAGAGTCGATGCCTTTGAGGCGGCCATTGAACGAAGCAGTGAAGTGAACCGATGCGTGATGCGCTATTTGAACGTGCTGTTTAGCCAACTCGTCTTATCGGCGAGCTGTAATCGGCTGCATTCGCTCGAGCAGCGGTGCGCGCGATGGCTGCTGGGCTGCAGGGACCGCACGCAGTTCGAAGAGGTTCCGGTGACGCAAGAGCTGCTGGCAGAAATGCTCGGGGTCAGACGCCAGAGTGTGGACCATGTACTGGGCGAACTCGAGACGAAACAGATGATCGAGTGCCTCCGCGGGTCCGTCAAAATTCACGATGTCGACAGCTTACGTTCAGTCGCGTGCGAATGTTATCCCCTTGCGAAGGAGCGCCTGGATAATTCCCTGACCTGACCCCTCCTTTTCCTTACGGCGTCTTCAGTAAATCCCCTCTACGGATTGCAGTGTATTTCCTCTTCGCACCCTGCGTTTCCTTTCGTATGATCAAAAGCAAGGAGTGATCTGTGAAAGGAAGCGTCAAGCAGGATCAATTAAAGATCGAGCAACTGTGTACCAGGCATCGACTGCTATCGCGACTGTCCGGAACGGACCGAAGAAGGATGGCCAGGAAGATGCAGGTCGTCTCACTCAGCTCGCTGCATCCCCTCTACGAGATGAGCGGAGTCATTAATAATGTGTTCTTCCCGCTCTCGGCCGTGCTCTTTTTCCTCGGGACGACATTGGAGGGCCAGGTGATCGAAGTGGGTCAAATCGGCAGCGAGGGTATTGCCGGTGTAGAAGTGGCGATGGGCACGCCTTACGCAGGGATGTCACTCATGACCGCGGCCATACAGATTCCCGGACTGGCCCTGCAGATGAACGCGGATGATTTTGCCGAAGAGGTCGACCGGTACTCAGCGGTCAACCGCTGCGTACGCCGCTATCTCGGCTTTTTCCTGGCCCAGCTACAGTTCCTTATTGCCTGTAATCGACACCACAATGTCGAGCAACGAGGCGCGCGATGGTTGCTGGCTCTGCAAGACCGCACCCGGTCCCGTAAGTTGCGGATCACACAACAGCATCTGGCGGATATGCTTGGAGTCACGCGGCAAAGTGCTGAGCGGCTCCTGAACGATTTCGAAGTGGCCAAGATCCTGGACAGTCAACGTGGCGCAGTCACCATCAAGGATCGGTCGAAACTGCACGAGCGGGCATGTGCCTGCTACCGCATGCTTGCCAAGCGTCTGCGCGCGCTGTTTGTGTAAGCGTTCGATCTGTTTGTCGGCGAGCTAATACGGCATGTCATCATCGCCGAGCCCGACATGGTGGCCCAATTCATGGACCACCGTGTCCCGGATTTCGCGTCTGACGTCTTCGGCGGTTTCGCAGAGACGTAAAATCGGTCCGCGATAAATGGCGATGCGCGGGGGCTGCTGGCCGCCTGTATGAAAAAAAGACTCCGCTGCCACAGGGAGGCCCTGGTACAGTCCCAGGAGGTCGTCGGCAGAATCCAATTCCAGATCCTCCAAGACGTCGGGAGGCGGTTCTTCCTCCACAACCACCGAAACCTCCTGAGCCAGGCGCGCATAGGGGACGGGCAATTCGGCCAGCGCTTGTTGCACCAGCAGATCGAATTGCTCGGGAGACACATCGCGGCGGCGCGGCCGTGCCATTCTAGAAACCACGATTCGACGGGTCCAAGTGCGATTTCCTGCTGATATCGTGGTTGAGACCGTTCGTTTGTGCACGGAGCGGTGGGGAATCCCAGATCACCTTGTTCCCCGGAGCCAAATTGGCGGCTTGAATGTAATGTCTTTTCGCTTCCGTTTTGTTTCCCGTTCGATCGAGAGTGACGGCCAGATTGTAATGGGCCTCAGCTGAAGTCGCATCGATGGCAAGAGCTTGCCGGAAGGCCTGCTCAGCGCCTGCATAGTCGCTCGATGCGAAGAGCGCGTTCCCCTGCTCGAGCTGCGTGGCGAGGGTCGATTTGGTTCCGGCAGGTGCTGCAAGAACGCTTATGGCCTTGCTCGACTGACCGGAACATCCGAACATCGCAGACAGGAGCAAGACACTCCACACGATGTGCATTGGTTCACCTCCTCTGTTTGAATCAGCCACTCAACGATGACGGTCTTTCGCGGTTGTTGCGCCGCCGTTTGCTGGATCAAGTGAGCTCCACGCTCGTGCCTGCCCGAAGAAACAAAAGGTGAAAAGACACGTGCGGCAGACCCAGGCACTTCGTTGCCGCTCTCCGATAAACGTCCGCTTGGTAAGAATAGAAAGCGGCTTTGGTCGGTGCTTCCTCAGCCGTCGTCTGGTCTGTCTTATAGTCCGCAATCCAGAGTTGACCGTCAAGCCGGTAAATAAGGTCGATGACCCCCTCCATCACCTGCCGATCGCCCCACGGCATGATAAACGGAACCTCTCGGCCAAGGATCGTCGCCGAACGCAGCCGCATATAGACATCAGACCAGCCGAAGGCCGTGAAGATCGCTTTGAGGGAGGCGGCGACAGCCGGTCTGAGCCGATCCCTTTCTGGAGTCAGCTCGGTATCAAGAGCCGGTGCAATCTGATCCAGCAATTCCACGGGAGATCGTGAAAAATCCCATCCCTCGAGGATACGGTGCGCCAACACACCGGCCAGCTGACCGACGTCGCGATCAGCAGTCATGCGACCGCTCTCCGCACGATGTGTCGGCATGATCGCGTTCAGGCTCGTCGGAGTCAGGCGCCATGAGATACCCTGAACGGTCCCGCGGCGAGTAGTGCGTTCGTCCCACAGTTGGGCGAGCGTCGCAGGATGCAGCGGCGGTACTGTTTCATGCGTCGATAAAGGACGCCGCCCTGATTTTCGCTCAGGGGCATAGACCACTCGATGGGGAATGGCACTGGAACCGACCTTCCACGCCCCGGTCATGGGATTGCCGATTTCGCCTTCGCCGATGTCGTGCAGCCAGTCAAGCACCGTGTCGCCAGCTGAACGGGAAACGAGGGCGCCGGAGAGGAGCAGAAGATCCTTCGAGCGCGTCATGCCCACGTAACAGACGCGCTTCCGCTCGGCTTCCTGCCGTTCAACGAGTTTTTGTTGGACTCGCAGGTAGCCCATTGTATGGAGCCTGCCCAGTGACAAGCCGTAGCTTCCCGTCGACCAGTCGTAAACCACCGACGGTGACGTTCCCTCCCGGCCTTTCCCCTGGTGAAGTCCGGGAAGTACGACAACGGAAAACTCCAGGCCCTTGGCCTTGTGGATCGTCAGGATTTGAACGGCATCAGACGATTCTTCGGCTAAAGGGCTTTCCGGTTCTTCCGGTTGCTCATCCAATCGAGTCACCATCAGGTCGATAAATCCGCTGAATGTCAGATATGGCCTATCCAAGAGTGCCGTCGCCGTCTGTTTGACCTTGAGCAGGTTGGCTACCGCTTGCTCACCGTGCAAGGAGGCTGCGGCCAATTCGAGCACTGGTAGTTCATCGAAAATTACTTGGATGGCCTCCGGCAGCGGCAGGGTCCGGACCTGTTGATGCAGGAGTGTCAACCGACGATACAGACGGCGGACGTTGTCTGCACGTGGATGGGACCACTGCGCCGTTCCGGCCTCATTCAAGTAATGGAACAAGCCGGCCTCGTGCAGGTCGTAGATGTCGCGATCCGTCAAGCCACCAAGCGGCGAACGCAGCACACCGACCAGGGCGATGTGATCGTGAGGATGATCGAGCACACGCAGCACATTGACGAGGTCGATCACCTCTTGGCGGCGGTAAAAGTGCTTTTCTCCCTCGATGAGATAGGGAATGTCGTAGCGACGGAGCGCATCCAGATAGGCATCCGCCTGGGTCAAGGTGCGGAACAGTAATGCAATCTGACCTGCGGCAACCTGCCGGCTATCCAATACCTCTTCCCGAAGCCAGCATGCCAGGGCTTCGGCTTCTGCCCTGGTCGCTCCGGCCGCGTCGAACGGAGGATCGCCGGGG
>JARDZZ010000195.1 GCA_029240595.1 Nitrospira sp. | reverse complement strand
TTTCTCAGGTATGCCGCGGCGCATGGTGCAGAGTATCTCGTCGTGCGGGATTTTAGGCTTGAGAGCCGTCGGCCGGAACTTGCCTCCGTGGTGCGTAATGGGACTCCAGAATTGGAGTTGATACATACCTTTGAAGAACCTCATAAGTCCGAAAGAATCACAACGTTTGTCTATCACATTCTGAAAGCCTCGTGAACGACTGAGCCGCAGCCTGCCTGAGACATTGCACCGTTACGCCTTACAGCGGGACCCATCTCGAGTCAGCCTTCATGGCGTGGGTCTAGACTCGGTTGAGCCCTTCCAAGTAGACGACTACCCGTCTCTGCCGCCAGCCAGTTCGGGACAAACTATCTCCTAGTGCCGGACAAGTTATCCCACTACAAAAGGGAACCTAGGAAATCCATTGCATCTGTTCGTGTTTTACCTCAAGCGGTGAAGGCATGAGCTTTGCCTTGCACCGGAGCTGGAAGCAGCAGTGTTGGAAATCTCAACCCCAAAGAAGGCAGGTCCGGCGTGGCTGCATCATCGACCGATCGCATGTTAGCGCACTCTCCGTGGTTGCAGAGGCGCTCAGCCGGGCGAAGGGCATGTCGGGTCCGCTGGCGTAGCGATTGGGCTCCACTGGGGATGCTTCTCGTGTTGATAGGCATCCTTATGCTTTTGTCGGTGTTCATGCCCTCAAACGAGGGTGTCGAACGGGTGAAGGAAGCCGCGCACAATGCAGTTAATCAACAGCAACAGGCACCTATGGTCGGGGCCCTGGTAGAGCCTCAGCCCTGGAGGGATTAGTATGTGGAATACAACTGAAGAAGAAGCGGAACGGCGTCGTGTCTTATTGAAGTTGGCTGCGAGAGGGAACGCTCAAGCTCGCAAAGAATTGGAACAAGAATACCATGCAGTCGTGTATACACCGGCTGAAGCCGCAAAGTATGTTCCGAAGGAGCGCCTGGTCTGCCTGCCTGGTTCGGTACAGCGAAAATTAGACGCCTTGCTGCATGTGAACCACGAGTATGATGGGACATAATCGGGAGGCACATGTAATCGGTTGTACAGGTGTCATGCCGTGACGAGAACCCCCACTTCAAGCGCTCGCGCCTGAAAGTCTGATTTCTGAGCTCATGAACTTTAATTCCACTTCAAGTACTTAGCCCTCGTCGTCGCGGGCAGACTCAGCCCCTCCCCACTTAAGCAGCATGGATTTTTGACCTATCCCGATGTAGGTTAGAAGAGGTTATGAAGACCAGAGGAGCTCGGAAGTGGTATTCTATGGACAACGCCCGATGAGACATCCCGAGGGGACGCCAAGCGGATGCATTGATCGTGGCAGCAGGCAAGTATGGACAAGGCATTGCCCCTGTTGCGGATGCTGGTTGACGAAAGTTGATCCCATGGCCCGGTGGCTCTGCCGTTGTGGCTGGCAAAGCGGGTAGGAACCGATTCAACGAGGAGGGAAATTTCAATGAATCATGTTATCCTCCATGACGTAAGGGCCGCATTCTTCCTGATGATGGGATTGCTCATGCTGGCCACGATCTGCGCAGTCGCAGCCTTGAGCACGGTCATGCGTCCCGTGCGCTGGGCAGATCGGCGTTCGGCGCAGTTCTAGCGGTACTGTGAAACACCGGTTCTGCCTTGTAGGGCCTCCTTCCGGCCCCTGCTAAAAAGCTTCATATATTTCAGCGCCTTCGCATATCTCATCCAGTAACATCCATCTTGTAAATCCGGTGCTATAGTTGTTCCAGTGAGTAAACTGCCACAACAGGGGGATGGGGGAGCACCATGAAGGCCAATCTCAGGAAGAGCGTTTTAATAGCGGCTTTGGGTCTGACCGTGTTCGCTACGGCTGGATGCGGGATGAAGTGGTTACAGTCCGAAGGCGGTGAAGGGGCCGGTTCAACCAATGGCTCAGGATGGCATGGCCAAGGCGTCAATCCCGATTTCCCGGGTATGAGTCAAGGCGGCTTTCGCAACGAGTTGAGCGGATTTTCCCAGAATCCATCGGATGAATATCTTTCTCATAGTGGCGGCATTGCCTCCGTCTCACCGGCCACAGGGAGCATGCGTCATCGTGCGGAATTGTCAAAAGAGGAGCAAGCCGCTGTTGAGGCCGGTCTGAAGGATGTCTTCTTTGGGTTTGATCAGTGGACGCTGTCGGATTCCGGAATGGAGGCGCTCAATCACAACGCCAAGTGGTTGAGAGAGCACCCGGGAGCGGTGTTGAAGGTTGAGGGCCACTGCGATGAACGGGGGACGACTGATTACAACATCGTCCTCGGCGACAAACGATCGAAGAGCGCCCGGAATTACCTCACTGAAATAGGTCTCAGTAGCAAACAGATCGGCATCGTGTCCTATGGAAAGGAACGCCCATTTTGCCTCGAACATGATGAATCCTGCTATCAACTCAACCGCCGCGGACACGTTCTGTTAAAACGAAAATAGTCGCGACTCAAAGACAGTGAGTCACCCCGTCGCATGCTCATCATGAGAGCCGTCGGGGTTCGTCATTTGAGAGGACACATCGATGCCGTTACGATCCCAGGCACTCAAGAAATCTCGCGTGAAGGAAAAAAGGGCGCATCCGAGGCTGACTGCGCAGTTCCGCAGCACGTTTTCCGGTGGGCAACGCGAGGGTCATGGGAAAACACTGGATCTATCCGATGGAGGCTGTCGCATTGAAACCGATTGCCCCATAGTGCCGAATAGTTCATTCGAATGCCGGATCTACGCACCCGGTTTGAGTTGGCCATTACGCATTGATGAGGCGCAAGTGCGATGGGTCCAGGGCAAGACATTTGGCCTTCAATTCGTGGCTATGCAGCCAGATGAACGGGCAAAGTTGAAGCAAGTCATCGCGGATCTGAAAGCCGGTTAGACGGCACTACCCCTGCTCCATTCTCAATTCCCGCCCTTGGTCTCTGCTCGCCGGAGTTTCGTTTCATGTGATATATAAGGACGAGGCGTCGCCATGACGCATGGTTCACGACCGATCACACAGCAGGGGAGCCATGAGCGAAGAGGTTGCGACACTTGCGGGAGGATGCTTCTGGTGTCTGGAAGCGGTCTTCGACCAGATGCGAGGTGTCAACGCCGTCGAGTCCGGCTATACAGGCGGTCATCAAGAGCGCCCCACGTACGAGGCTGTGTGCGGCGGCCGTACCGGTCATGCGGAAGCCGTCCGCATTTCGTTCGATCCGGCTATCGTCAGTTATCGGGAGTTACTGGAGGCGTTTTTCGTGATTCATGATCCGACCACGCTCAACCGTCAAGGGCACGATGTCGGTACGCAGTACCGGTCCGCGGTCTTTTACCACACCCCGGAGCAGAAGCGAATTGCGGAAGACGTGATCGCATCCCTCACCAAGGAGCAGGTCTATCCCAACCCGATCGTGACAGAAGTGGTTGCTGCTCCGGCATGGTATGAAGCCGAGCCGTACCATCAGGAATATTTCGCGCGGAATCCCTTTCAAGGCTACTGTACTGCCGTCGTCGGGCCGAAGGTGATGAAGTTCCGCACACGCTTTTCGAACAAGCTTAAGACCTAGCTGCCGTTTTCATCCAACCAGGCATCGTCGTCGCCGGCCAACGATTCGTCGCGGCGCAAGGCCCGAAAATCAAAGAGTCGGTGATCCATCAGCAGCGGCGGAGCGATGTTGGACAACGAGGCGAACATGCTATCCGTGCAACCGGGGGCTAGACGTTCCCATTCCAGTAAAAATGCTTTCACCTGTTTGCGTTTGAGGTTGTCTTGTGACCCGCACAGATCGCAGGGAATGATGGGAAACGCGCGCAGTTCGGCGTAACGGATTAGATCCGCTTCCCGGACGGCGGCGAGCGGGCGGATGACCAGATGCCGACCGTCTTTGGAACGTAGCTTTGGCGGCATGGCTTTGAGCTTTCCGGTGAAGAGAAGATTCAACAGCAGCGTTTCGAGAATGTCATCACGATGGTGTCCCAGCGCGATTTTCGTGGCCCCTTGTTCTGTGGCGATGCGGTAGAGATGACCTCGACGAAGCCGGGAGCACAACGAGCAGGTCGTCTGTCCTTCTGGAATCAGTCGTTTGACGATGGAATACGTATCGCGCTCTTCAATGTGGAACGGAACGCCGGCGGACCTCAGATACTCGGGCAGGACATGGGCGGGATATCCGGGTTGTTTCTGATCCAAGTTGACCGCAATGATATCGAAGTGAATAGGCGCCCGACGCTGGAGCATCAGTAAAAGGTCGAGTAGCCCGTAGCTGTCCTTCCCCCCGGACATACAGACCATCACCCTATCGCCTGCTTCGATCAAGCCATAATCGTTGATCGTCTGACCGACCTGACGCAGGAGACGTGTTTGCAACTGTTCGGTTGCATCATCCAACCTGGACAGCGGCAAACGGGGGGAGGATGTCTGTGGCATAGGACGCATTGTACGCGTTCGCACGATCGGGTGTCGATTGTGGGTACGGCTGAGCTCGGTCAGGTGGCGACGGTCATGCGAGACGGGGTCTACAAATATCGGTGGCTGGTGACGGTTCCGTTCGAGGCTAACTCGTAGAGCAGTGGCGCGCCAGTTGGAATATTCAATTCCAGGACCTGGTCCTTGGAAAGTTGTTCCAATTCCATGACAAGGGCGCGCAGACTGTTGCCATGTGCGGCGATGAGAATGGTCTCACCCGCGAGGACATGCGGCTTGATGGCTTTCTCATAATAGGGCAAGACACGTTCGGCGGTGTCCTTCAGACTTTCTCCTCCGGGCGGCCGGACGTCATAGCTCCGTCGCCATATCTTCACTTGATCCTCGCCGTATTTTTGAGCAGTCTCCGCTTTGTTCAATCCTTGCAGTTCGCCGTACATCCGCTCGTTCAAGGCCTTGTCCTTTTCCGTCGGAATCGAAGTTTGGCCGATCACCTCGAGTGCCAGGCGAAGGGTCTCATTCGCTCGCTGCAAGACGGATGTGAAAGCACGGTCGAAGCGGAAGGGACGAA
>JARDZZ010000194.1 GCA_029240595.1 Nitrospira sp. | reverse complement strand
GCGCGATTTCTAGTACGGGAGTGGGAGTGTGGTGTAATTCGATGAAGGGCAATACTGGGTAATACCCTGGAAATGGGGAATTTTACTAAGGCGAACCACTTCAGGCCGTCTCATTGAGAGCAGCAGTGCTGCAGACCTCGAGGCCGTTCTCCGTATGCCGCAACGCGATCAGTTGGCGTGTCAGTATCCGATCTTCTGCCATAAAGATTCGAGATCCGGCCTCGGCGATCGACCAAACACCTCGACGGCAAGTTCGCTGCGATTCGTAAAGATTCCATCGGCTCCTGCCAGTCTTACCATCCACATTTCCCAGCGGACATCAATCGTCCAAGGCAAGACGAGGAGTCCCGCCTGATGTGCCCCCCTCGTATACCAGGGCCAGGTCGGCACATAGCGTCTCCCCGCCTGGCTTGACCACTCGGGCCCAAATGCCCAGCCGTATCCCCACGGTCCAATACCCGTGGCAACTTTCTCAGCGGCTGCCAGCACTCCCTCCCACGCCAGTCGTTTCAGCAGTACCTCGTCGACGAGAAGGAGCCGGGAGATTTGTGGCGCCAACGCTTTCAAGCGTGCCAGACTGTCGGGATCAAACGACTGAAAGATCAGAGACGCGCGACCGGGCGCGCCCTGTTGCTGAATCCATCCGCGTCTTGTCAACTCTTCGACAAGTTGACGTTCGACATCGGGAAATCGATGCGCTCTTTTCGTCTCAATGCAAAGACCGATCGGAGGGAAGGCCGCCTCGGCGATCTCCAAGACTTCTTTGAGCTGTAGCACCCGTAGGCCACGGAAACTCTTGCGGGCCCGCTCGGGGAATGTTCGATTAAACCATTCACCTATATCCAATTGCTGGAGTTCGGCAAACGTGAACGTATCGACGCTGTCGCCTTTACGCTCAGGAAAGAGCTCATGAATATTCGATGTCCGAGAGAGGGTATCATCATGCACCGCAACCAATATGCCATCCCGCGTGCGTTGTAGATCCAGTTCCAGGTAGTCTACTCCGAGTTCTCGCGCCATCAAGAACGCGGGTCGACTTTCTTCGGGCGCAAGGTAGGAGGCGCCTCGATGAGCAAGCAGCGCCGGATGCGCCACACCCGCGTCATGTGCCAATGCCTTACCTTTGGATGGCAAGGCCAGAAGCCACAAGATGAATCCCACGCCGAGGAAGACCAAGGCACCGCTCACCACAATCGTGAGGACCAGTGTGGATATGCGGTTCATGTAATGAGACTTCTCCGGCCCGATGCTGTACGGGGTTATAAAAGAACACACCGGTCAAGGTCTAGCCCCTGACCGGTGTGTTTTTCTCTTGTATCGACCCACCCTGGGGTGCTCTCGCGCAATCCTTACTCGACAGTGAACTCGGCCGTCATGCCGTGAAGAAAGTGCGGCCGCCCGCTCACTGCATCCGGGACGAAGCAGATCAATCCATAGCTGCCTGGCTCAAATTCGCCGGTGAAATAGATTCGCCTCCCTCTTTCAATTCCGGTGATGCCGTTGACCAATTGACCCTTCGGCGGGCCTGACGCTCCTGGCTCGAACGAAGCGATTGCATCCTTAACCGTTGCCCCTGGTGACAGCTTGACGACGACGAGTTCATGCGGTTGCGTCCCATGATTCTGAACTTCGATCGTCTGAAGGCCGGGTTGCACGCGCTGTGAGAGCGCGAACTGATAATCGATTTGCTTGACGACGAGTGAAGGTTTCGGTTGAGAGACCTTATTCGGCTTTCCGCCTCGGACGAACAGAGCCTTCTGCATCCCAAGAGCAACATGAGGCACGCCGTTTTTGTCCGGAATCCAACACATCATCACATAGTCCCCTTCGGTGAGATTCATGGTAGCAGATGCGCGGCTTCCCGGCAGGTTGGCATTCGGTCCGCCAGCATACTCGACCCAATTGGGGAGCCGGCTAGAATCGGCTGCGATGGCCGCACGGAATTCTGCTGCGGATTTCCCTTGCAACAGCTTCAGGAACTGAATGTGATGGAGGTCCTGGCCCTCGTTGGCGATCCGCACGGTCGTGAGACCGGCTGGAATCTGGTCCGGACCACGGAAGCCATAGTCATGGGCTACAAAGACCACTGTCCCATTGCCGCCGCGCATTTCCTCACCAACATTCCGGTCACTCGCCCAACCCGGCGCCGACATCAGCGCACTCAGCACGAACACCAGAGAACCGGATAACGCGTTTCTCATGTGATCCCTCCTGTGTTTCACGCGTTCGATTGGAACGCGCTCATTGTTTGCGAAGGTGAACCTAACACGAGGGTCAGCGACATGGTTCCTAAAACTATGCTAAGGTTTCCCTAAATCTTTCCTAAGGGCGCAGTGTTCATGATTCCAGACTCGATCGTTCATCTGTTGCAGACAGGTGTGTCGGTCATGGTCGGCACAAGGGACGCGTCGCTCATGCCGGAATGCACCCGTGCATGGGGCATTCAGGTTGGCGCCGACCGCGAATCCGTGACGCTTTTTCTGTCTGAAGCAATCGGTGGCAAGACGCTCGAGAACCTGCGTAACAACGGCAAGATCGCGGTCACCTGCACTCGGCCAACCGACCACATTACCTGTCAACTCAAAGGCCAGGTCCGGAGCATCAAGCCGGCCACCTCCGCCAATCGAGAGATGAGCCGGCGATGGCACCGCGAGTTCAGAGCGGAACTGAGCGCCATCGGCGTGCCCTCGACACTGAGTGAAGCCTGGATCATTGAACCAACCGTCGCCGTGCAAATCTCCGTCAGTGACGTCTTCGACCAAACGCCAGGCCCCGGTGCGGGCAAGAAGATCGGGCAATGAACGAGACGTCGTTTCAACTGGAGGATTTGTGGGCATGTTTCCAAGGCATCGTTCCCGCGGCTTTGAGCACATGCGCGGCAGACGGTACACCGAACATTACCTTTATCAGCCAAATCCATTATGTGGATTCGGCTCATGTCGCCATCTCGTTTCAGTTCTTTAATAAGACCCATCGCAATATTCGCGAGAATCCGTTCGCGTGCGCCGTCGCGCTCGATCCACGCACGTTCCATGCCTATCGCTTTCGCCTCCGCTTCGACCATTCTGAATCGACCGGGCCATTGTTTGAAGCGATGTCGCTTCAACTTCAGGCCGTGGCCTCCTATTCCGGGATGACTGACGTCTTTCGCCTGCTCGCCGCCGATGTGTATGAAGTCCTCGGCGTCGAACGGTTGGAGGGTTTCACACGTCTGCCCACTCCCAACACGTCCGAGCGTTCATCGCGGCTCTTTGTCGATGCCGGTCTGGTGTCGTTACGCCTCATTGCCGAGCGTCTGAATAAAGCGCTGCTCCTCGATGAGGTCCTCGAATCCTCGTTGCAGCTTCTCGAAGAGCAGTTCGGATTTCAGCATTCGATCATTCTGCTCGCCGATGACCAGAATGCGAAGCTATTGACCATTGCCAGCCATGGCTACCCGGAGAACGGAGTTGGATCGGAAGTGGGAATGGGAGAAGGACTGATCGGCATGGTCGCGCGTGCACGTCGGACTCTTTATCTGTCCGCGATGGACCACGGCCTGCGTTATGCGCGCGCAGTGCGGGACCGCGCCGAAGCCGAGGGAAGGACGGAAGCTATCGCTCGTGAAATTCCGCTTCCCGGTCTGCCGGACGCCGGCAGCCAGATCGCCGTGCCATTGGTCACCCGCGGCCGCTTGATCGGTGTCCTAGCTGTCGAGAGTAAAGATCCGCTCGCCTTTCTCACACGCGAGAATACCTTGCTCACGACCATAGGATCGCACCTCGCCACGGCCATCGATCAACTCAGCCGCGAGACGGACGAGGCGCCGATGGAACGGACCGGAAGGCAAGCGCCACGTTCTCCCTCCCAGTCGGGGTCTACGCGCCGGTTTACCTTTTTTCAGAAGGACGACTGCATCTGCGTGGATGGGGACTATCTGATTCGTAACATTCCGGCAAGGATTCTCTGGCGTTTATTGAAGCAGTATCGAGATGAGGGCCGGGTGGAATTCACGAACCGGGAGCTACGAATGGATTCCTGGCTGGGACTCCCCGAGGTAAAAGACAACCTCGAAACGCGATTGATTCTGCTTCGCCGGCGGCTTGAGCAGAAATGCCCGGACGTGAGACTTGTCCAGCGAAGCCGAGGCCGCTTCGCGCTGGAAACCGATAGGGCAATCGACCTATGCGAAAAGGAAGGTTAGATGGCCTCGTATTCACTTTGGACCATGCCTCCGGGATAGGTACGTGTGGCGATATGACTGAGATGGATATCGTGCGCGAGGGAGCCGAAGAGTGGAATGCCTTCTCCGATGAGCACGGGGAGACGGCTGATGACCAAACGCCGTATGAGTCCTGCCCGTAGAAATTCTTGAATGGTGAGGCCACCGTCCACATACAGACGGCCCGCGCCGGACAAAGCCAGCTTGGACACAATTTCCACCGGGGACCCCTGCATCTGCTCAACGACGCCTCCGCGTGCACGCGCGCCGGCTAAATCAAGCGAATGATGGCTCAAGACGACGACTCGCTTGTTGCCGTAATACCACTTATCGAACATTACAACTTTCTCGAACGTTTTTCTCCCCATGACGATCGCATCAATCCCGGCAATGAATTCG
The DNA here is from genome assembly GCA_029240595.1 of Nitrospira sp. Classification (GTDB taxonomy): domain Bacteria; phylum Nitrospirota; class Nitrospiria; order Nitrospirales; family Nitrospiraceae; genus Nitrospira_C. The sequence goes on along the minus strand of JARDZZ010000194.1, from coordinate 391 downwards.
TCATAGCCGTACTCTGCGCTGTCACCGCCGCCATCCCCCATCAGCCAGTCAAGATCGCCATTCGGCCGTGCGATGAATCCATCCAGGCTCACGCCGACAAAGACCGAGCACTCCGACACGGCTTGATTTTCTTGTTTCATATCCCGTCCCCCGACTGTCGCTACCGCAATGTCACTCATCAGGTGTAGTCTGTTTCCTCTCAACCATGGGACCATACGCCCAGCGGAAAACCATCAGCACTGGCAGACCCAACAGTGCGGCGATCGCCACAATGGTAAAGAGCACCGCCACGAGGTGGTCCTTCATGGCGTCCCGAAGCCACTCGACTTGTGCGTGTGTGACCCCTGTTTGCACGGCCGGCAGCGCCCACTGCATGACGAGCAGATAGATT
>JARDZZ010000193.1 GCA_029240595.1 Nitrospira sp. | reverse complement strand
GCAAACGTACTCTGCTAGTTGATATAGACCCCCAGGGCAATGCGACCAGCGGGCTGGGGATTGATCCGAGATCACTCGACAAAACTGTCTATAACTGTTTGATAAATTACGTAAAATTTGATGAAACCGTTCGCAAAACCGAAGTCAGCGGCTTATTACTTCTCCCTGCTAACTCTGACTTGGCGGGAGCAGAAATCGAACTCGTTACTGTGGAGGAGCGTGAGAAGATATTACGCAGCTTCCTTAGCGGCGTAGAGTCTCTGTTTGACATCATTTTCCTTGATTGCCCACCTGCATTGGGGATATTGACCGTTAACGCTCTTGTGGCTGCTCGCTCGGTGCTCATTCCCGTTCAATGCGAATATTATGCGATGGAAGGCCTCAGCCGATTGATCGGCAGTATCGAACGGATTCAGCAGTCCTGGAATCCCGGGCTCACCATCGAGGGCATCGTCTTGACAATGTACGACCCGAGGAATACGTTGGCGCGCCAAGTTGCCGAGCAAGTACGTGGACACTTCAAAGACCTCGTCTATCAGACGACCATCCCACGGAACGTGACGCTTGCAGAGGCTCCAAGCTACGGCCGTCCGGTTCTGCTCTATAACATGGCCTCAGCCGGTGCACAGGCCTACCAATCTCTAGCGAAGGAGTTTATCAATCATGGAGAAAAAGGCCCTCGGTAGGGGACTCGACGCGTTGTTGCCGACGACAAAACCTGCTCCCATGCCGGAGTTGCCGGAAGTTCAGCATCTTCGAATCGACGCCATCGTGCCGAATCGCTACCAACCGCGCCAAACCTTTCCTCCTCAAGAACTGGCTGAGCTTGCGGCGTCACTCAAGCAAAGCGGATTACTTCAGCCCGTGCTTGTCCGGCGAAAAGGCGATGGCATGTATGAATTGATTTCGGGCGAGCGGCGTTGGAGGGCGGCCAGAGAGGCCGGGCTTGAGACCATTCAAGCGATGATACGAAACTGTAGTGATGAAGAATCCATCCTCTTGGCGCTGGTCGAAAATCTGCAACGAGAAGACCTCAATCCGATCGAAATGGCTCGAGCGTATCAACGGATGATGAACGAATTTGGACTCACGCAGGACATTGTTGCGCAGCGCGTCGGCTGCGAGCGCTCATCGGTCGCGAATGCTGTTCGTCTTCTCCAACTCCCGGTCGAAGTCCAACACCTGATTGAGACCGATCAATTGTCTGCCGGTCATGCGAAAGTCATCTTGGGGCTCGCGAGCCCTGCGGAACAACTCCGCGTGGCGCATCTCGCCGTCAGCCGTCATCTCTCAGTCCGTGAGACAGAACACATTCTTTCATCCGGCCTCATCGCCAGGAAACGCCATGCAAAAGAGCTACGCCGCTCACCGTTCTCTGATGTTGAAGAACGTTTGCAAAAACGGCTTGGAACAAAAGTTTCCGTTCTTAATGGAAGACGCGGAGGAAAAGTGATCATTCACTATTTCTCTTCAGCCGAACTCGACGGTCTTCTGGAGCAGCTGCTTCAGTAACTCCCTCTACGTACCTCGTCACGACCCTTCGGACGTAATCTGCATATTTGTTGCTTAATCGCCTGACCAGTGGCAGTGTTTGTTCGTGCGATCGATGCTGCTCGCTCACAGCGGTCCACAACGAGAAAGGTCGGCGAGACATTCTGGGGAGGACGAGTCATGTGGGGCCAGGATAAACAAGAAGGCAAGCGTGCCGTCGAAGGTGAGAACGAAGAGGGCACCGAGCCGGTCAGCCGAGCAACTGAGGGGACGGAGGATATCATTGCCTTTGTCGGCAAAGGCGTCGAGTTCAAGGGCGTCATCTCCTACAGCGGTACCGTCAGGATCGATGGCTTCCTCGATGGCGAAATCCATACGGACGGCGTGTTGCTGGTGGGAGATGAGGCGGTGATTCAAGCCAAGGTTACAGCGGGGACGATCGTCTGCAAGGGAAAGATCACGGGAGATATCGCTGCAAAAGAACGGGTCAAGCTGCGAGCTCCTGCCGTGTTCAATGGGAGCATGAAAACGCCGATGTTGTCGATCGAAGACGGCGTCCTGTTCAACGGCGGCCTCGAGATGAGCCAAGGGATGCGTGACGGAACCGCATTACACCAGATCGGCACTCCGCCTGCCGCAGTGAAGCGCGTGAGTTGATCGGCAAATTACCTAAGATAATATACCAATAATAAGCGGAGGAATTATGTGGGCAAGAAAAGATCAAGTCGAACACATAGAACCCGATTTTGAAAACTTTACGCTACTGGCGAAAGATGTCGACTTTAAGGGTGTGGTCAATTTTGACGGAACGGTCCGGGTCGATGGCCGAGTGGAAGGAGAAATTCATACCACCGGCACGCTGATCGTGGGCGAGCATGCCATGATCAAGGGCATTGTGTCGGCGGGCGTCCTGATGAACAGTGGAAAGATCAACGGCACGATTACAGCCGTGGAAAAAATTCATATTCTGAAGCCGGGCGTCCTGGTCGGGGATATTCGAACGCCGTTGATTGCGATTGAGGAAGGGTCGCATTTCCACGGCATGTGCGACATGGGTGTGCAATCGTGGTCTGAGCCCGCCGCGGTCTCGATCGCCTCCTAAGTCCGGCGCGCTTCGCCTGTCCGTTTGCCAGCTACTGGCCATTTCTCCTCTTCTGCCGGTACAATACCGTCACAATGAAGAAGCCCACGGTGTTGCTCGGAATGAGCGGCGGCGTCGACAGTTCTGTGGCAGCAGCTCTCCTGGTACGTGACGGCTATGAGGTGCATGGCGTCACCCTTCAAGTCTGGGAACACGAAGACGATTCCGTCGCGGCGTCCAAGAAATGGCAGGAGCGCGGTTGTTGCAAGATCGGCATCGCCAGGTATGTCGCACAGCGCCTCAACATTTCGTATGAGGTCGTCGATGAGCGGCAGAACTTTCGCGAGAGTGTCATCAAGGATTTCCTTGACGGCTATGCCGGAGGGATCACGCCGAATCCTTGCGTCCGTTGCAACGAACGGGTGAAGCTCCGAGGTCTCATCGACCTGGCCGAACAGCGCGGAATCGAATACGTCGCAACGGGACATTACGTTCGGGTTCAGGAATGCGGCGGTCAGTATGCGCTCCACCGTGCCCTGGACGAAAAAAAGGACCAGAGTTATTTCCTCTATCGTCTCAATCCCGCTTGGCTTCCCCGTCTGCGATTTCCCGTTGGCGGCATGCAGAAGGCCGATGTATGGGCGGAGGCGGAGGCCCTTGGGCTTCCAGTCGATGAATTAAAGGAAAGCCAGGAGATTTGCTTTGTGAGCCATGGTGATTATCGCACCTTCATCGAATCCGAAATGCCGGACACAAGGCGTCCCGGCGATTTCGTCGATGGCAATGGGCGCTATCTGGGACGCCACGACGGGATTGCCTTTTATACGCCGGGACAGCGACGCGGGCTCGGCATTGCGGCCGGTCAGCGTCTCTACGTGCGGCAGGTCATGCCGGTGACTAATACCGTCGTCCTGGGTCCAGAAGAGACCTTACTCAGTTCGGCATGTCATATACAGGGGCTCAATCTGTTTGATCGTAGTTTGTGCACCGGCAAGACGGATGTTGCCGTGAAGATTCGGTATGCGACGCCGGCAACCGCAGCGACGGCTGAACCGATCGACCAGGACAGGTTGCACCTCGCCTTTCATGTGCCGCAGCGAGCCCTGAGCCCTGGGCAATCCGCCGTGCTGTACCACGGTGACCGGGTGCTCGGCGGCGGGATGATTCAGGCCATCTGACCGCCTTCGTCTCGGCCCGTCTGTATTGACACTTCCCATCCGCCAATGCTAGGTTTGCGCGCCTATTTTCGTGCCTCCTGCACGGAAGCATCCCGTTTGCCTTAAATACCAAAGAGCGGATCAGGACAGTGATCAAGACAGCAGTTGCGCGACGTTACGCCCAGGCCCTCTTCGAGCTTCTCGATCAATCGAACATCGAAGCGATGCGGCGTACCCTGCATGGTCTAGGCCAGGCCATGAAAGAGTCGTCTGCTCTCCGGCATGTCGTTTCCTCTCCTGCATTCGGTGTCGAGGAGAAGAACGTCGTCCTCACAGAGCTTGGCGAGCGTCTCGGTTGTCCGCCGGCCGGCAAAGCCTTCTTTGGACAACTGGTCAAGAAGAACCGAGTCGGGTTCCTCCCCGATATTGCGGAGGCGTTTGCCAAACTGGTCGATCAGTCGAAAGGAACGCAGCAAGTCACGGTATCTTCGGCTGCGGCGTTGCCCCCTGCCGAACAGGACCGCATCAAGGGGCGGTTGCGCGAGACGCTGAAGCGGGAGGTCGAGGTCACGTTTCACACCGATGCGACGCACCTTGCGGGCCTGCGAATTCATATCGGCAGCACCGTCGTCGACAGCACCGTTCGAGGACGCTTGAATGCCATGCAGTCGTTGCTGACCCGAGACTGAAAAGGACGACACGCCTCCCTCGAAAGACAGGCAAACCTGCCGCTTTCGCGTGACGAGCGTTCCGGAGCTGAAGACGAGGAAATCTGTGACCGTTGCGACGAGCAAGGAGTAGCCATGCAGATCAAGGCAGATGAAATCAGTGCGATCATCAAGGAAAAGATCAAGGGGTTCGACAAGCAGGTCGACGTCAAAGAGACCGGCTCTGTGATACAGGTCGGCGACGGCATTGCGAAGGTCTACGGACTCGATGGCGCCATGGCAGGTGAAATGCTTGAATTTCCCGGCGGTCTGTATGGCATTGCCTTGAACCTGGAAGAAGACAACGTCGGTGCCGTGTTGATGGGCGACGATGTCGGAATCAAAGAAGGCGACCCGGTCAAGCGCACGGGCCGCATTGCGGAAATCCCCGTCGGCGAAGCCCTGATCGGCCGAGTCGTCAATGCGATCGGCCAGCCGATCGACGGCAAAGGGCCGATCAAGTCACAGCGTTCATCGCGGATCGAGGTCGTGGCGCCGGGTGTGATCACCAGACAA
>JARDZZ010000192.1 GCA_029240595.1 Nitrospira sp. | reverse complement strand
ACGTGAGTTCATGAGGGTCCGTCAACAGAATAGCCGGCCAACCGCTGGAGAGCAGGGGGCACGATGGCTCCGGCGTCAGAGGGCAAGGCAATTCGTCACCGGCGGTCATGCACGCGCGCCGAAGACAAAGAGAGGGTCTGTCAACCCCCGGGCGCTTGACAGCGACTCCCCTGCCCCGTACGCTGGTCGCACCTTCCATGGCCAGTGTCCCCGCCAAGAAAATCCTGATCATTGAAGATGAGCGCGATATTCTCCAGCTGGTGAAGCTGTATTTGGAGAAAGAGGGCTTCCGAACGGTGACAGCCAGCACCGGGGCGGAAGGTCTCAATAGCGCAAAGCAGAGCAAACCGGATTTGATCGTCCTCGATTTGATGCTGCCAGAAATCGATGGTCTCGAGGTCTGTAAACGCCTACGTTCCGCTCCGGAGACGGCGATGCTACCGATCATCATGTTGACGGCAAAGGCCGAGGAATCTGATCAGGTCATCGGACTCGAACTCGGCGCCGACGATTATGTCACCAAGCCGTTCAGTCCTAAAGCACTCGTGGCGCGCGTCAAAGCGCTGTTTCGCCGCACGGATCGCAGCCGGCAAGAAAGCCAGACCGCCTACCACTACGGCAAGCTGGCCATGGACCTTGACCGCCACGAGGTCACGGTGCAGGGGAAGGATGTCCCCCTTACGGCCAAGGAATTCGGACTTCTTGAACATCTGCTGCGTCATCCCGGGCGGGTCCTGACGAGAGAAGTGCTGCTCAATCAGGTCTGGGGCTACGATTATTTCGGCACGACCAGAACGGTCGACGTTCATGTTCGCCGGCTGAAGCAAAAGATCCCTTTACTCGACGAGGCGATCCTGTCGGTGAAATCACTGGGGTACAAACTCAAGGTCCTGGACTGAGAATCGTCGACAGCGCTGCACGGCCTGTATGAGTCTTTCCATCCGCTGGAAGGTCACCCTTGCCATTCTGTTCGCCTTACTCTGCGGGTTTGTCATCGCCGGAGTCCTCGCAGCTCGATCGCTGGCAGAACAAGAACTGGCTCAATCCGGCGAGGCCCTTCAAGTGTCCACCCACCTCATTGCGCTCGATCTGCGTCCGCTCGTCACCGCATCCTCCCTTCCGCCAATCCCTCAGCTTCAGACGATCGTTCGGGAGTTGAGCCAGCGCGCGCGTGCGCGCGTCACGCTCATCGATGCTTCCGGACGAGTGCTCGCGGACAGTGCCGTCCGGGACGGCGATTTGGCGGGCGTTGAAAATCACCGCACGAGGCCCGAAATCGAACAAGCTGTCGCGACCGGTTCGGGCACCGATCTTCGGGCAAGCCACACCACCGGCGAGCGCACACTGTATCGGGCCGTTCGCCTGGGCGATCCCGGTGCAGCATCTGCTCCGCTCTATTTGCGGCTGGGGCTGCCGATGACCGCCTTGGAACATGAACTGACGATCCTTCAACGGAACCTGACGTTGGCCTTCGGCAGCGCCTTTTTGATTGCAGTTGCAATGAGCGTCTGGTTAGCAAGAAGCCTGACCAGGCCGCTGTCCGATATCACGGCCGCTGCACGGCAGCTCGCAGGGGGCAATCTGTCAGTCGCCGTGCGAACTTCCTCGCGGGACGAGGTCGGGCTTTTAGCAGACACGCTCAACCGCATGACGCGCGAATTGCGGTCCAAAATCGAGGAACTGTCCGAAGACCGTTCCCAGCTGCTGGCCATGCTCACGTCGATGGTGGAAGGCGTCATGGTCCTGGACTCCAAGGGCCGTATCCTTCAAGTGAATCCGGCGTGGGAACGCATGTTCGGGGTGACACGTAATGAGGCGCGCGGACGCCAGTCTTCGGAGGTGTTCGGCCATCCTAAATTGAATGCCCTCGTTTCGGCAGTGCTCGCGGCTCGCACCGGCCAGGAAGGCGAAATCCTTCTCCCGAGTGGGCGCTGCCTCAATGTGGAAGCGTCGGTCGCAGGGGGAGAACAGGACAATGAAGCCTGCGCCGTCCTCGTCTTCCACGACATCACCGAGCTCCGCCGTCTGGAACATATCAGAAAAGACTTCGTCGCCAATGTGTCGCATGAACTGCGCACGCCGCTCACGTCGATCAAGGGCTATGTTGAGGCGCTCTTGGACGGTGGGAAGGATGACCCCCAAACCAGCGTACGTTTTCTCGACATCATTTTGAAGCAAAGCGACCGGCTCAATCTGATTCTCGAAGACTTGCTTCAGCTGTCCAAGATCGAATCTGGGCAGGTGCAATTCAAGCAGGAACCGCTGCACATCGGGTCTGTGATCGAGCGTACCATCGCGATGATCAAGCCGTTAGCCGACAAGAAACAGCACCGGCTCATCGCACAAGTCGACGCCGATTTGCCCCTCATCACCGGCGATCAGGAACGGTTGGTTCAGGTGCTGGCCAATCTGCTCGACAATTCGATCAAATACACGCCGGAGGGCGGCCAAATCACGCTGTCCGCGCGACGCCTCCCCGCGACGCGGACCGGGCCTGGAGACGGGGTCGAGCTCATGGTGAGTGATACCGGTATCGGCATTCCCGAAGCGGATCGCCCGCGCGTGTTCGAACGATTTTACCGCGTGGACAAGGCGCGGTCACGGGAACTGGGAGGAACCGGCCTGGGACTGGCCATCGTCAAGCACATCGTCGAGGGTCACGGAGGGCAGATTCACGTGGAAGCGAATGTCCCATCCGGCAGCCGCTTTGTTGTCCGCTTACCGGCTTAACGCCCTGCATCGATCTCTACAGGAATAGGCCCATGATCAAATAGATCGCGGTCGAGATGATGGCGGCGCCAGGAAGGGTAAACAGCCAGGCATACAGGATTCGCCTCGTCACTCCCCACCGCACTGCTGACAGCCGTTTGATCGCGCCGACCCCCATGACGGATGACGTGATCGTATGGGTCGTGCTCACCGGCAAACCGATATGGGCGGTGAACATCAAGACTGTTGCCGCGGCGGTCTCGGCGGCAAAGCCGTGCACAGGCTCGAGCTTCACGATCTTCATTCCCAAGGTGCGCACGATGCGCCATCCGCCGACAGCGGTTCCCAATCCCATTGCCACCGCACAAGCCCCGATCACCCACGTCGGCACTTCCGCTGATGGAATTTGACCGGCGGAGAGTAATGCCAATGTAATGATCCCCATGGACTTCTGCGCGTCATTCGACCCATGGCTGAAGGCCATGAAACACGCGGAAATCAGCTGCAGTCGCTTAAAAAGGCGGGTGGCGACCGCCCGGGTGACGCGAAAGAACAGCCAGCTGATCAGCACCATTAAGGTGAGGCCCATCGCGAAGCCGAAAAACGGCGAGAGCACCATGGCTTCGAGCACCGATCGCAGGCCGGCAACTTTGACCGTGTCCCACCCGCCGTGCGTCAGGGCCGCTCCCACCAGTCCACCGATGAGCGCATGCGACGAACTGGTCGGCAAACCCAACAACAGCGTAAACAGGTTCCAGAAAATCGCGCCCGCTAGGGCCGCGGCCACCATATGCTGTGTCACGCCGGCAGGATCGACGATTCCCGAGCCCACCATTTTCGCCACGGCCGTGGACATGAAGGCGCCGGCAATGTTGAGCACACCCGCCCCGATCACCGCGACGAACGGACTGATCACGCGCGTAGAGACGACCGTGGCAATCGCGTTGGCGCTGTCGTGCCATCCGTTCGAAAAATCGAACAGCAGAGCAAGCACCACGACCAGGAGCAGCATACCGGTCAACTCAGGCATCGAGAGCCTGTGAGGGGTGTGGAGCGGGAAAGGAGAAACACGGCATCGAGGGGAATCCAGCCATGGCCTTGTGACTTCTTCGCATTCCTATCACGGCGCGAGACGTGAGAATGGCTCCATCCTGCTAATGGTGCTTCAGGGCGATGCGTTCGAGAATGTTGGCGACATCCTCGCACCGGTCGGTACCCGCTTCAAACCCTTCATAGATTTCCTTCCACTTGATGACTGCCACAGGATCGGTCTCTTTCTCAAACAATTCGGAAATCGCATCGCGGGAGATCCGGTCGGCCTCGTTTTCGAGACTGTTCACCTGGACGCTGCACTCTTTGATATCGGGGTGCGACAGGCCGAGCCTGTCCACGCCCGCGCCAACGGCCACTGACGCCTGATACAAGACGTCCGCCAGTTTCACGGCCTTATCCGTGGGTGTCGTCACTTTGTACAACACGAAGCGATCGGCAATCGCTTCTGCCACGTCCAAGATATCGTCCAGTGCGCTCGCCAAGTCATGAATGTCTTCTCGATCGATCGGCGTGATGAATGTTTGATTGAGCCGGAGGGCGATGTCATGCGTGATGCCGTCTCCCACGTGCTCGACATCCTTGATACGCTTGGCCTGATCGACAGGAGATTGAAAATGTTCCATCATGTCTTTCAACAGTCGGCTGCCTTCTATCATGTTGTGGGCGGCGTTCTTGAATAATTCAAAAAACCGTTCCTCTTTCGGAATCAAGCCAAACATGATCATCCCTTTCTTGCGAATGTCCTCTCGCTCGCCAACACTCTCGCAGCGGTGTTACGACACGATGACAGAGGCGTTACGGGACTGTAACCATTCCTCACCAGCGGATGAGACCCGACGCCCACGTCAAGCCGCCTCCGAAGCTGCCGAGTGCAATCAGGTCATGCGGTCGGACCCTTCCGCTGCGCACATAATGGTCAAGCGCGATCGGCAGGGAAGCTGATGAGGTGTTCCCGTATCGCTCGATGACGGAGCACAGAGAATCCGGCGCAATCGCCAAGCGGCTCGCGAGTTGGGCAAGGATTCTACCATTGGCCTGGTGCATGATGAATTGCGATACATCCCGCGGGTCGACGCCGTACTCTTTCAAGATGTCGAGCAAGCCCCGTTCGAGATGCCTCACGGCCAATCGGAACAACGGCGCCCCCTGCATCCGCAAGGAGTGCTCCTGGCCATCGAGAGTTTCGTGACTTGCCGGTCTCCGCGATCCCCCTGCACGAATGCGAATCAAATCATG
>JARDZZ010000191.1 GCA_029240595.1 Nitrospira sp. | reverse complement strand
CCGGTCGGCTCCGCCGAGACCGGAGCATTGGCGACGAGGAAACACGTAAACAAGACCATCATCATCACAGTCATTGTAGTCTTCATGAAAGCCCTCCTGTTATTAGAAAAATGCCGTTGAACCCATTCACTGGCCACTTCGTTCACCCATTCTGTCAGCCCCGAGCCCTGCCATTCCCTGCGGCCCCCCTGATCCGCGGCAGACATCAGCTCGCTGTTCACACCTTCAGGCGTGTTGCTGGCACGATATTGCATGGTCCACCTATTGATTGTGCGCTCTATCCGGTGATGCCGGGCTATGGAACATGGTCACAGCGCCGGACGAGGTACCACGTGGATCAGCGGGGAACTTGGATCAGTGATGGGCCGCCCTTATCCCCGTTTCCTGTCCTGTCCATGGGTACTTTGTAGGTCGTCATAATGAATCGGGTTTCGGTTTCCCCCTTATTTTGTGACCCGGCTCCGGATACCACGGTCACGGGAAAGGTGAGAATGACAGTCAACCCGACCACAACACCGGCTTTACGATTGATTAGCCTCATCCCCGTTCAGAAACGCTGGCCTGAATGATGGATGTGAATGTCCATCACACATGACTGCTGCAAGTCATAGGCCGAATCAGAAAGACGGGGGTTTCCCTAGCGTTATGCTTGCCAGCCTTCTGAAATTATCAGACAACTTGTCTACCGCCGGACAGAAGTTCCAGCTCCTGCTAGCCTGCTATACAAACTGTTTGACAGGGGTCGGTCCTAAAGAGGCACTTAGCTTGCACCTGTCGGTATTTGATGAATGCCATCGGGAAAAAGCGGTGGGCAATTGCCGAGGGGTATATCCCTCCGACGAGCACAGGACCGCATCCGCAGATGACGAGCCATGAGACGGTATGCTTGTTGAACACCGGTCCAGAGGACGCGCATGTGTCAATCACGATTTACTACGTCGATCAGCCGCCGGTGGGACCCTACCGCATCGTGGTGCCGTCTGAGCGAACGCGGCACGTGCGCTTCAACGATTTATCGGATCCTGCGCCCATCCCGACGGACAGAGATTTTGCGAGCCTGATCGAATCGGACGTGCCGATCGTGGTCCAACACACAAGGCTCGATTCACGCCAGGCGGAAAATGCGCTTCTCAGCACGATCGCCTTCGCAGGAAACGAATGATGCGATCGCCTACGTGACCTCTGGCCGGTCGAACGGAGGAGCCGATTCCGACATCCCCATTGGATGGCCCTACAATCCGTCGAGCTGGCTCGAGCGCCTGTGGCTGGTCGCTATAGCTCTCATCGGATTCGCCGTCTCAGGTTACCTCGCCCTCTACCAGCTGGGCTATCTTTCGGAGGTTTGGGAACCTTTTTTCGGAACCGGCAGTGAGGACGTCTTGCACTCCGTTTTATCGAGAGTGCTGCCGATCCCGGATGCCGCGCTCGGGGCAGCGGCGTATCTGGCCGATGGAGTAACCGGTGTCATCGGCGCACGCGACCGCTGGCGCAGCATGCCGTGGATGGTGATTCTCTTCGGATTGGCGGTCGGACCGCTCGGTCTTGTGAGCATTCTGCTGGTCATCGCGCAACCCGTGTTCTTGCACGCGTGGTGCACTCTTTGTCTCGTCTCCGCGCTGATTTCCCTGGTGATGATCGGCCCGGCCATGGACGAAGTTCTGGCGAGTTGTCAATTCCTTCGCCGCTGCTCCGAGAGGAACCTTTCACTCTGGAGAGTGTTTTGGCATGGTGCATACGTGATTCATGACCGTCCACGATCCATTGTGCAGCGACGGGAGTATGATCAAACGGATAGCCCGTCAATCGAGGCGCCCTCATCTCGCTCCGGAGGACATGCCGTGTGGACGCAGCTCCTCGTCGTTGCGGCAGGCCTGTCGATCACGGCATTGCCCGACCTCATGGGTTATGAGGGTCCCGAGCGGCTCAACGATCAGATTGTGGGTCCGCTGATCGTCAGCGCGGCCATCATTGCCGTGGCAGAGACCACTCGAACGGTGCGATGGCTGAATGTCGTGCTCGGCTGCTGGCTCGTCCTGGCTCCCGTCGTTCTGCAATATGAGCCCTTACACATCGGCGTACGCAGCAGCCTACTCGGGATCTTGGTCGCCGGTTTATCCTGGCTCGCCGGACCCCGGACCCACGAACTGGGAGGAGGCTGGAAGCGACTTTGGACGAGCACGTCGGCATAATAATGTTACATCGCCCTGTTACTGGTCTTGGTTTTGACGCACCAACTGAACGGCGACGACCCGATTGAGCAGGAGGCTTCCATGTTGACACTTACCACCGGCCTACTATTACTGGCACTCATTGCCGTTGCGCTGTATGCATTCGGCGTTTTCGACACACCTTATCTCGGAGCTTTTCGCTTCACTTTCTATCTGCTGTTAGTGTTATTAGCACTTGCTGTTTGGTACGGCAGCATGAACCCGTCTCACGAGGGATACGATCCGACGGTGGGAGCGAGATGATATGCATGGTCACGAAATGATTGAGGGAGGGACAGCTGTGAAATCACTGAGTCGCGGCAAAGGGAACACCGAAGTCGTTGTAGTCACCGGGGCCTCGGCGGGCGTCGGACGAGCCATTGCCCGAGAGTTTGCTCGCCATGGAGCCAAGATCGGCCTGTTGGCCCGTAGCCAGGACGGATTGGATGGCGCCGCACGAGATGTCGAACGGCTGGGCGGGCGCGCGTTAGCCGTCGCCACCGACGTCTCGGACGATCAGCAAGTTGAAGAGGCGGCCGACCGCATTGAACGCGCCTTAGGCCCGATCGACATCTGGGTCAATAATGCGATGGTGTCGGTCCTGTCTCCGGCCCTCGAGATGACGGCGGATGAGTTTCGGCGGGTCACGGAGGTCACCTACCTGGGCTATGTCTATGGGACCTTATCGGCGCTGCGGCGCATGGTGCCACGCGATCGTGGGGTGGTCGTGCAAATCGGCTCTGCACTGGCCTATCGCGCTATTCCTCTGCAGTCTGCTTACTGCGCGGCGAAACATGCCGTACAAGGCTTCACGGAGGCGCTTCGGTCGGAACTCATTCATGACGGAAGCCGCGTGCGGCTGACCACCGTGCAACTGCCCGCCGTGAATACTCCGCAATTTTCATGGATTCGCACGCGGATGCCGAACCATCCGCAACCTGTCCCGCCGATTTACCAACCCGAAGTCATCGCACGTGCCGTCTATTGGACGGCGCACCACCGGAGGCGTGAATTTTCCGTCGGCTATCCCACCGTCCAGGCCATCCTCGGCGATAAATTCATTCCCGGGCTACTCGATCATTATCTGGCGTGGGTAGGCTACGAGTCGCAACAAACGACGCAACCTGTGCCTCCCAATCGCCCTGACAACCTCTATAAGCCTCTTCCCGGTGACTTCGGTGCTCGGGGCGAGTTCAGCGATCGTGCTCACAACTACAGCATCCACTCCTGGATGAATCGATATCGAGGCTGGCTGACCCTTGGAGGACTCGGCCTGGCAACGTGGTGGTGGCAAGGCAGGCGGGTTCGGAGAGAAAACGGGCCAAGAGAAAGATCTTCATCGTCTCGCACATCCAAGCGTCGCGCTGTTCAGCGATTCGCCGCATGACGGATCTCATTGCCGCCCGTACGCAGATGGCGATGTCCTTGGGCTTTCACATCGTCTTCGCGGTGCTCGGTATTGCCATGCCCGCCCTGATCGCCGTGGCGGAATGGCGGTGGTTGAGAAAGGGAGACAGAAACGGTTTATCGTTAGCCAAACGCTGGTCCAAGGGAACCGCTATTTTATTCGCGGTCGGTGCGGTCTCCGGGACAGTGCTTTCATTCGAACTCGGTCTCCTGTGGCCGACGTTCATGGAACGAGCAGGGCCGTCCATCGGTCCGCTATTCGCCCTCGAAGGGTTCGCCTTCTTTACCGAAGCCATTTTTCTCGGCATCTATCTGTACGGCTGGTCCCGCATTCCCCCACCCGTCCACTTTCTTTCTGGGCTCATCGTCGTCGCGAGCGGTATAGCCTCAGCGGTTTTCGTCGTCGCCGCAAATGCGTGGATGAACGCGCCGAGCGGGTTCGTGGTTCAAGAGGGGCATCTTTCTCACATTGACCCGTTGGCGCCTCTCTGGCATCCAGTCGCCTGGCACGAGGCAGGACACCTGCTGCTTGGGGGCTTTGCAGCGACAGGATTTCTCGTCGCAGCCATCCATGCATTCTGGCTCTTGAGAGAACCAGACAGTGCCTTTCACCGCCTGGCTCTGTCGATCGCGCTTGCCGTTGGTGGGCCTGCCGCGCTCTTGCAGCCGCTGAGCGGGGACTTGATCGCAAAATCGGTGGCTGTCCATCAGCCGGCCAAGCTGGCATCCATGGAAGCCTTGTTCACCACGAAGGCCGGTGCGGAATTCGTGCTCGGCGGACTTCCCGATCCTGCGACACGAACCGTGCGCTATGGACTCCTGATTCCAAATGGGCTCAGCCTGCTGCTCTATCGAGACTCCAACGCCCAAGTCATCGGATTGGATCATTTTCCTCCTGAGGATTGGCCTCCTGTGGCGGTCGTTCATGTCGCGTTCCAAATCATGGTGGGGTGCGGACTAGTCATGGCGGCTATCGCCACATGGACGGGCTGGAGGTGGTGGAAGTCCGGACGTCTAACCCTCGATCGCCCGTGGCTCTGGGCCTTGATTGCTTCCGGGCCGTTGGGGTTCGTGGCGATCGAAGCTGGCTGGGTCGTGACTGAGGTGGGCCGACAGCCATGGATTATCGATCATGTGATGCGGACAGCTGATGCCGTTACCCCAATGCCCGGACTGTGGATTCCCATGGTGATCTTTACGCTCCTCTACGTCGTGCTCGCGGGGGTCGTGCTGTGGGCCATCTGGAAGCACATTGCAGCCACGTATGTTTCGCCCACATAAAGGGAACGACGAGCGCCGATGGCCGCTTCGACATCAAATGTGGAACGAAGGAAAGAGGTGCGTTTCGAGACGGCCCTGCTTTCAGCGACCCGGAACCTGCGGAACAACCG
>JARDZZ010000006.1 GCA_029240595.1 Nitrospira sp. | reverse complement strand
GCATCTCGTCTTCGATCGCGATTTGGCCTAGGCGTTCATCAGGCGGCATGTCCTTCTCCAGGGATGCTGAAAATGATCACGGGCTTCGTCCCTCGCCTCGCCTCAGAGGTTCAACGTACGAGACGATGTCTGTTGCGGCCTTTCCAGATGACCGCTTTAAGCGTTGTTACAGACCGATCGGTCGGCTTGATTGTTCGCTTTCGGCCTCACTACACATCGAGATTTCGCACTTCGAGGGCATGTGTTTGGATGAAGTTCCTGCGCGGCTCCACTTCGTCGCCCATCAAAATCGTAAAGATCTCGTCCACGCCGGTCACGTCTTCGAGTGTGACCCGCAATAACGTCCGTGCCTCCGGGTTCATGGTCGTTTCCCAGAGTTGCCCGGGATTCATCTCGCCCAACCCCTTATAGCGCTGAATCGAAAGTCCCTGCTTGCCCAAGTCCAATATCGTCCTCACTAGATCCGAGGTCGATCTCAGCTCCTGCTCCTCGCCCTTGGCCTTCAGTTTATAGGGGGCTCGCCCGAGGCCGATCGCCGAAGGCGCGAGTTTCTGCAGCTCGCGGAAATCCGCAGAGCCGACCAGATCATGGGTGACATCGAGACCGAAGGAGGCACCGTTGGCCTGCATGCGGCAGGACACTTTGTTGGAATGATGTTCTTCGTCAGACAAGATCTCAAGGGTGGAGTCGAGCTTGGGGTACATGACCCGAAGGGTCTTCTTCACGTTGGCGACTGCATTGGTAAGGGCAGCTCCATCTTTGAGGAGATCCCGGTCGAGACCAGGTTCATCCACGAAGGCGCGAATCATCGACGCTTCGTGCGGCTTCTTATTAAAACGCGCGAGGAGAGTTTCAAACGAAATCATTTTCTTCAGGAGGGGGAGGAGCCGGCGGCCGGTCACGAAATCCTGAGCGCCTTCGAGGTACAGGTGCACATCCTCGACGGCCAGGTCGGCCAAATGCTCATTCAATGCTCCTTCGTCCTTCAGGTAGCGCTCGACCTTGCCCTTCTTGACTTTGAACAGGGGCGGTTGAGCAATGTACACATACCCGCGCTCGAGCAGTTCGGGCATCTGCCGGAAAAAGAACGTGAGGAGCAAGGTGCGAATGTGGCTGCCGTCCACATCGGCATCGGTCATAAGAATAATTTTATGGTAGCGGGCCTTGGCGATGTCGAACGTATCTTTGTCCGCCTTATCGCTTTCCTCGCGCTTTCTCCCGATCCCTGTCCCGAGCGCCATGATCAGCGTCCGGATCTCGTCGCTCGTTAACATCTTGTCGAAACGGGCCTTCTCGACGTTGAGAATTTTACCTTTTAGAGGCAAGATGGCCTGGAACTTCCTGTCGCGTCCCTGTTTGGCTGAACCCCCGGCCGAATCACCTTCGACAATATAGAGCTCGCTGAGCGCCCGACAAGATAGCGCTCGCTGAGCGCCGGATCCTTCTCGGAACCATCGGCGAGCTGGCGCGGCAGGGAGCCGCCATCCAATGCGCTCTTGCGCCGGATCAGTTCTTTGGCTTTCCGAGCGGCCTCGCGGGCGCGGGCCGCATCGATGGCCTTCCCGATGATCTTGCGAGCTACGGTCGGATTTTCCTCGAAATAGGCGCCCAGCTTCTCGTTTACCGCCGTCTCGACGACGCCTTTGACTTCGCTGTTCCCAAGCTTCGCCTTGGTCTGCCCTTCGAATTGCGGATTGCGGACCTTCACGCTCACCACTGCGGTGAGTCCTTCCCTGACATCGTCACCGGTCAGCGACTCGGTCTCTTTTTTGAGCAACTCGTTGGCATTGGCGTAGGTATTGATCGTACGGGTGAGCGCAGCCTTGAATCCGACCAGATGGGTCCCGCCTTCTCTCGTATTGATGTTGTTGGCGAAGGAGAAAAGATTCTCGGCATAACTGTCGTTGTATTGGAGAGCGACTTCCAGAATCATCTCCGGTTTCTCGACCCTGACATAGATCGGCTTGTGTAACGGCGTTTTGGCTTCGTTCAGATGCTCGACAAAAGAGACGATGCCGCCCTTGTAGAGAAACACCTGTTCCTTGGCGGGTTCCTTTCGCTCGTCCTTCAGCGTAATTGACAAGCCTTTATTGAGAAACGCCAGCTCGCGCAAGCGCTGGGCGAGGACGTCGAAGCTGAACTCGAGGGTTTCAAAGACCTGCCCATCGGGCCTGAAGCGGACCTTCGTGCCGCGACGCTTGGTAATGCCGGTGTCCTTCAAGGGGGCGCCGGGCTTGCCACGCTCGTACCGCTGCTCGAACACCTGTCCATCCTGCCAGATCTCCAGTTCAAGCCATTCGGATAGGGCATTCACAACCGAAATGCCCACACCATGGAGACCGCCGGAAACCGTGTATGCGCCCTGCTCGAACTTGCCGCCGGCGTGCAAGACGGTTAATGCCACTTCGGCGGCCGACTTCTTTTGCGTTGGATGCATCCCGGTGGGGATGCCCCGCCCATTGTCGACGACCGTGACGCTCCCATCGATATGGATGGTGACTTCAATCGTCTCCCCGAAGCCCGCCATGTGTTCGTCTACGCTGTTGTCGACCACCTCATAGACGAGATGATGCAGGCCGTCGACGCCCGTGCTGCCGATATACATCGCCGGCCGCTTGCGCACCGCATCGAGCCCTTCGAGGACTTTGATCTGGTCCGCACTGTAGCTGTCGGATTTGGGCTTGGTCGTCTCGTCCGTGGCCATTACGCTCCTCTACTGCAAATATCCTGGCATCTGGTAGGACGTTCAAAACAACAACGTGCTCGCCAGACCAACTTCCCGGGGACGCGCACGTGGTCCCGCGGCGAGGACGCAGCGAGGTCCGCGAGGCGAAGCATCATGAGCGTCAGTTTGCGGACGGGCGCGAGTTGGTGAACGTCCGGTGTCTCAGAGGCACGTCGTCCATAGTCTAAAAAGTTGAACCTCTGAGCGGCGCGAGAACAATGCTGGGAGTCTTTTTCTAACATCCTGCTAAATTTTGATGGGCATCACGACACACTTGAACCCGGGCGTTTCGGCCTCTTGAATCAAGCAGGGGCTGAGTGCACTGTCCATCTGCAACGAAATTTTCTCCCCGTCCATCACGTCGAAGACGTCGAGCAGATAACGGGCATTAAAGCCGGTGTTCAATGCTTCGCCTTCGTATTGGGCGGACATTTCCTCAGTGGCTTCACCGTAATCCGGGTTGCTGGAAAACAACGTGAGCCGCCCGGGAGCAAACGACAGTTTCACCGCATTCGCCTTGTCCTTCGAAAGCACCGAGACCCTGCGCAGCGCGCTTTCAAGTTCCGCGCGCACCACCATAATTTTCTTATTGCTCTCTTTCGGAATGACCTGTTGGTAGTTGGGATAGTTGCCTTCCATCAACCGCGACGTCAGGAGCAGGCCACTCTTGCGGAAGATCATGAGATTCTTGGTAAAGCCGATGAGGGGCTCGCCGTCACCTCCTTCTTCCAAAAGTCGACGCATCTCTTGTGCGGCTTTCTTCGGAATGATCGCCTTGATCTCCTGTGGCGCGCCTTTGGCGCCGGCTTTCCCGAGATCCTGCTCAGCCACCGCCAACCGATGCCCATCGGTCCCGACGAGTCTAAGCGTCGTTTTCTTTTCCCCGGAGATCAGCGTGACCAGCAAGCCGTTCAGGATATAGCGGGCATCGTTATCTCCCGCTGCGAACAGTGTTTTGCGGATCAACTCCAACAGGCCCGCCCCGGCGAGGGGCGTCAACCCTTCACGGTCGATGGCGGGAAGCGCTGGATAATCCGTGCTGGGAAGGCCGACGACCTTGAACTGGCTCTTCCCTGCTTGGATGGTCGTCCAGTTATTTTCGCTGGAAATCAGATCAATGTCACCGCTCGGCAGTTCCTTGATGATTTCGTACAGCTTTCGCGCCGAGACCGTGATCCCGCCGGCTTTATGGACGGTGGCCTTGTAGAGTCCTCTCATGCCGATTTCGAGGTCGGTGGCCACGATCTCGGCTCCTTCCTGTTTGGCTTCGATCAGGATATTGGACAGAATCGGCATCGTATTGCGCTTTTCGACGACCCCTTGGACGCGTTGAAGCCCTGTGAGCAACTCATCTCTTCCAATCCGAACCTTCATAATCGCCCCTCTCTCACCCGGTCACCCTCTGAGGATCTTCTCCTTGAGTCCGTCCAACGTTTGATTCAACCCGCTGTCGTTCTCTTTTGCTTTCATGATTTGCCGGCACGCATGCATGATCGTCGTATGGTCTTTCCCGCCGAACAACCGCCCGATTTCCGGAAAAGACGCGTCCGTCAATTCGCGACACAGATACATGGCAATCTGCCTCGGATGGACCAGCGTTTTGCTCCTGCGCCGTGACTTGAGATCGGCGATCTTAATGTGGAAGCAGGCGGCGACCGCTTCCTGTATGTCCTCCATGGCCACAATTTTCTTCTTGTCGCCGATCAAATCTCGCAGCACGTTCCTCGCCATGTCGAGGGTAATGGACTGCCCGGTCAATGAGGCATATGCGCCGAGGCGCACCAGCGAGCCTTCCAGTTCTCGAATGTTGCTCTTCATGGTCGTGGAGAGGAACTGGATCACATCTTCCGGCAGGGTCACTCCTTCATCCTCGGACTTCTTTCTGAGAATCGCGATTCTGGTTTCCACATCGGGTGGCTGCAGGTCGGCGATGAGTCCCCACTCAAACCGCGACCGTAAGCGTTCTTCGATGTCAGGCATGTCCTTCGGAAACCGGTCGCTTGAAAGGACGATCTGCTTGTGCGCCTCGTACAAGGCATTGAACGTATGGAAAAACTCTTCCTGCGTGCGCTCCTTCCCCGCCAAAAATTGAATGTCGTCGATCATCAACATGTCGATATGCCGGTATCGCTTCCGCAGGTCCATCATCTTGTCGTAGCGGATGGAGTTGATGACCTCATTCGTGAACTGCTCGGTCGTCAGATAGGCAATGCGCAGATCGGTGCGCTCGGCAACATGGTTGGCGATCGCGTTCAACAGATGGGTCTTCCCAAGTCCGACTCCGCCATAGATAAAGAGGGGGTTGTAGGCTTTCGCTGGCTGTTCTGCGACTGCCATACAGGCGGCGTGAGCGAATTGATTGCCGGCACCCACGACGAAATTCTTAAATGAATACTTCGGGTTAAGCTGTATCCCTCGCTTGGATCTAGGGGTCGTAGCCGTCCGGACTGCTTGCGCAACTGCTGCAACGTCGCTCTGGCTGATTGGGGGTCGGCTAAAGACGACAAAGGACACGGCCGTCTCTCCTCCGCCCCGAGCAGTCGACACGGCCTCCTCGAGGAGTGGTCCGTAATGCTGGCTGAGCCAATCGCCAAAAAACTTATTCGGAACACCTATTTGCGCACTTCGATCTTCGATTCGCTCTAAGCGGACGGGCATAAACCAGGTGTCGTAGACCTGTTTTGGAACCCGTCCCTGAATATAGGCCAAGGCTTCCTGCCAGACTGTAGAAACTGTCATGATTCCTGCGCTCTCACCCATACACAGGCTTATTCACACCTGTGGATAAGTATGCTTGATGCTCTCGCTTCTCCGAAGTTCAGCGATGCCATCAGCCAGTGGTGGTTTGTAATGTGTCTCTTCATCGACGGATCTCAAGAAGTTATGCACAGTGCACCGCCCTCTTACTCCGAGTCAATCCCCAACTCCGTCCCCAAGACGCCCTCTAGAAGAGTTCCTCCCTAATCAACCCTTTAGCACCAATCCCCACCATCCACCGGTCCTACTCCGAATCCTACGACGGCGACTATCTCTTTCTTTGCCACACTATCTTAGGAGAAGAGCCCGTTCCTAAATGACGATGGCTGCATCACTCGCGAAAATTTTTTTCACCAGGACATCATAGGAGATGATGCGATCCGCATCCTCAGTGCCCAATGAGAAGACTGTTCCGCCGGAATGAGGAAATGGAACCAGGGCACGATCAAGGAGCACCACATCTCCTACGGAGTGTGACGCGATAAACAATGCAGGATCCACACGATCCAGAGGTTTTCTGAGTAGATACAGCGTCTTCTTCATGAAAAGACCAGGGTGCGGTCGAGTGATTGCACCAGCGTGCGAATCTCGTCCGTCGGTTTACTCGTTATGGAAAATCCGTCGAGAAACTTCTGCGTTGGTAAGCCTGATGCCACGACGAACGGTACATGGAGTTGCTGGAATGAGGGACGATACTTTTCAAGAATATCGACGTCGATGACGTCATCTGTATCATCGGTCAACAGGAGAGGAGCTTTTCCAAGAAGAATGATGGTCGTCTCATGGTCCCCGGCACAAAGGCCAAGCGCAATGCGCAGGGCCTCGACGGGTCGATGGGTTTCGGTAGGGTCTTCAGCGATGACGACGGCAACTCGTTTGGACATGTCGCTCGTTCTGCTAGGTGAATGCGAGAAACCGATCACATCCGTCGATTATTCCTGAGAGCACGACAAGGCCAGATAGCGAGACACGCGGGTCTACCTGGTCGGTTGAGACGCCATGTTGTTGGCACCCATAGGCACAGACGGACATTTTGACACCAGCGTCTAGGAGGCCTCTGAAACGGGTATCCATGTAGCTTCTTACGCCCTCATCAATGAGATACAAATAGACCTCAACGCCTTGCCGGAGTGCAGCTTCCGCCAGTTGCACCACGGTCTCGACGCTCGGATGAGAGGGGGCTGTGGATAACAGGAGACCGAGTTTCTGTTGTGCCATGGAAATGTCTGTGAATTTAACACGAAGATCTTTTAAGAATCAATTGGTTACATAAGTTAATCGTGCCCGAGCCTACGGGGTTTTCGAAAGGAAGTCAATTGGAAAAACGGGGTCAAAAATTCTTGCTGAGGGCCACGAAATAGCGAGGAAGATCGGTCAATGGAATGGTCTCCTGCACCTTGGATTCCATATCACGTACGACAGCGGATCCAGCTCTGGCTTCATCATCACCTAACAGGACGGCAAACCGGCAGCCTGCACGGTCTGCCTGACGGAGATGGGCTTTCAATGTGGTGGCCCGGTAGTCCGACAACGCTGAGAGACCAACTTGCCGGAGGGCATCCAGTAAGCGGACGCCAGCTGGACTGCCTTCGGCCCCGAACGAAGCCACATAGACCGAGGGACGAAGGGTCGGAACACGTTCGGAAGGAAGCATCATTGCGATGCGTTCGAGGCCGGCCGCGAATCCCACAGCTGGCGTAGGCTGCCCGCCTAAGAGTTCCACCAATCCATCATACCGGCCTCCGGCTCCCACGGCATTCTGCGCCCCCAGGTGGGATGACGTAATCTCGAAGGCTGTCAAGCAATAGTAATCGAGTCCACGCACGAGCCGTGGATTCAGACGGAACGAGATGCCGAGTGCGGAAAGTGTCGAGAGGACCTGATCGAAATGGTCCTTTGCCTCGGGAGACAAATATGAAGTCAGGTGAGGGGCATCCTCGGTGGCTGCCCGGCAGGCAGGCACCTTACAGTCCAGCACCCGAAGCGGGTTCGTGTCGATTCGTCGACGGCAATTCTCGCACAATTGACCCACTCGGGTTTGCAAAAACGCGACGAGGACCGGAAGATAAGCCGCTCGATCGGTACTGGTTCCTAGGCTGTTGATCTCAAGAGTGAGATCAGGCAAACGCAGATCAGAGAGAAAGCGCCATAACAGGGCAATGACGTCCACGTCCGCCTTAGGATCCTGGGTCCCCAGGTATTCGACACCAAACTGATGAAATTGACGGAGTCGTCCAGCTTGCGGCCGTTCATGGCGAAACATGGGGCCGATGTAAAAATACTTTTGCGGGAGCGGATCAGCCCCTCGGTGATGTTCGATGAAGGCACGGACGGTTCCTGCGGTGCCTTCCGGTCTGAGCGTGAGAGACGTTCCGTCACGATCGGGAAACGTGTACATTTCCTTTTCCACGATGTCGGTGGTGGCGCCGATGCTGCGGGCAAACAGCGTCGTGACTTCAAAAATCGGGATGCGGATTTCGTGAAAGCCGTACCGATCCGCCCACTGACGGGCGGTTTCCTCGATAAACCGCCAGCGCGGCGTCTCTTCAGGGAGAATATCTTTAACGCCCTTGATGCCTTTGATCACCGGTGCATCCAGCTGTATTGATCGCGTCCTGAAGGTGCGCGCGACTATAGCGACGAGTTTGCGGGCAAGTCAACGCGACGAAGGCTTCTTGCGCCGAGCTTCCGGCGGCGCTATAGTTCGCAACCTCCCGACTTCCGTACAACAGGAGTCTGTGTATGAGCAGTGATCGGCCAACCCGCAGGATCATCGCCGTGGCGCCCATGCCGCCCGAGAAGTCCGCGTATGCGCTGGCGCGCTACAGTCGTTCTCCTGACTCTATAGAACAGAGCATCAAATGGGTACACGGGCATTCCTCGGAAAAGTTCTGGGAGCAGTTTTACTTCGACTATGGGCATGCCTCGATCGCCGATCTCGGCCACGTCATTATCTGTTTTGAAGAGATCACCGAGCTTGCCGCCATCCGGTTGGAAGATGAACCGGTGTGGGACGGGCAGGCCAAATCGAGCCGCTATCAGAACTTTGCCTCGGGTGGCTGGTACGTGCCCGACGCCATTCATGGAAGCGAGACCGAAGGGACCTATCACGGCATCCTTCGCAGCCTCGGGGAAATCTATCGCCTCCTTCACGAACCCCTTGTGACGTATCTGTCCGAGCGAGAACCGCGGCCGCCCTCGATGAAGCCGGATACGTATCAGCGGACGATTGCCGCTCGCGCATTCGACGTCACACGCTACCTCTTGCCGCTCGCGTGCAAAACAAATGTCGGTCAGGTGGTAAGTATTCGAACGCTCGAAAAGCAGATCACGAGACTTCTGTCCTCCCAGCTCCCGGAACTCCGGATGATCGGCGAAGACCTGAAGGATGCGTGTCAACGTCCTCCGATGAACGTCTGGGGCGAGCTGTGCGGCCAAACCGCCGGCCTGAATGAACCAATGGCTCCAACGCTCTCTCGTTATGCCCGGGCGAACGACTATCAGGCCACCGTCTACACGGATCTGGCCCGCTATGCGAAGGAAGCACTCCTCGGCACGGGACTCGACCATGCGGATACCTGGGGAACCTGCGACGCCGTCGAGCTTATCGATCCGCACGATCCCATTGATGAAACGGTCGCGACGCTCCTGTATCGTGTGAGCCACGCGCCCTACCGCAGGATCCTCGGTGTGGTACGTGATTGGACGGACAAGCAAAAACAGGACACGATCGCCGTCGCACTGAGCCGTCGCGGGTCGTACGATGAACTGCCGAAGGAGTTCCGTAGCGGGTATGCATTTACGTTCGATGTCCTCATGGATATCGGCGGCTGGCGGGATATGCACCGGCACCGGCGCTGCCAACAGATCCAACAGAATTTCACCACCGCGCATGGGTATGATGTCCCCGCGCCCCTGATCGAGGCACGTCTTGACGGTGAATATCGGCAGGCCATGGATGCCGTGAGGGCGGATATTGAGCAGCTGAAGAAAGTGAACGGAGAGGCGGCCCTCTATGCCATCCCCTTCGGATTCAAGGTCCGCTGTCTGTTCAAGATGGATTTTGCGGAAGCGGAATATATCGCTAAGCTTCGTTCGGGGGTCAAAGGGCACTGGTCGTACCGGAACATCGCCTGGCTGATGAAAGAGAAACTCACCCAGCGCTATCCCATGCTCGGCGTGCATGTGCAGGCGACTTCGCCGGATATCGAAGATACGCTGACCAGATAGCGCGTTCCCCTTCCATGACCGAGCACCAAATCAGCTGCGAAAGGGCCCTGTTGGATGGAGACTGGGAACAGGCGGCGCACGAGGCGCTCGCTTGGGCGCGCCATCCGACATCAACGGATCGGCGGGATCCTCGACCACATTTCGCGCTTAACGTGGTGCAGTTGATCAAAGGGCAATTTGCTGAAGCCTGGAGCAGCCACGCGCTTTCGCTCCAAGAGCCTGACGACATTGCTCAAGTAAAAAGCTGGCTCGACGGACTCGTGGCCCGCCATGCCGATCAACCCAATGCCCATCTGGTGATGGGATTGTTCCTGTCCCAATCGGGGCAATCTGAACAATCGATGCAATCCTACCGAATGGCAGCGAAGCTGGCACCGCAATCGGCCTATCCGCATTATTTTCTTGCGCAGATTCATGAACGTGCAAACCACCTCGAGATGGCGATCAAAGAATATCGAGAGGCGGTGAGACTCGACCCGGACTATGTTCCTGCCAGAACCAACCTCGGTGTGGCCTACCAGGAGCAAGGACGATTGGAGATGGCCATTCCGCAATATCGCGAAGCGATCAAGCTTAACCCGAGCGATGCCGTGGCCCATGCGAATCTGGCCTGCGCGCTTGCCGAACAGGGGAAGATGCAGGCGGCGCTCCTGGAATATCAGGAGGCGCTCCGATTGAACCCGCGGGATGCGGAAGTGCACTTTGCGCTGGGAGGGCTGTATGAAAACAAGAATCGTCCCGATCTCGCGATGAAAGAATATCGGGCCGCGATCGAGTCGAATCGCGACCTGGCGCCGGCTCATTCGGCCCTCGGCTGGATGCTGTTCGATCGGGGTCACCGGGAAGAGGCCATGGAGTGTTTCAATCAGGCCCTTCGTGCTGATCCGCAGAATGCGCGGGCCTATCTGGGGGTCGCGAAGTGCTATGCAAGTCGAGGCAAGGTGCAGCTGGCGATTGAGAACTACACGAAGGCGATCAAGTACGAGCAGGACCCGCAGAAAAAAAACGAGATTATGAATAATCTCTACAAAGAAGGCGGGACTTGGGACACGTGAGAGGATGGCTGGGCTGCGGACGACGATGCTCACGCATACGCGCACAATGGACCGATCCAGACCATGTTAGAGAGTACGTTGAGCCTTTGAGTGATGCGAGAACGAAGCCGACGGCGTTTTTCAACGCCTGCTACAGTTCGCGGATGGCGCCTTGAAGGACGGTGATCTGCGTCACCGGATCGCCCGAACTCTTCAACTCTTTGCGGATTTGATCTTTCAGGTAGGACGAATAGCCGACACGGTCGATAAGGAGATCGAGAAACCGCTCGGCAGGAAGTAAACTCTGCGCTTTGAGCTCTTCAATGGTTTCATCGCTCACGGGCACGTATGTGCTGCCGAGATGGAACACCACATCATAATAGCGGCCCTGACCGATGCGTTCGAACCGAAGCCCCTTCATGAACATATCCTCATTGAGCCGGCAGCAAGGTGCCATTGTAGACAACTTGCTGCCGTGAAGACAAGGGCAGTGGCGCAGAGGAAAGCAGACGATGGTCAGGCCGGTTTGCTTTTCGCAAAGTATTCCTGACGGCTCACGGCGACATCGGCAACGAACATCACGCCTGAATGCCGTTCAAACAGCGGCCGTAGTCCCGCCAAAATCGGCTCGACTTTCTCCTGAGGTACCACGGTCATGATCATTTCGAGGCTTTCCTGTTCACTGAACATGAAATGCGCCTCGCGAACGCCGTGATGACCCTTGCCGGACACATTTCCTACAATCGTATATCCAGTGGCATTGACGCGGTCCAGCAAATCAGTCACAAAGGCACGCTGCTCACCGGCCACGATCACCCGAATTTCCTTCATTGGATGCAATATGAGGCCCATTCACGGACTCCTTTCCCACGCCCACTCAAACAGTGTATGCCCACTCTCGCACTACAGGCATTTTACGGAATAACGTGCCATACTCCCTTCGGGTGATATCGATACCATATTTTATCCTCAGGGTCTAAGGCGACGAGATGCACCCACTCGTTATGGTAATAGTGCTGGAGTACTTCATGCCGAGAGATCAACTTCTCGATCCGCTCACGAGGCGCTTCAATCAGGGTGAGAAGCCGCATAGGCTCATGGTATGGCATTGAGCCATTCATGACCGTTTGTCTTGCCAGACCCAGTCGAAGGTCGCTCCAGGGGCCGGACATAATGCCGAGCCGGCCCACCACATTGTGATAAATTTTGCTTCCGCTGCCGTACACGTCATTGTCGACCGCAGAAAAATAATGCTCCATGTTGATCCATTGGCCGACGACCTGTGGAGCGGTCAATAGCACTTCGAGCAGTCGGTTCGTCGGGTCTTCACGGTAGTCGTACGAATGGAGAAAGACCCGGCCATCCAAGTTCAAACCCTTCGTCAGTTCCCGGCGCCCGATGAGAAATGCGGTGTTGCCGGAAAGGCCCCACTCCGGACGAACTTGGCTCCAGTCCGCACTGCGACGGCGGACGTGGGTTTGGGCCTGCCTTTCCTCGAGGGACTGCGGCACGTCGGGAAAGCGCGCGCAGCGTTCCAGGCTTGTCAACGCCGAGGCCTCCCTGAGATCCTCTTGCAGCCGGGCCAGGTCGGCGCGATGCGTCGGAGGCACGTCCTCGAGGTCGAACAGCTGTACCTCGTCGGTCGTCGTGTCCATTTGCCCGGCCAGGAAGTGCGTGTCATTGGGGATATCGATGCCGCCCTTGCTCAGGCGTTCCCGCACTTTCGGATTATTGGCCATCATCGCGAGGACGCGGGCGTTCGGCTTGCCTTCGTTCCCTCCGCAAGCGCCGCAGTCGAGCGCCGATTCGTACGGATTGTTATCCGAAGTGCTGCCATGCGAGCAGAAGAGTACGAGACGTGCAAACGTTTTGGTCAGACCCATCATGCGGAGGGCGGTATCGACGGTCAGCGCCTGCTCCTCAAGGGTGAAGCCGGTTCGCGTGATCCGTTCTTTTTGGCGGGATGCCGATCGAGCATTTAAGTCGTATTCGCGGCGCAGGACCTCGACAAAGCCCTGCAGGGCATCCGCCGAGAGGCCGGCCCGATTCGCCGCCTCGATCACTGCCTCGTCGGGCTCGTGTGAGTCGGTCAGCGCCCGCTGGCGCAAGCCCTCTACCAGACCCGGGGTGATGCGGGATGCCCGCAGACCAAGCCGTTCTTGGAGCGCTTTTCGGACGAGGGCCTGCTGATCTGCGACCAGCATCTCGGCGGTGTCTTGCGGGGCCAGCTTGTCGACGGTGAGCGTGGTGGCGATCGATGGCACAAACAGCCGCCTCAACCACCCGGTCCAACGCCGGTACAGCGAGGGGAGCAACGTTTTCCCGAAGATGGGAAGACTGTAGAACCATCCCAACGATTCCACCATGACGTAGGGTGTCACCACGTTTTCTTTCAAATCGTGCAGCAGCGTGTGGCCGGCGCGGACCCACTTGGCGCGGGCCTTATGTTTCGACACCCGATGATCGAGATAGCTCCGGGGAATTTCCCGCACCTCATTCTTCGCTCGCATGATGACCGGAAATTGTTCGGTGTCATGGTCTTTGCCCCAAGCGCGATAGCGAATGAACGCGGCGAAAAAGCCGGCGAAGCCGTAGGTCTCGTTGGGCCCCGTCGATTCAAGATGACGGCGAAACGGTTCCGATCGCACGTCGATACAGTAGACTGATTGCGAATACGGACGAGTCGCGTTCGGATGATCGGCTTCGCGAGTCTTCGCCCGCAGCGCTCCGAGCAGGCGTTCCTGATAGCCGGCCTCGAACGCGTTCAGCCAAACCGGACCGTGCTCCGATTCCGGGAAGGCCTCGAGCCATTCGACGAGCTGTTGTAGAGTTTCCGGATCCGTCTCAACGAGCTGTTCCGGATCGATCTCCAGGCAACGGCCCAACGCCAAAAGTTTTCGCGCCGCCCCTCGACGAGTCGCGGCCTCCTGGCGCGGTACCACTTCGGCCTTGTACCGATCGAGTACCGTCTTCCAGCCGGCGCCTTTCTGATGAGCCAGCCGGTCCACTTCCTCCGCATAAAGGGCCGGCAAACGACCGGCGACTCGCTGGCGGCGCAAATAATATTCCTCGGCGTGACTGCGCATGTATGCCACCACCGCATCGTAGCGTCCTTCGATGCCGAGGTGGTTGCTACAGGCCTTGTGCACGAGTTCCCGGGCGTACCACAGACGAATGGCGAGGTATTTGACGAGCCCAACGGGATAGGCCTGCTGCCAGGGGTAATCGCGTTCCTCTTCACGCCATTTAATGAACCCGGCCCAGCCCGGGAGTGCCGTCAGTTGCAGCGAAAGGTAGTCCTGTCTGAGCCTTGCAGGAATTCCGAGTGCGTCTAAATGTTCGAGCAGCGCGTCCTCTGGGTACTCTGGGAGCTGCGCGATCTTTCGTTTGCTGTCCGTGATGCCGCAGGGCGACCATTCGTGAGAGGCAATGTCCTTCCAGGCTTTATAGAAGCCCTTTTCGCGTTCCGGCATGGCCCATGTGGCATGACCCTCGTCGAGGAATGCCTCGCACCATTTGATCATCTGGTCGTTGATCTGCCCGACAATGTGGGTGCCGAGCGTGTCATCGCACCAGTGCGAGAGCGTGAGCCACCGGCCCAAGGCGGCTTCGTCGCTGTCCACGATGCCCCGGATCCGCTCTACCAAATCCGGAACGGTCAAGACGGACTCGAGCCGTCCCGCCAGTCGCTCGACCACGCCGAGTGAGTCATCGGGCAGCTGATTGTCCAGCGGTTCGACAACGGCTGCACACAGACCCTCCGTCAGGCAGCCGCGCAGCACCTCTCCGTGCGTCACAATCCGGGAACCCACGACTACCTCTTTGCCCTGCACGCGCGAACTCAACGCTTCATCGAGGTGCCGGAGCTGGATCCGACCCGAACGAAGATACTGTCGGTACATGCGGCTCGGGAGATAGCCATTCCCACCCATGAATTGCTTGCCGCGACGGACCGTTTCCTCGAACGGAAGATATTCGAGACTGTGGAGCGGATTGTGGTGCACGAACGTCCGCATCGGCCAATATTGGGCGATGACTTCGCCGGCGAGCTTCACGATGCCGCGCAGCTCCATCCGCCTGGTTTGGATGTCGATCGTACGGTCTACCTGTTCCACGTCGACGATTCCTTCACAGAAACTGTCTCAGAGCCGGTATGACCAGGCGCAAAGAGCGTTGCCGGGGCCAGGCCCAGCACCAGGAGGACCAGGACGGCCATCACGAGCGATGCCAGCTCCGTCTTGAGCACATCCGTGTAGCGCAGCTCCTGCCGTCGAGTGCCGTACAACAGACGCTGAACCATCTGCATGATGTACCAGGATGCGGCAAGCCAGGCGAGCAGTGTGATGAACAGGCCGACGGTCGAGGGAAAGGGCGCGTTCAACAGCAGCCCCATAAATCCAGCAAAGACGCCGAAGGGCGGCAGGCCCATGGCCGCCAACGCCAGCAAGGAGAGCAGCACCGCGTATTGCGGCATGCCGGATGCCAGGCCGCTGACGGCCTGAGGATCGATGTCATCTCCATACCTGGTCCGGACGACCTGCCATGCGATCAAGAGGCCGCTCGTCGCGAGGCCGACCGTGCCAGCCATGAGGGCCGCTCGGGGAGTTGCCGTTCGCGTCGCCGCCACGAACCACCACAGCATCGAAAAGAACGAAAGGCTGCCATAGGCGAGGAGCAGCCGTACGCGGGACTGCGCCAGCGCCTTGACGGCGCCGTAGAGGGCCCCCAGTAAGGCGAAGAAACTTACGGTCCAGGCGACGACGTCCGGAACGGTCGGTAGAACGTGTGGAAGCTCGTGCAGACCCGCAATTGGAAGCAGCACAACAATGAACGCCGGCAGGTTGCCCGGCAACCGTGTCAAGGCCGTGAGGTGGCCGTCGTGAAATGGCACCAGAGGCAACAGAACCGCGCACGTCACCAGAGAGGCAATGGAAGAAACCGGTGAACCAGCGACGACCGCCAATAGAGCGCACAAGGCGCCGAGGCCGTAGGTCCCGATGCCCCACCAAGACATCGGCCATAGGGCGCTGTGGTGGCGGTAAAGAAGAATAGCAACCAGGACCAGCAGCAATCCCAACGCGAGGTTGCCGACCAGCGGAACGCTCGTGAGCACGGTCAGTCCCAATCCAAGACAGACTAAGGTCATGATGCAGGATTGGCGATACGCATCATGAGCCGGCTGTGCGAGCAGGGAAATGACAGCCGCCATCGGCAACAGGTAAAGCGGCAGGAACCCTTCCGGCGGCATCGCGAGGTATCCGGTGAAGCCGATGATTGATGCACAGCTCACGGCGGACCACAGAATAGAAAAGAATTTCACGCGGTCGGCATTCGGCCAGAAGAGAAGGCTGCCGACTGCTCCCAATAAGGGAATCCCAGTCAATAGCCACGAGAGGAGCGCGCCGTCGATCATCGTGACCAACCCCCTTCTCGTTTATCGAATTGGTGGACCCATCGCATGAGACTATCCCCTAGCAGCTGGTGGAGTTCGTCCGCATACAGGCGATTCATGAAGGGCAAGTACAATCGTATTCTCAGGTTGTCGATCCACTCGGGCATCCGGATGGTGCGGCCGTGGGCGGTCATGTACAGGTAGGACCAACTGGCGATCATGAGAATCGTGGCGGCGAGGATGATGAAATCGAAAAGCCAGTTGGGAAGAGCGGCGGCCTTGAAGTACGATGCCACCTCGTCCGGATCGGGATACAGAAACGCCGTGAAGGACTCAACGGCGAATAGATAGACGAAGACAATAAACAACAGGGTCACCAACATTGCAGCCGAGACCTTCCAGGAGGCGACCTGCCGCAGTCTCGTCAACGTCAAGATGGCCTGGGACGAGGTAATCCAGATGAAGAACAGGAAGATGACCGTGCCTTGCGATTCGAGCAACGGCATGCGCAGGACCCCGTGCGTGAGCAACAGAATGAAGAGCGGGATCAACAGGGTGGACGAATCCGGTGACCCAGGTCAGACGGGACAAGCCTTCTTCATCTCTTTGATGGTCGACATGAGGAAAATGCGGCTCCTGTCTGGCCTTGTGAATGACATTCCCACAATTCAAGAACACGGTGGCCTTGAACAACCCATGCGCGATCAGATGAAACACGGCCAGAGAGAACGCCCCGAGGCCGCACTCCATGATCATATAGCCCATCTGACCGATCGTGGAGAATCCCAGCGTCTTTTTAATATCGTTCTGGGCCAGCATCATGGTCGCGCCAAGCACGGCGGTCAGTGTCCCGATCACGAAGGCGACATGCAGCGTCGTCGAACTCAGGGCGAAGAGGGGAGCCAGCCGGTTGATCAAGAACCCTCCGGCGTTGATGATGCCGGCGTGCAGCAGCGCGTGCACGGGCGTCGGGGCGAAGAGCGATCCCGGCAGCCAGAAATGGATCGGGAACTGCGCTGACTTTCCCATCGCCCCCACGAAGAAGAGAAATGTCACGGCTGTGGCCCCACTCACCTCCATTCCGAACCCGAGCGGCAAGTTGATTCGTGTTTCGGCTGCTCGAAGGAACAGGTCCTGGAATTCGAGCGTGCCGTAGAGCTGATAGGCGAGCGCGATTCCGGCGAGAAATGCCGTATCCGCCACGCGAAGCACGGTAAAGGTCTTGAACGCTCCGGTCAGGGTCCCAGCATGAGCATGATTGTGCGCGAGCACATAGAGGAGGTAGCTGAGAACCTGCCAGAACAGAAACAGCATCATGAGATTGGAGCTGGCGACCATGCAAATGAGAACAAAATCTGTCAGACAGATCATCGCCAGATAGCGGCGGGCATGGGCGTCCTGATACATGTAGCCGATCGAGTAGGTATAAATGACGACACTGACGCCGGTGATCAGGGTCATCATGACCGCGCTCAAGCGATCGATATAAAAGCCGATGGGAATGGCAAAGGCGCCGACTGAAGAGAGATCGTAAAACTGCAGGGCGATGGGGCCCCCGGTCGTGACCTGAAGCAGCGTCGCGAAAGCGGCTACAAAGGCGACGCCAATGGGATAGGCGGCCATCTTCGCGCGTGCATGTCGGGAACTGTCCGACCCGATCAGCACCAGGCCGGTGGCAACCAGCAGGAGAAGGGGGACCAACAGCGTCAACGTCATGAAGACCTCATTCCCTCGTGCAACGGTCCATGCGTCGCTCCCCCGGGAACGTACGAACGTCTGAGGGCGCCCCAAGGCGGCGGGCTACCATTATACGGTGTCTTGACGTTCGTCAAGCAGGGCATGCATCACACCCGTTCCTCCGCGTGCTTCTCAAGCCGTTGAAGGAGAGACAGGCGGGCCTCCTCCAACCGCTGTGCCCCTTCATCTATATAGAGTCGGTTCAAGAACAGCACATAGAGCTTGATCCGGATGCTCTCGATCCAGGTCGGCAATGGAAGCGATCGGCCGTGAGCCGTCATGTAGACATAGCACCAGCCGATGACAATGACGAGCGTTGCCGCCCCGATCATCATGTCGAACAGCCGCCCAGGCAGCTCCGCCGCCTTAAAGTAAAGGGCGACCTCCTGGGGATCCGGATATAAGAAGGCGGTAAAGGACTCGACGGCGAAGAGGTACACGAAGACAACGAACAAGAGCGTCAGCAGCATCGCGGCCGATACTTTCCAGGAAGCCACCGCGTGCAAGCGGGTCAGCGTGAGGATGGCCTGAGTGGAGGTGACCCAAATGAAAAAGAGGAAGATCACAGTGCCTTGCGTTTCCAGCAAAGGAATGTGAAGGACGCCGTGGGTCAGCAAGAGAATCAGCAGCGGAATCACCAGAGTCGTAAAAAAACCGGTGAACCATGTCAGGGGCGAGTAACCATGTTCGTCCGTGTCATGCTTCGCGTGGGGGAAATGTGGTTCCTCTCGCGCTCTGCCGATGACATTGCCGCTGTTCAAGAACACGGTGGCCTTGAACAATCCGTGCGCAATCAAATGGAATACGGCCAGAGAGAACGCCCCGAGCCCGCACTCCATCACCATGTAGCCCATCTGGCCGATCGTCGAAAACCCGAGCATGTTCTTGATGTCGTTCTGCGCCAGCATCATGGAGGCTCCGAGTACCGCCGTCAGCGTGCCGATGAGAAATGCGATGTGCAGGGTTGTGGAACTCAAGCCGAACAAGGGCGCAAGCCGGTTGATGAGGAAGCCTCCGGCGTTAATGATGCCCGCGTGCAACAGCGCCGTCACGGGCGTTGGTGCATACAGATACCGGGGAAGCCAGATGTGGAAGGGAAATTGAGCGGACTTGCTCATGCCGCCGATGAACAGAAGCAAGGAGACGGCGGTGGCGCCGTTCAGTTCAATGCCCGGCAGAAGCGAGACGGTTGCCGTGGATTGAGCCGCAGCGGCAAAGATGTCCGGAAATTCCAACGTGCCATACAGGGAGTAGGCCAAGGCGATAGCCGCGAGAAACGCGACGTCGCCAACCCGCAAGATGGTGAACGTGCGAAAGGCGCCGTCCAGCGTCCCGGCATGGGCATGGTTGTGGATCAGGACATAGAGCAGATATCCGAGGATCTGCCAGAAGACGAACAGCATCATCAGGTTGCCGCTTGAGACCATGCAAAGGAGCACGCAGATCGCAACGCCGAGCATGGCGAAATACCGGCGCTCGTGAGGTTCCTGATACATGTAGTCGATGGAGTAGGTGTAAATGATGGTCCCG
Organism: Nitrospira sp.; assembly: GCA_029240595.1. Classification (GTDB taxonomy): domain Bacteria; phylum Nitrospirota; class Nitrospiria; order Nitrospirales; family Nitrospiraceae; genus Nitrospira_C. The sequence continues at coordinate 19,143 of JARDZZ010000006.1, read as the reverse complement.
ATGGCCGAGATCAACACCATCATGACGGCACTCAGACGATCGATATGGAAACCGATCGGGACGGGAAGCGCGCTGCCTTCAGCCGGTTCGTAGAATCGGATTGAAATCGGCCCGCTGGTCGCGACGACGTAGAGAGTGAAGAGGGCTCCCAAGAAGGCGACGGCGAGCGGCCAGGCGCCGATTTTCACTCGCAGGCGCCTGGTCGACTCGTTGCCGGCGATGACGAGGAGCACTGTCAACAGGGGACACAGCGGGACAAGCAGAGCGGCGGTCATCGGCGCTTCATGACTCCGTGAAACAAAAGAAAAGCCAACCGATCCCTCGACAAACGTCGATGCCATTCGGTTGGCTTGTACTGCGACCGGCCTTTCTGCCTGACAGCCGGCCACCCTACGGCCTAGTGGAGTATTTCGGCGTCCTGTCCGTCCATCACGAACTTTGAACGAGCAGCAGCGCCCTCTCACCATAAATAATATGACGGGGCGAACGCCGTCAACAGAGCAGGTCGGACTCAGGGCTCAATACCACCGCCGGATAGCACTAAAGGCCCACAGCAGACGGGGATGGTGAGACAAAGGGCTCAGGATCTACTTGTTCATGATTCCGTGCAACTCTATAATTCCGCAGGCTCAACCGTGGAAACCGCGATCCGCAACGCCATCATCAAGTTCGAGCAGGAGTTCATGGGCCGGGGCCCGGACGACGTCCGGGCCAGTATCGTCCGTGATTTGGTGGTCGTACGCCTCAAGGGGGTCCTGACGCCGGCGGAACGGCAGTTGGCAAAAACTGCGGAAGGTGTCGACATGGTGAAGCGTCTGCGGCAGAATTTAATTGCGCAAGGACGCGACAAGCTCTGCGAGCAGGTGAGCGAGATCACCGGTGCCAAGGTGTTGGGCGTCTTCACGGACATCGATGTGCAACTCGGTGAACGGGTCTTCGTCTTCACGATGGACCGGGAGCTACAGAACGGCGGACGTTGACAGCGGCGTGCTTGAGCGTGCGGTGATGGGAGAGCGGAGCAGATAGACGATGGAAAAACTCGTTAAAGGCTTTTTGAAATTCCACGGCGAGGTCTTCGGAAGGAAGAAGGACCTCTTTATCCGCCTTTCGCAAAAACAGGAACCCCGCGCCCTGTTTATCACCTGTTCGGATTCCCGTGTCGATCCAACCCTGATGACTCAGGCCGAGCCGGGGGAACTCTTCATATTACGGAACGCCGGCAACATGGTTCCGCCCTACGGATCGATGCAAGGAGGAAGCACCGCGACGATCGAGTATGCGATGGCCGTACTCAAAGTGCCACACATCATCGTGTGCGGTCATACCGATTGCGCCGTCATGAAAGCGTTGTTGCACCCGGAAGAGGTCCAGGAGTTGCCCGCCGTGAGGGAATGGGTCGGGCAGGCGGAGACCACGCGACGCTTGATGCGGGAGCACTATACCGACCTCGAAGGCAATGACCGTTTGATCAAAACGACGCAGGAAAACGTCCGCGCCCAGTTAGATCATCTCAGAACGCATCCCTCCGTCGCCTTGCAGCTCCGCAGAGGGAAGGTCGATCTCCACGGTTGGGTGTACTCCATTCTGACCGGTGACCTTTGGGTCTACGACTTCGAGAGCGAGCAATTTACGCCGCTCGTGAACGAGGCGCCCCCGCGCTTGAAAGCCGCCCGGTAGAACCATCCGACAGCAGCGTTCTCGTATCGCGCCTTCCGGACCATGCCCAAGGCTCTCCAGTTGTAAACTGCCCGTCAGCCCTGGCATGCTGGGTCGATGGGCGATCGTCAACTCGAAACCCTCACGTTTCACAACACGTATGCCCGTCTTCCAGAGGCGTTTTACGCCAAACTGAATCCCACCCCGTTCTCGTCGTCACCTTATCTGGTCAGTTTCAACGCTGCCGCGGCCGATCTCATCGATCTCGATCTTCGAGAAGCGGAGAGGCCGGAGTTCACCGCGCTCTTCGGTGGCAGCATGTTGACGCCGGCGATGGAGCCGCTTGCCATGCTGTATTCGGGTCATCAATTCGGCGTCTACGTGCCGCAGCTTGGCGACGGTCGCGCCATCCTTCTGGGTGAAGCCACCAATGCACGGGGCGAGCGGTGGGATCTGCATCTCAAAGGGGCAGGCATGACGCCCTTCTCCCGGGACGGCGACGGCCGTGCAGTGCTGCGTTCGACGATACGGGAGTACCTATGCAGCGAGGCGATGCATGCGCTCGGCATTCCCACGACGAGAGCGCTCTCCATTATCGGCAGCGACGAGAAGGTGTACCGGGAACAGGTGGAGAGCGGCGCGATGCTCTTGCGTATGGCACCCTCACATGTCCGATTCGGCACCTTCGAGATCTTCTATTACCGGCGCCAACACGAACATCTCAGAGTCTTGGCCGACTACGTCATCGACCATCATTACCCTCACCTCCGAGAGGCTCCGGACAAATATGCGGCGTTGTTTGCCCAAGTCGTGGAGCGCACGGCCAGATTGATTGCCCGGTGGCAAGCGGTTGGCTGGGCGCATGGCGTGATGAACACCGACAACATGTCTATCCTTGGCCTGACCCTCGATTATGGTCCCTTCGGCTTCATGGATGACTATGATGCGGGATTCATCTGCAATCACTCCGATCACAACGGCCGCTATGCCTTCAACCAGCAGCCGTTTATCGGATTGTGGAACCTGAGCTGTCTTGCTCAAGCCTTGTTGCCGCTCGCGGAGAAGGACGCCTTGAAGGAGGGACTCGATGGCTATATGCCGCTCTTCGAGCGGGAGTACCGATCACTCATGCGGGCCAAGCTTGGGCTGGCGGATGCACGAGACCAAGACGAGGAACTCATCCGTGACTTCCTGGGTCTGCTCCAAGGCAGCCATGCGGACTATACCATCGTGTGGCGAGAGTTGGGCGGGTTTCTCTCCGGACGAGGAATGGTCAATGACAGGTTGCGCGAACATTTTCTCAACAGAGAACGCTTCGACGCATGGGCCGTTCAGTATGCCGAGCGGTTGCGAGCCGAGCGCAGTCGGGATGACGACAGGCAACAAGCCATGAACCGTGTGAATCCGAAATATGTGCTCCGCAATTACCTGGTCCAAGCAGCCATTGAAAAGGCTCAGCAAAAGGACTTCGCTGAGATCGACCGTCTCCTGGCCTTGCTGCAACGCCCCTATACTGACCAGCCCGGAATGGAGGGATATGCCGCCCCTCCGCCCAATTGGGGCAAACACCTCAGCGTGAGCTGCTCTTCCTAAATACGGCCCTTCCTCCGTTCTGTCAGTTGTGCATACATTCCACGGTCGAGTGCCTTGTTGCAGTCCCCCTCATTGTCTGGTGTACAGTGGTCCCATTTTTGCGCGAATGAGGAGAAGCCATCCGTGGCCAAGCCTCGAGGAGATTCAAAACTAGCGGTCGCAGGCGCACTCACGCTGGTACTGGCCATTGCCGGCGTGTTGTTGGTCAAAGAGCCCCTGCGCAGCTCACGACCCGTGGGTAGCGGACTGGAGATGAAGCAGTCCACCGCCGAGCAGTTAGTCAGGGCGCGCTTGTGGGAAGACCCTGTGGCTGCCGTTGACCGGGCGATTCGTGAGCAAGGAGCCGCCAAGACCACATCCAGAGGATCGTCTTTGGCCAAACGCCTGGGCCCACTTCGTCATGCGATTGCCCAGCGGGTCCATCGTGGAGAGCAACTCACGGTTCTGCTCATCACGACTACGGGGGGCGGCTATGTCGAGAGTACGGAATCGCGCCTTCGCGATCGGTATGCCGTCGGCACGGCTCTTGGAGCCGCCTGCTTTGCGCCGGAAGACGAGGGTCATCTGTCCTTCGTGCATTGGGAACCGGGCAGCACAGTTCAGGGGCTGCCCTATGAGTGGTATCGTCTTCGAAAGACGCGCGTCTGCGGGGCCGCAGGCTCACGCGCCGACAGCATCCTTATCGTATGGTTACCCGACGAAGCGGTCACGGCCGGCTTCTTCGCCACCTTAACATCGTTGTCGCAAGGGCTCGTCTGTCGTGAAGACAGCAGCAACGAGTGTCTGCTCAACGGTGCGAAACCTTCTCTCGTACGCCTGGATCCGACCCTGCAGCAAGCCGTCTCTTTCAAGATCGTCGGTCCGCGCAGCTCATCGGCCTATCGGGCGCTTCTCGATGAAGCCGGTGCATTGACCGGCAACGCGCAGCAAGGCGTTGGGATCTGGCCGAATGCGGACGGTTGGATCGAGCTGTACTCGCCTTGGGCCAGTGCGATGAAAGGTCTTTTGGCCTATGGTCTCAAGTCGGAGTCAGGCTCGTCCTGTACAAGCTACGAAGAATGTGAGCACCGGTTCTATCGCCGGCTATCGGACGCCAAGGTCCGAGTCCTCTACGACGTCGGGTCGGACGAGATACGCTTTCAATCGTTGATCGCCGAATTGGAACGACGGCAGGTTCGCCTGGGCTGGGACGCCGTGATTCTTATCGGTGAATGGGACTCGTTTTATGGGCGCACCCTTCCGATTGAATTTCGCGCTGCGGCCTGCGCGAAAATTGCGACGTTCCCGGAAACGGATCTCAAGGCTATTCAGGTGCCGGTTCAGGTCAAACAATGGTGCCAGACGATTGCCCAGGCGATCGATCTGCAGATCCAACGTCCTGCCGACTACGAGTCGCTGCTGCTCAACGTCTTCCGATACAGTTACCTGAGTGGATTGGACGGCGAAATCCCAGGTGACGATGCAGCCAGAGCGGCACGCGCCGCCAAGGCGGGCGCCGACGCAAAAGGAAAAGACGCGACGCGGGACCGGCCGGAAGGCACGGGGCAAACCGACTATGTGCGCGCGCTGGTGGCGCGCATTCACGATGAAGGGGAAGGAGCCCGGGCGATCGGCATTCTGGGCACAGATCCCTATGACGCGCTGCTGATCATCAAGGCGCTGCGCCCCGCGTTTCCTCATGCGATCTTTTTTACCGTAGATCTCGACGCGCGCCACTTGCATCCCAGCGAATACAAGTCCACGCGCAACATGGTCATCGCTGCCCCCTTCGGATTGCAGCTGGAGGGCGGTCTTCAGCGTGACGTTCCGCCCTTCCGCAGCAGTTACCAAACTTCAGCGTACTTCGCCGTGTTGCAAGCCGTCGGTCACGTGCGCTGTGAGCAACAGGGCCATCAACAGCAAACAGGGCCCTGCACGACCAGCTACCATGTCGCGCAGACTCCGGACGATCGCCTCTATGACGCTGCCTCCCATCCACGACTCTTTGAAGTCGGGAGAGAGGGCGCCGTTGACTTGAGCATGGTTGAAAAGGAAGGCGTGCGCACCATCCATCCGTTGCGGGCGGATCTCGACTACACGGACGAACATGGACAACTGAAGCAAGGCATTGGGTTCGATGACAGCGCCGTTGCCGCGCTCCTCGCCGTCGGGGTGGTGCTCGGCACCATCATCGTGTGGAGCAATCAGCGGCTGTGGCTGTGGGTGTCGCGAAATCCCGTATGGATTGGAGTGCCGGCCATCGTGCTCCTGGCGGCGTTCTGGGCGTTTGTGTTCACCGGCGGTGTATCCATGCTGCTTGCCGGGCATGACGAGGGAGAACCGTTTTCCTGGACGGCTGGCGTCAGTATCTGGCCCAGTGAACTGATTCGGCTTTTCGTCGTCGTGCTCTCGCTCGCACTGCTCATCAAAGGCTCCAGGGATCTGATGAGGAACAGTGACCTCATCAGCCGCGATTTCGGACTCGCGCGGGACGCCGCGCACGGAACATTTTCGCTCAAGACCTTCTGGACGAATCTGAAGCGGGTCTCTCATCCGACTGAGACGATGACCCCGACAACCTTGGACCAAGCCTGGCAGTGGTACTCCCAAGCGAGCCGGCCGGCCCAGTGGCTGGCTCGAACGGTTTTTCTCTTTCTTCTCTATCTCGGCATCATGTGGTCATTGGGCGCCTATGTGGTGGACGAGGAGTACATCCATCCCTGTCGCGGCCGGCTCAGTTGCACGATCGATTCGTTCATGACGCTGAGTAGCGCCGCGCTCGTGGTCTTCCTCAACCTGGCGGTCTTCGATGCCGTGATGCTGTGCCGCCGGTGGATCGGTTGGGTGACGGCGTCAACCGGCGGCTGGTCCGAGCAGGTCCAGGAGAAGTATCTCAGGGAATACGGCTTGCGTCCGGATCAGAAAGTGGAATTCGAAAAGTTGAAATACTTGGCCGCAGTGGATTTGATCGGGCGGCGGACCGAAGTGGTAAACCGGCTGATCCGCTATCCCTTCATTGCTCTCCTGATCATGATGGCAGCCCGTAACGACTACTTCGACATCTGGAACTATCCGCTGCTACTCCTGTTTTCCTGGGCGGTGAATGTCGTGCTGGCGCTGCTGGCGGCGTTTCTGCTGTATCAGGCGGCGAGTCAGGCCAAGGCGGCGATGCTGGCCGGACTGAGCCGGCAGATGGTGCAGGCATTGGGCGGCAACGATCACGATATCCGCACGAAACAGGTCCAATTCATCATCAACGAAGTGGAAGGGAACGAGCAGGGTGCGTTCGTTCCTCTCTATCAACAACCTGTCATCGAGTCCTCCTTGTACGGTCTCGTGGCACTGCTTCAATACTTATACGTTCGGTAATCCTTCATGCGAGTGCTCACGGTTGGCGGTCTCAAAGTTCGCCTGGCGGGCGGCATGGATGGCAGCGGCAGCGGCAAGGGACCCGCCGTCATCCTCGTCCATGGGTATGGCGCGCCCGGAGACGATCTCGTCGTGCTGGCCGAGGTCCTGGGCGGGCCGACCGGAACCCGTTGGATTTTTCCCGAGGGGCCCTTGCCGCTCAGCATGGGGTACGGAGATTCGCGCGCCTGGTGGGTGATCGATATGGCACGTCTCGAAGCGGATCGCGCCGCCGGGCGCGTGCGCGATTTGTCGGGCGAGGTCCCGCGTGGGCTTCCGCAGGCACGCCACGCCTTCGAGACTTTTCTGACGGCCTTGCCTCAGGTGCTGCCCGTGGATTACAGGCAGACCGTCATCGGAGGGTTCTCGCAGGGAGCCATGCTCACCTGCGACATCGTCATGCGCACGTCTTTTCCTGTCGCAGGGCTGATCCAGCTCTCGGGCTCTCTCCTCGCCAAGCAGGACTGGCGACCGACCGTTGGAAAACGGGCTGGACTCCGCGTGTTCCAAAGCCACGGCACACAGGATCCGATTCTTCCCTACGCGATGGCCGAAAGGCTGCGCGATGAACTGGTCAAAGCAGGCCTGTCGGTGGAATGGCAGAGTTTCCGCGGGGGTCATGAGATCCCCCAGTCGGTCATTAAGCGGTTGGGCGAGTTCTTAGTCCAAGTTCTGGCCAACTCATGACGCTCAGGCGTTTCGAGCTCAAAGGTTCAGACGATAAGATGATACGCGGGGATCGCTTGGACGGAACGGACCGCCACATTGTCTTCATCACCGGCTTGTTGTCGACACGCTGGGGGAACAAGAGCCGGGCCTTAAGGCAATGGTGCGAAGAGCAGGGATGGAGCTTTTGCTGTTACGACGTCCGGGGATTCGGGGATTCCGAGGGGGACTTTACTGATTACACGCTGTCCGATTGGCTCGCGGATGCGCGAGCCGTTCTCTCGATGCTCCGGAACGACGCGGCTGCCCGCAGCATCGGTGGCGGGTTCACCCTCGTCGGCAATTCACTCGGCGGCTGGATCGCATGGTTGATAGCCCAAGAGTGCGAAGAGGTGGACAGATTGATCCTCATTGCGCCGGCCTTCAACATGATGGGAGTGCGAGCGCAAACCATCTCTCCCGAACGGCGCCACGAGTGGCAGAGTGCCGGCTGGATGCCGTGGGACGATGATCCGGCGCATCGTGATTGGCCGCTATCCTGGAAATGGGTGGTGGAGAGCGAAGCCTACTGGCAATCGAACTTCGACCGGCTCAGGCACGTGCGGACAACCATTGTCCACGGGCTTGGAGATACGGTGATTCACCCTGAAGGCAGCCGAGCGTTCGTGGAGGATCTGCGCCGTCACGATCCGTCGTTTCCGGTCGAACTCCTGTTGGTCGCTGGCGATCATCGACTCAGCAGCCCTGACCATATGGAACAGCTGCGTCGGCTCCTGCTTGACGGAACGATCTCACCCCTATGCTGACGCTTGTGCACAAAGAATGCGGCGGCCCGGCTCTCGAGCCGAACACATCCGTCGGGGAGGTCTGTGCCGTGCCGATCGATCGCTTCCCGTTTGCCTGCTTTACCTGTCTCGAAGAAATTATCGATGAATCCGAGGTGCGGCTCTCCGAAGAGCTGGGCATCTAGGAGGATTGTAGGAGCCCTCCGGCCTCTGGTAAGGTGCCTCTTTTGCGAAGGACTCGCGAACAGAAGAAGGAGCAGCGACCAACTCATGGCCACGAACGACAAGCAAGTCATTTTCTCTCTCGTCAATGTCGGCAAAGTGTATCCGCCGAAGAAGCAAGTGCTGCGTGAGATCTATCTGGGCTTCTATTACGGCGCCAAGATCGGCGTGCTGGGTTTGAACGGATCGGGGAAGAGCAGTTTGTTGAGGATCATTGCTGGTATCGATCAAAACTTCACCGGCGAAATCTCTCGATCGAAAGGGTACAGCATCGGTTTGCTCGAACAGGAGCCGCAGCTTGATCCCGCTAAGACGGTCAAGGAGGTCGTTGAGGAGGGCAAGCACGAGCTGGTTGCGCTCCTGAAAGAATACGAAGCCGTCAGCAACAAGATCGGCGATTCATCCCCGGACGAAATGGAGAAGCTGCTGGATAAACAGGCTCAGCTGCAGGAAAAGATCGAGGCAGCAAACGGCTGGGAGCTGGAACATCATCTCGAGATCGCCATGGATGCGCTTCGTTGTCCCCCCGCCGAGCAAAAGGTCGGCACCTTGTCCGGAGGAGAAAAGCGGCGTGTGGCACTCTGCCGGTTGATGATCCAGGAACCGGATATCCTGCTGCTCGACGAGCCCACCAACCATCTGGATGCCGAGTCCGTTCAATGGCTGGAACAGCACCTACAGCAATACAAGGGAACCGTCATCGCGGTGACGCACGATCGCTATTTCCTCGACAATGTGGCGGGCTGGATTTTAGAGCTCGACCGCGGCCACGGCATTCCCTTTCAAGGCAATTACTCCTCGTGGTTGGAGCAAAAGCAGGAACGGCTGGCCCAGGAGGAAAAGGCGGAATCGAAACGCAAAAAGACGCTCGAGCACGAGTTGGAATGGATCAGAATGTCGCCGAAGGCGCGGCAATCGAAGGGCAAAGCCCGCCTGAATCGCTACGAAGAATTAGTCAGTCAAAGGGAAGATCTGCGCACCGATGATTTGGAGATTTACATCCCGCCGGGCCCGCGGCTGGGCGATGTTGTCGTACAAGCCAAAGGCGTGACCAAAGGCTTTGGCGACAAACTTCTCTACGAAGATATTAGCTTCGACCTGCCTAAGGGAGGCATCGTCGGCGTCATTGGCCCTAACGGCGCTGGCAAAACGACGCTCTTCAAGATGATCATCGGGAAGGACAAACCGGATGCCGGCTCAATCAAGATCGGCGAAACGGTCAAGCTGGGGTACGTCGACCAGGACCGCAGCCTTGACGGCAACAAAACGGTCTACGAAGTGATTTCGGAAGGGCAAGACACCATCAAGCTGGGGAAGGTGGAAGTCAACGCGCGCGGGTACTGTGCGCGGTTCAACTTTGCGGGGACCGATCAGCAGAAGAAGGTCAAGGACCTGTCGGGTGGTGAGCGCAACCGTGTGCATCTCGCGCGGATGCTCAAGGAAGGCGCCAACCTGATCATCCTGGACGAGCCGACAAACGACCTCGACGTGAACACCTTGCGCGCGCTCGAAGAAGGGCTCGAGAATTTTGCCGGCTGTGCGGTGATCAGCAGCCACGACCGGTGGTTTCTCGACCGGATAGCGACGCACATCCTGGCGTTCGAAGGCGACAGCAAGGTGGTCTGGTTCGAAGGCAACTACAGCGACTATGAGACCGACAGGAAAAAACGCCTCGGCAAGGAAGCCGACCAGCCACATCGCATTCGTTATCGGAAGCTGACTCGCAGCTAGCAGGCCTAATAGAGAACCCCCCACTATGCCTTCCGAGCGGAAGCCGCTCGTCTGGATCACCGGCGCAGGAGGCTTGATCGGCCGGTATCTGTTGCAGTCGGCCCCTCGGTGGGCTTCTGATTACCGGGCCCAGGGTCTGACCCGGGCCGAACTCGATCTCACGAATCCGTCGGCCCTTGCAGCCGCGTTCGAGCGGCAACAACCGGATGTCGTCATACATTGTGCGGCGTTGAGCCGAACGAAAGACTGCGAGCGGGATCCCGACGCCGCCAGACGCATCAATGTCGACGCGACGGCACAGTTGGCAGACCTGGCCAGGGACCGGCCCTTTCTGTTCGTGTCCAGCGCGGAAGTCTTTGACGGAGGCAAGGGATGGTATGACGAAGCCGATGCACCGGCTCCGATCAATGTGTATGGTGCCACGAAGCTTGCCGCCGAGCGCATCATTTTGCAGAATGTCGGACACACCGTCGTTCGGATCGTGCTGACCGCGGGCACATCATTGCTGCATGATCGCAGTTTTGTGGAAGACATGTGCCGGGCGGCCAGGGCCGGCAGTTTCCTGACGCTGTATGCGGATGAGTTTCGCTGTCCGCTACCGGCAGGGGTTATTGCCCGTGCGATCTGGGAACTGATCTGTGGCGGAAGAACAGGCCTCTATCATCTCGGTGGCCGCGAGCGTCTCTCGCGCTGGGAAATCGGCCAGCTGCTTCTCGAGTGGTTCCCGGAGCTGCAGGGCCGGTTGGTCAAAGGGTCTTCACGTGATCACACGGGCGCTCCTCGACCGGCCGATCTCTCATTATCCACCACAAAGATCCAGCATGTTCTGTCTTTTCCGATTCCAGGCATGCAATCCTGGCTGGGTGAACGACGTGGCCGGGGAGATGATCTCTGGGATTACCCGGTACCATGAACTCCGACCCCCTCTTCCTCGTCATGGTTGGCTATGGGGCCATGGTGGTCTTCATGCTTGTCCTGTGGGGGGTTCAGGTGGTCCACCGCAATGCCTCGATCGCCGATGTCGGCTTTTGTGCCGGATTGATTGTCGTGGTGCTCTGGTACGCCCGATACGGATTCGGGGACCCCGAACGGAAGCTGTTCGTGGCCGCCATGGTCTGCGTCTATGCCGGCCGGCTCGGCCTCTTCCTCTTGTTCAATCGTGTGATCGGTAAAGCCGAAGACGCCCGGTACCAAGAGATGCGTCGCAGCTGGGGTGCCTCGGAGCAAGCCAAGATGTTCGGGTACTTCCAGTTGCAAGCGGCAGCGGTGGCCGCCTTTTCACTCCCTTTTCTGGTGCTCATTCAAAACCCAAGGCCGGCGTTCGGATTCGTCGAGCTCGCAGGATTCTTCATCTGGATCGCGGCCATTTCGGGTGAGGCCGCTGCCGACCGGCAATTGGCGCGATTTCGGTCACGACCATGGAATCGTGATCGGGTCTGCCGGGATGGTCTCTGGTATTACTCGCGCCACCCGAATTATTTCTTCGAATGGCTTCACTGGTGGAGTTACGTCGTGATGGCGATTGGAGCGCCCGGTTGGCCCCTGACGCTCATTGGTCCGGCTGGGATGGGTTGGGCGCTCCTGCGTGTGACTGGTGTTCCCTTGGCGGAGCGGCAGGCCCTGAAAACCCGTGGGGCGGACTACCGCCGGTATCAGGAAACGACGAATGCGTTTGTGCCGTGGCTGCCGAAACGGTTACCTGTCAAGTCTGACTGAGCTTCGCCAGTCTCGCCTTGGCCTTCTCCGCTTCCTGACTCGAGGGATACAGACGAATCACTTCTTCATACAGCTGCTTGGCGTGAGGAATATTCATCTGGCGTTCCTCGAATTCTGCCGTTTCCAGCAGGTCCTTCGCCTTGTCGCCCGTGCAGGCCATGACGAAAACCAGAAAGAGCGCGGTGAGCAACCGGGTCATGTCGGGTGTGCTCCATGGTTGGGGGCCCACCGGGAGGCAAGCACCGTGAGGCTACTCGAGCCAATGCTGCCACCAGGATGTCTTCCGGAGAGTCTGCCTCCTCGCATAGGAAGCCCCTCGCATTTTATCCCAGTCAACGACGACTCTGCCATGGTGCGCCTCATGCTGCTGTTGCCAGTTTTGGAGCAGGTTCAAGCAGGCGTGATCGATGTGCCGGAGCGAGGCGAAGTCCAGGTGGATTTCTGCGTGCGGCGGCGCAATCTCCAGCGTGGCGGCCAATCGGGGAAGACTGACGAAGGTGGCGATTCCCTGCAGATGGAGCGTCATCTTCCCTGATTCGGTATTATGCGCATAAAACGCTTCCAGATTCTGCGTCGTGTGCAGAAGTTTCGCCAGTGCGAGGACCAAGCCGAGCACGACGCCGGTCAGTAAATTCACGAAGACGATCGTGCCCATGGTCACAAAGAAAATGACGACTTCGCCCCTGCCATGCCTCTTCAGTTCTGGCAGAATCCCGAAGTTCATGAGTTTATACCCTGTATAGACGAGGACGGCGCCCAAGCTCGCCGTCGGAATGAACCGGAGAACCGACGGCAGCAAGGAAACGAAGAGCAGCAACCATACGCCGTGCAAGATCGCGGATGCTCTCGTGCGCGCGCCCGCCTCCACGTTGGCGGAGCTGCGAACAATGACCCCCGTCATCGGCAGGGAGCCGAGAAAACCGCAGATCATGTTCCCCACGCCCTGTGCCAGCAGTTCCCGGTTGTAGCGCGTCCGGGGGCCGGTATGCAGCTGATCGACCGCCGAGGCGGAAAGAAGCGTTTCCACGCTCGCAATGAAGGCGAGCCCAAGCGCCTCCGCGAGAATCGACGTGTCGAAAAAATGAGACAACATCTGGATAGAGGGAAAGTGCACGATGGACAGCAGATTGTCCTGTACCTCGATGCGCTGAATCGGGATATCCAGGAGTGCGGAAACGGCGGTGGCAGACGCAACGCCGAGGAGCACGGCCGGCATGACATGGAACCGCTTGGGAAGAACAACATTCCACAGAACCATCGTCCCGATGGTCAGGACGCCAATACGTGCCGCCAGATGATGGTTCATCGGCGTGCTGTCGTCGTCGATCAGGCCTTTCCAGACCGCCGACGGAAGCGAGAGGATGTTCTCGAGCCCTGACCCCTTGGGCAAGTCGTCGATCATGATGTGGAATTGACTGGCAAAGATCAGGGCACCGATGCCCGCCAGCATGCCATGAATAACGGCCGGCGAAACGGCGCGAAACCACTGCCCCAACTGCAGCCACGACCAGAGTATTTGAATGAAGCCGGCGGCGATCACGATGACCGCGAAGGCTTCCAAGCCCTGTTCGCGAATGAGCTCATAGACAATGACGGTCAACCCCGCGGCGGGTCCGCTTACCTGCAAGGGACAGCCTGAAAGCCACCCGACGACGAGACCGGCGACGATGCCCGTCACGATGCCCGAGCCGGTCGGGGCCCCTGACGCGATCGTGATCCCGATGCACAATGGCAGGGCCACCAGGAAGACCACGACGGAGGCCAACCCGTCGTGTCTCAGGCCGCCTATCAGGAGGGAGAATGAGGATGGCACAGCGGTTCCGAGGAGGCTGTTCATAGGGATCTCGTTGCGTGTAGGCTCACTTTAGTCGACGAAGGATGATCCCCCAAGCAAATGCTGAAAAGCCGCAGTAGTGGCTTCTCAGGAGGATCCATCGATGCCATAGCGGGGTGCGGTGATGCTTTCGCTTCGGCAGCGCGGGCAGCGGCTTGGTCTCGTCAGCTTCCTGCGGTCCTGAAAAATGAAATGGCACTCCGGACAGGTGGAGGGCTCCAGAATGAAACGCCGCTTCCGATCTCGGGCGATCGTCTTCACGACATGAACGAGGTGGTCCTCGACTTGCCGCTCCGAGATGCCGAGCATCTGCGCGAGTTGGTAGGCGGAAAGTCTGGTTCCGCTCAACAGCTCGATCATCCGCTGTCGTGCCGTTTGTGGTACCGGCAGCATCCAGGCCATCCTAGGGAAGAATGCGGTGAATTCCAAGTTGAATGGCTCACGTGACTTTGGCAGGATGAAGGCACGATGACGCTTTCAGACCGGGATGAAATGGCGGAACTGGCGTTGAAGCGCGTGAGGGAGTCCGGCGCGGAATACGGGGACATCCGCCTCATGCAGAGCATGAGCCAAACGATCAGCGGCGAAGACCGGCGTATTGCTTCGGTTCGTGATGTGGCCGACAGCGGGTTCGGCGTGCGCGTCCTGTATCATGGCGGGTGGGGATTTGCCGCGAGTTCGATTCTGTCCCTCGAGGAAGTGCCGCGAGTGGCTGATTTGGCGATCGAGATTGCCAAAGGATCGGCCTCTCTGGCCAGCGAGAGGGCGCGGCTTGTGGATGAGCCGATACATCGCGATCGAGTCGTCACCGCCAACCGGATCGATCCCTTCACCGTCCCGCTCGATCAAAAGACCATGCTGCTTCAGGATGTGATGGAGTACGTGCAGCGCCAACCGGAAGTTGTGCGCAGCCATGCAAGTCTGTGGGCAAGGGGCGACAAGAAACTGTTCGTTTCGACCGAGGGCACACGTCTGGAGTTTGATTTGCTTGCAGTACAGGGGGAATTCACGGCGACTGCCCGGCATGATGGCCGCTTCGCCTCGCGAACGTTCACGACGCCGCACTTGCGCACGGGGTACGAGCTCATCGAGTCGGCAAATTTTATGGCCGAGGCCCCTCGTATCGCATCTCAGGCGGTGGAAAAAGTCAAAGCGCCGGCCGTGCGACCGGGCACGTATGATCTCGTGCTCGATCCGGAGCACCTTTCGTTGACCATGCATGAATCCTGTGGCCATCCGAGCGAGCTCGACCGGGCGCTGGGCTATGAGGCGAACTATGCCGGGACCAGCTTTCTCACGCCCGAGAAGCGCGGCTCGTTTCAGTACGGCTCTTCGCAAGTCAATCTGGTTGCGGACAACACGGAACCGGACACGCTGGCTGCTACCGGTTACGACGACGATGGCGTGGCCTGTCAGAAGTGGGACATCGTTCGCGAAGGGGTATTCGTCGGCTATTGCACGAACCGCGAGGTGGCCTCAAAAATCGGCGAGGCCCGATCGAAAGGTTCAAACCGGGCCGATAGCTGGGGGAGCGTGCCCATCGTGCGGATTGCCAACATCGGTTTGGAGCCCGGCCAGGCTTCGCTCCAAGACCTGCTCGCCGACGTGAAACGGGGAATCTACATTGAAGGCCATGGGTCCTACAGCATTGACCAGCGCCGCTACAATTTTCAGTTCGGGGGCGATGCCTTCTGGCTCATTGAAAACGGCAAGCGCACCCACATGCTCCGGGACGTCATTTATCACGGCATCACTCCGGAGTTTTGGAACAGCTGCGATGGGGTCGCCGACCGGCGGTACCGCCGGCGATATGGCTTCATCACGTGCGGAAAGGGCCAGCCTGGCCAGTCGGGCTGGATGACGCACGCCGCCTCCCATGCGCGGTTCCGCCGTGCCGCCGTGATCAAAGGATGAACCGATCGTGAGCATCACGACTGTCAAACCCTGGCCCAAAATGACCGGGCGCGATGAATTCCGATTTCTGGCCGACCTTGTGCTCAAGCGTTCGTCTGCGGATCAGACGGTGGTGAATCTGTACGATCAGCATAGCGGGACAACACGTTTCGCAAGCAGCCGTATCATCCAAAATGTCGATACGAGGCGGGGGACATTGACCGTCACCGTGGCGTTCGATGGCCACCGGGGATCTGCAAGCACGACGGATTTCTCCGCAGGCTCCGTGCAAGATACGCTCGCCCGGGCTGAACGGATTGCCCGTGTGTCTCCCGAGGATCCGGAATATCTGCCGCCCCCGGATCCGCAAATCTTTCCAACGCTTCAGACGAGCCGGCCGGAGACGGCCGCGGCGGGTCCGCCGCGACGTTTGGAATATGCAAACGAAGCCATCGGACAGTGCCGTATTGAAAATCTTGAAGCCGCCGGTATTGTCTCCTCTTCTGTCGCGTCGGTAGGGATCGCCGCCAGCAACGGCTTGTTTGCACAGGAAGAGCGTACGGAGGCGCGTTTCAGTCTTACCGTGCAAGCGGAAGATGCCACCGGTTGGAGCGCGGCGGCTCACCGCTCGATCGATCATTTGCGGATCCAGGACCGGACCTTGACGGCGATCAACAAGGCCAAGCGAAGCCGGGACGTTCAAGAACTGCCCCCCGGTCGGTACCGGGTCATCTTGGAGCCGGCCGCGGTGGCGGGACTGTGGAGCTGGATGCTCTGGACGCTGGACGCCAAATCCTATGAGAAGGGGACCAGTCCCTTTGCCGATCAGCTCGGCCGTCAGATCCTGGACGAACGACTCACGCTACAGAACCTCCCCGGACATCCCGACCTGTTGGGTACGGGGTTCACCCATGAAGGACTGCCGAGCGAAGACGCGGTGTGGATAGAGAAGGGCGTGTTGAAGCAGTTGGCGTATGACCGATTCACCGCCAAACAACAGCGAATCAAGCGCATCGCGACGCTGGAAGCGCCGTGCTTGTCCGCGTCCGGGCCGACGGCATTGAAGACACAGGAACTGATCAAGCAGTGCGAGCGGGCGATCCTTGTGACGAATTTCTGGTACATCAGAACCGTCAATCCAACGGACCTCACGCTGACAGGCATGACACGAGACGGCACATTTCTGGTCGAGGACGGCCAGATCACGTCCGCCGTGCGCAACTTTCGTTTTCACGAGAGTCCATTGCGCGTGTTCAGGCATGTGGACGCGTGCACGGAACCGGCTGAAGCCGTCACCTCCGAAACGGGCAAAATGTTGGTGCCGGCCGTCATCCTCCGGGACTTCCATTTTTCAAGCGTCACCAGATTTTGAGGAACCATGAATGACGAGTGATCGAGAGTTCGAAGCAGGATGGCTCACGCGGTTGGCCGCCGCACTGCTCGGTCTTCTCATGTCGAGTCCACCGTTGTACGCCGAGACGCCCCTCTACGATAATCTCGGTTCCCTGCATCACCCCATCACTACCACATCCGCGTTGGCTCAGCGGTACTTTGATCAAGGCCTGCGGCTGGTCTATGCATTCAATCACGAAGAAGCCATTCGCGCGTTCGAAGAAGCGGCGAAGCAGGATCCGAACGCCCCCATGCCCTACTGGGGCGTCGGATTGGCTCTCGGTCCGAACATCAATGCGGCAATGTCCAAAGAGGACGAGCGCAGGGCCATCGAAGCGGTGAAACAAGCACGAAACCGCCTTGCTGCCGCCAGCCCCGCCGAGCGGGCCTACATCGACGCCCTGACCAAGCGGTATGTGGCCACACGCCGTGCTGCGCGCGCGTCTCTCGATAAAGCCTATGCGGACGCCATGCGCACCGTGTGGCGAGCGTATCCCGACGACCCGGACGCCGGCGTGCTGTTCGCCGAAGCTCTCATGGACCTGCGGCCCTGGGATTTTTGGACGGCGGAGGGTAAACCCAAGCCGGGGACGGAAGAGATCGTGTCGACACTCGAGGAGGTGATCAAGAAGCACCCTGATCATCCCGGCGCCTGTCATTACTACATCCATGCCGTCGAAGCTTCAGGGAAGCCGGAGCGCGCGCTGGCTTGCGCAGACCGTTTGCCCGGCTTGATGCCGGGTGCTGGCCACCTTGTCCATATGCCGGCGCATATTTATGCACGCGTCGGGAAGTATCACGAATCGGCGGTCAGAAATGCCGAGGCGGCGCAGGTTGATGAACACTACCTCACGAGTGCGCATCTGACCGGCGATTATGCGGACGGCTACTATAGTCACAACCTCCATTTTTTGTGGTCTTCGCTCATGATGGAAGGACGGAGCGCGGAGGCCTTACAGGCCGCCGCCTCGCTCGTTTCTACGATCACGGAGGATGAAGCTCGAAGCAACCGCAGCAAAGAGCCCTATCTGACGACGAAACTCTTTGCCTTGATCCGTTTCGGGCGCTGGGAAGAGCTCTTACGCGAGCCGCCGCCATCGAAAGGCCTGCGACTGGTCGAAGGGATCTGGCGGTTGGGACGTGGCCTGGCCTTAGTTGGCACAGGGCGATTCCCTGGCGCAGAAGGGGAGCGGCAGGCGCTCATGACGCTGACGAAGCAGTTCCGACGGAGCAAGAATCAACAGGACAAGCTCGAAAGAGACCTACTGAGGATCGCCGAACGGCTGCTCGCCGGACAAATCGCCGCACAGCGTCAGCGTTACGACGAAGCGATCAGGGCATTGAAAGAGGCGGTCGCCCTTGATGACTCGTTACAGGGTGCGGAGCCGCCGCATTGGCCGCTTCCTGTGCGGCAGTATCTCGGTCCCGTCCTCTTGTTGTCGAGTCGTGCTTCCGAAGCCGAAGCGGAATATAGGGCGGATTTGAAATGGTACCCCGAAAATGGATGGAGTCTGTTCGGCCTCCTGCAGAGTCTACAGGCCCAGCGGAAGGAATCGGAGGCTCAGGAGATCGCCGGACGGTTCGAAAAGGCGTGGACGCATGCCGATGTCACGCTTGCGGCGTCCCGATTCTAACAGGGCGTGACGTATGACTTACCAGGTCCCCATTCAAACCACGCGTTTTCCACCGAGCGGTACTCACTTTGACAAGCCTGGGCTCAAACCGGCTACAATCGCCTCATTTCCGAACAGGAGGGGCATGCGTGCGATATGTCGTGGGCGTGATGGGGCCTGCCAAAGCGAGAAGAAAAGATGTGGAGAATGCACGAGTGCTCGGGGAACTTATTGCTCGGCGCGAGTGGGTGCTGCTGACGGGCGGCCGCGATGTGGGCGTCATGCATGCCGCCAGTCAGGGGGCAAAAAAAGTGGCCAGGAGCTTGACGGTAGGGGTCTTGCCCACGACACGGGACAAGATTTCCAAGTACGTGGACGTGGCGATCGTCACGGAAATGGGCAGCGCGAGAAACAACATCTGCGTGTTTTCAAGTCAGGTCATTGTGGCTTGCGGTTTGGGCGGATCAGGGACCGTTTCCGAGGTGGCACTGGCACTGAAGGCGGGAAAGGAAGTGGTGCTGCTTGGGGCGACGCCGGTCGAGGAAACATTTTTCAAAAATCTCGGGGGCCGGCTGGTTTCGAGCGTACAGACTCCGGAGGACGCCATTAATGTCATTCTCAGGCGGTATGAACGGAGCGATGGAGACGCTCAGCA
>JARDZZ010000190.1 GCA_029240595.1 Nitrospira sp. | reverse complement strand
CCCATGAATCGATCGAGCCACTCCTTCATCGTGGCCTCGTCGGTAATCTCAATCAAGAGGGTGGCACTGAGTTCGTGTTCCGCCGGTAGCAGACCATTGTAGACGTTCAACTCGTCCTGCACTTTTAGGGGGTCTTGGATATGCTCGGCTCGAATCATTTCCTGAACTTGGAACTGCAAGGTCTCCCGATTCTCGAACACCACGCTGATGAGCGGCCCGAGAGCCAGCCGTCGCCGTTGTTTCAAGGCAATGATGCGGGAACGAAACGAGTCGCGCTGGCGCTCATAGTCCTGCAGAGATAACAGATCTTCTCGAGTCAACGGCTTCATTGACCCAGGCCATAGGCATCACGGACGATTTGAATGGGATGAAGCGCGGCCTTCCCGCCCACGTGGGCAGAAGCGCCGGCTTGATCCAGCTGTAAACCTGCGAGCGGACAATCGGACGCGATCACGTCGGCCGGCTGCTGTTGGATAGTGCGTACGGCCTTCTCGGCGATCTTCATGGACAGGCCGAAAAACTCGGACTTGGCAGACCATGCCCCGTCATGTCCGGAGCACTTTTCGATGAGCTCCACCTGCGCTCCGGCACATTCCATCAGGTCCTTGGACTTGAAGCCGATGTTTTGATCGCGAAGATGGCAAGGGATTTGATACGCGACACGGCCCGGCTTCTTCACGAAATCCATCGAAAGCTGGCCGTCTTTTTTCATCTTCATCATGTATTCACAGACATCGAAGGTGCTTCGGGCTACTGCCTTCGTCTGCTCGTTGGGCCGCAGCTCCGGATATTCCCGTTTGAGCATCAAGCTGCAACTGGCGGCCGGCACCACGACATCATACCCCTGGGCCACCCACGAGTGCAGCGAGGCGACATTCGCATCGATGGTCCGTTGAATCGCATTCACGTCTCCGGTATCGAACGCGGGCATCCCGCAGCAACGCTGTTCTGGAACGACCACCTCGACGCCGTTTTTTTCCAACACCTGCACAGTAGCCTTGCCCACGTCTGTCACCTGGTAATTCACGAGACAGGTAGAAAACAAGGCCACTTTCTTGGCAGACGGGCGGGCAGGCCTCGTCCGCTTGGCGAACCAGCGCGGAAACGTTTCGCGGGAAAAATGCAGTACCTGTCGGTCACGATGAACGCCACCTATCACATCGGCCAGCAGCCGGACGATAGGGCTTCGTATGAGCCAATTGCTGAGGGGGGCTGTCCAGCTGCCGATGGTGCCCAAGAGATCGGTCCGATTCAGCCACCGGTCCCGCCAACTCACACCGCGTTCAAGTGCAAGCTGTCTTTTTCCGGCAATCATCAAGTGCGGAAAATCGATTTCATACTGATGAGGCGGCGTGTAGGGACAGTGATTAAAGCAGAGCTTGCAATAATAGCATTCGTCGACGATTCGACGATGGTCGTCCGGCGTCAACTTCGTCACGTCCCCTTCATAGCTGTCGATGCCGTTGAGTAACGTGCTGAACGAAGGGCACAAGTTGAAGCACCGACGACATCCATCGCAGATTTCATAAATGCGAAGCGTCTCTTTCTGCAGCTGCGCGGCGTCCATCGAACTCAGAAGAGTCAGCCCTTTCATCTTTCCCCCAAACGCTTCCTCAAACACGAAGGGTGGACTAAATCGGATTCAGTCCACCCCTCCGATACGCCCGTTGCCGCTCTCAGCCTTTCAAACTGTCCAGCCCTTTCTGAAAACGGTTTGCATGGGATCGCTCTGCCTTCGCCAACGTCTCAAACCATTCTGCCAGCTCTTGGAAGCCTTCGTCGCGCGCCGTTTTGGCCATTCCAGGATACATTTGGGTGTACTCATACGTCTCACCTTCAATGGCAGACTTGAGGTTGGCTTCCGTATTGCCAATCGGTACTCCGGTTGCCGGATCCCCCACTTCCTTCAAAAAGTCCAAGTGGCCGAAGGCATGACCCGTTTCCGCCTCGGAGGTATCGCGAAAGAGACCGCCCACATCTGGATACCCTTCGATGTCCGCCCGTCGAGCGAAATAGAGGTAGCGGCGGTTTGCCTGTGACTCACCGGCAAAGGCGCCCTTGAGGTTTTCATGACTCTTCGTTCCTTTTAAGCTCTTGCTCATCGAATCCTCCTCGTTAAATCCCTCACCAACCACTCTCAGTGACGTCCATTGTAGGGGCTCTAAGATAGCCCAGCGATTAGTACAGGATCAACGGGTTGATGGACTGTACACCGGCAACTCATGCTCAGTCGCAGCTAAACTAGGATAGGCTTGGTCTTTGGGGGAAAGCAGCGGCGTGGAGACCGGCCACGAGATGCCGAGCGCGGGATCGTTCCAGATCACGCCCCGTTCGTCGCTCGGCGAATAGAAGTCGGTGCACTTGTAGAGAACGGCCGCTTCTTCGCTGGTCACGCAGAAACCATGCGCACAGCCGGGAGGTATGTACAACTGCCGATAGTTGTCCGAGGACAGCTCGAACCCCTGCCAGGTTCCGTACGTGGGAGACCCCTTCCGAATATCGACGACGACATCATAGATCGTACCTTGGACCGCCATCACCAATTTTCCTTGGGCATGCGGCTGTTGATAGTGAAGGCCTCGTAACGTCCCCCGCACTGAGCGAGAAAAGTTGTCTTGAACGAATTGGTCGTTGAGACCGGCTTCCACGTATCGTTGCGCATGAAATGTCTCGCAGAATAGTCCCCGGCGATCGCGAAACAGACTGGGGTCGATCAGTAGTGCACCGGGAATATCGAGTGGAGTGACCTTCACGGCATCAGTCCTGGAGTCATCGCGTCGAACGACCATCCGACCGAGATGGCGGGGGATCGACGATATCCGGATCGGCGGGGTACAATTGACCGAGTCGATCGATCAACGGCTGAGCTGCTGCTGAGCTGTCCCTCGTCGGATTGCTCACCGGATGGTCCCACATCAGTTTCGTAATACCGGCCTCAGCCAAGAGTGATCGAATGGTGGAGACACAAGCCTCGAGCGTGAGTTCGGTCCCCTGCCGGAGGTCGAGAACCCGTTGTTTCGGATCGACAGGTGGGGTATCGGTGTTGATCAATGCCCAGCATCGGTCGAAAATTCTCGCGCGGAGATCTTGCGGCACATTGATGGATTCAAGATTCGAGGTACAGAGCGCCGACACAAAGAGCACGAACTGCAGATCGGGCATCCCCGGATTATGGACATCCAACTGCGGCATGGCCGGGCATTATCAAGTGGCGTTCAGATGGAGTCAACCGGGTCTAGTGGAGAGTGGGTAAATCATATGGTGACTATCTCCCTTATGGGACAACTCCAGACGGCCGACGGCGAGCGAGACGTCGCCTGTGAATTGGCTTCGCCAATGACGGTGCGGCAAGTGATCCAACGCCAGGGTGTCCAGCTACGGCACTTGCTCCAACTCATTCGCGAAAAAAAGGTGCTGGTCACGATCAACAAAAAAATCGCCAGCGACGACTCGTTGGTGCATGACGGCGATGCGATCCGACTCGTCGGCCATGACGGGTTCGGCGGGAGCGGCCTGGGGCCGACCCACTCCTGACTCGGTGAGCGAATCAGTTCACAAAACGATCTTGTGTTTCGCGAATGGGAAGGGCCGGCGCCCTAGAGGGAGCCGGCCCTTCGTCAAGACAGGCGCAAGGCGGAAAGCGTGTGAGCTTCGCGCCCGATGATTGGTTACTTCTTACCGAGAATGGCGTCTTTGGCGGCCTTCGACACGCGGAACTTGACCACCCGCTTAGCAGGAATTTTGATCGCTTCACCTGTCTGGGGATTGCGTCCCATTCGTGCCTTGCGATTGGCGAGCACGAGCTTACCGATACCGGGCACCACAAAGACATTCTTCGCTTCCCGATATGCCAAGGCCGCAAAGTCATCCAGCAATTGGACGGCCGCTTTCTTGGTCAGCCCGGCCTTTTGAGCCACATGATCGGCTATCTGCGACTTCGTCATTGATTTAGCCATACGAGAAACCCTCCCTTAAAAACAGAATGAGGTGAATTGCGGGCTGCTGCCTCTCAGTGGAGACTTCGTGCGATGAAGTGACTCGTCAAAGAGACCGTGATGGATGTTTCCAGCCAAAAACCTGCGGGAGTCTATCCAAGCGTTCTTGGCCTGTCAACCGAAAAACACGCTCCAGGCGTAGGGAAACGCTCCATGGAGGCCTTGCAGTTTCAAGACCAAGCATCGTAGAGTAATGGCACGCCGCGGCCCAAATCTGGTGTCAGACGGCATCGGTTATTGAGGATTTATTCATGGGTAAACAACTTCCTATTCTGCCGGCAACGGCACAACCCGCTGAAACCGCTGCCGAAAAATTTATCTACTCCCGGGTGTTCTGCCACAAGGAGAATCCCTCTCCACTCCGCCTGATGATCGATTTCCTGAAATCGCGTGGTCAGCTCCCCATTCTGCCTCCCGATATGAACGATGAAGCACTGGACGAATGGGCATGGGCCCACGTGGCATTGCAATATTCTCGGGCTAGAAAACCCATACAGGTGTTTTGCTTCCGGGACCGAGGCACCTATCAGGAGGCGTTCGAGCAGGAAAAAGGCCAGTTTCTGGAGGCCCTCACCTCCTATGACGATGTGGAAGCCTCGTTGGTTGCGGACACGCTTAAAAAAGCACGTTTCATCCTCCTGACCCGGCACGACCCGGCCGACATCACGGAAGAAGGCTACGACTTCAACGGGTGGATCCTCGAGTTTTATCAGGAAAACTGCGACGGAATCGTCCAGATCGATGGACAAGGTTTTTACTCTCCAAAGGGCACGTTGATCGTCGATATGTCCGCCCCATCGCCAGAAGAATAGGGCCCATGCCGGCCCACGGTCGTTCCCACCTCGCCAGACTTGCGAGAAAAACCGATGAGTGGTTTCATCGGGCCAGCGCCGCCTTGCTGGGCCAGGTGGCCTGTCGTATAGGCTGTTCTCATTGCTGTATTGGCCTCTTTCCTGTGACACGCCTGGACGCCGAGCTCCTTCACGAAGGACTCGCCCAATTGCCATCTGACGAACGC